>CAYXBX010000001.1:0-42900 GCA_964463445.1 uncultured Planctomycetia bacterium
TGGAAGGTAAGGCAATAAAACTTCATCCTTTGGTGTGTGCTCCCTTTAATGCTGACTTTGATGGTGACCAGATGGCTGTCCATGTTCCTTTATCTTTAGAAGCTCAGGCTGAGGCAAAGATATTGATGCTTGCTGCCAATAATATTTTTTCTTCTGCCGATGGAAGGCCGATTATTACCCCTAGTCAGGATATAATTCTAGGATGCAGGTTTTTAAGCGTAGAGAAGGAAGGGGCAAAAGGAGAGGGTATTGTTTTTTCTAATCCTGATGAAGCGATTACTGCTTATCAAGATGAGGAAGTAGATTTGCACGCTAAGGTAAAGCTAAGAATAGAAGAGGATAATAAAACTAAGATAGTTGAAACAACTGTAGGAAGGATAATTTTTAATCAGATTTTACCAAAAGGATTCAGATTTGTAAATGAAGTTCTTAACAAGAAGAAGATTTCTAACATTGTAAGTGAATGTTATAAAAAGTTTGGCCATCATGCTACCATTGTTCTTCTTGATGATTTGAAAGACTTAGGTTTTGAGTATGCCACAAAGGGTGGAGTAAGTATAGGAATGGAAGATTTAAAAATCCCGCCCCAGAAAACTGATTGTATAAAAGAGGCGAATACAGAACTTTCTAAGGTAGAAGAGCAGTATCGTCGGGGGATTATTACCGAGAGAGAGCGTCATAATAAGATTATTGATATATGGACACGCACTACTGATAAGGTCTCTGATTATGTATTTCAGAATCTTGACTTTTTTAATCCCATTTTTATGATGGCAGATTCAGGTGCAAGAGGTTCGCGTCTTCAGATGCGTCAGCTTGCTGGAATGCGGGGGCTTATGGCAAAACCCTCAGGAGAGATTATTGAAACCCCTATTACTTCCAACTTTCGTGAAGGGTTAAGTGTGTTGGAATATTTTATTTCTACCCATGGAGCAAGAAAAGGTCTTGCTGATACTGCTTTAAAGACTGCCGATGCAGGATATTTAACAAGAAGGCTTGTTGATGTTGCTCAAGAAGTGATTGTTATTGAGGATGATTGTGGGACAGTTAACGGGATTACAGTTTCTGAGATTGTAGAAGGTGATGAAGTAGTAGTTTCTCTAAAAGAAAGGATTGTTGGCAGGGTAGCTTTGGATAATATTGTAGATATAGTGAGCGATGAAATAATTGTAAAAGCAGGAGAAGAGATTATAGAGGAAAAGGCAGAGAAGATTGAAAAGCTTGGGATTGAGAAAATAAGGATAAGAAGTGTTCTTACCTGTGAATCAGAAAGGGGCGTGTGTAGAAAGTGTTATGGTAGAAACTTAGCTACGGGCAAAATGGTTGAGATTGGAGAAGCGGTAGGAGTTATTGCAGCTCAATCAATAGGTGAGCCTGGAACCCAGCTTACTATGAGGACATTTCATATTGGAGGAACAGCCTCAAGGATTGCAGAGAGGTCGTTTATCAAGGCAAGGGAATCAGGCATCGTCAAGTATCATGGGCTTAAGGTGGTTCCTAAGGGGAAAAATTTTGTTGTTCTTAATCGTAACGGTATGATCAGCATAAATGATGAGAAGGGGATAGAACTTCAAAGAAACCCTATACCTCAAGGATCATTCATTCTTGTTGGAGACGGAGAAAGAATTGATAAGGATAAAATTTTTGTTCGGTGGGATCCTTATTCTTCGCCAATTCTTACTGAGGTTAGTGGTAAGGTGAAATATGAGGATGTAATTGAAGGTATAACTATACAAGAGGAAATGAACTTAGCAACAGGAAGAAAAGAAAGGGTTGTAATTGAGTTTAAAGGAGATTATCATCCACAGATTCTTATCCTTTCTGATAAAGATGAGGTTTTAGGAATTTATCCTGTTCCTACAGGAGCGCATATCATGGTAGAGGAGAAAGATAAGGTTGAGGCCGGTGACGTTATTGCTAAGACACCTCGTCTGGTAGCAAAGACAAGAGATATTACAGGAGGTTTGCCCCGCGTAGCAGAGCTTTTTGAGGCACGTCGGCCTAAGAATCCCGCTGTGATTAGTGAAATAGATGGTTTTGTAGAGTTTAAAGAAGAAAAAGGGGAAAGAAAAATAATCGTGAGAAGCCCCACAGGCATGAAGAGAGAATATGCTATTCCTATAGGTACACATCCTATAGTTTATAAGGGAGATAAAGTTACTGCTGGTCAGCAGCTTACAGAGGGGCCTATTGTTTTACAAGATATCTTGCGTGTTTGCGGAGATAAGGTGTTACAGGAGTATTTGGTGAATGAGATTCAGGAAATATATCGCTTGCAGGGTGTAAGCATAAATGATAAGCATATTGAGCTGATTATCAGGGAGATGCTTAAGAAAGTTAAAATTGTTGACGCCGGCGATACAAGCTTTTTGCCTGGCGAAGCAGTAGATAAATGGGATTTTAAGAAGGAGAATGCACGTGTTCTTAAGAAGGGAGGAAAACCCGCTACAGCTGCTCCTTTACTTTTAGGAATAACAAAAGCGAGTTTAAACACCAAGAGCTTTATTTCTGCTGCAAGTTTTCAGGAGACTACCCGTGTTTTAACGGATGCAGCAAGTAGCGGTAAAGTTGATGAGCTTAAAGGTTTAAAGGAAAATGTAATTGTGGGTCATCTTGTTCCAGCAGGGACAGGATTAAAGAAGTACCGGGAAGTTGAGGTGGAAAAATGCCAACAATAGGCCAGTTATTACGAAAACCAAGAGTTCCCAAAAAGAGGAAGTCTAAATCGCCAGCTTTAAGAATGTGCCCTCAGAAAAGAGGAGTATGTATTCAGGTAAGAACAATGACTCCTAAGAAACCTAATTCTGCTTTGCGTAAGATTGCCCGTTTAAGGCTTACTAATTCTGAAGAGGTGACTGCTTATATCCCGGGGGAAGGGCACAACCTTCAGGAACATTCTATTGTATTAGTCAGAGGGGGAAGAGTTAAGGATCTTCCTGGTGTTCGTTATCATATTGTAAGAGGGACATTGGATACCCAAGGTGTTCAAAATAGAAAAAAATCTCGGTCTAAGTATGGAACAAAGAGACCCAAAGGATAATAATGGAGGGTTAAGATGAGAAGAAGAAGGGCACCAAAAAGAGAAGTTATTCCTGACCCTAAGTATAACTCTGAAGTCTTAAGCCATTTTATAAATATTATTATGCGAGATGGTAAAAAGAGTGTTGCTCAGAGAATAATCTATGAAGCTTTAGATACCGTAGAGAAAAAAACTAAAGAAGATGCTTTAAAGGTATTTTTTGATGCTTTAGAGAATGCCCGGCCGCGTCTTCAGGTTAAGCCTCGTCGCATTGGAGGGGCAACTTATCAGGTTCCTGTGGAGGTTTCTAAGCAGAGAGGAATTTCTATAGCTCTAAGGTGGATGAGGGACTTTGCTCGTAATAAAAAAGGCAAACCGATGAGTGTAAAGATTGCTGATGAGATAATTTCTGCTTATAAGAATGAGGGGGCAGTAATAAAGAAGAAAGAAGATACTCACAAAATGGCAGAGTCAAACAGGGCTTTTGCTCATTTTAGATTTTAAAGATAGATGGGCTACACAGGTGTGAAAGTAGGTAACGTAGGTAATAAACAAAATTTAGACAGTTGTAGTATAAATAAAGAGATGTCTGAAATAGAATTTATAAGAAATATTGGTTTTGTTGCCCATATAGATGCGGGTAAGACTACAACTACTGAAAGGGTGCTTTTTTATAGCGGAAGAGTTTACAGGATTGGTGAAGTAGACGATGGTACTGCTACTACCGATTGGATGCAGCAAGAGAAAGAAAGGGGTATTACTATAACGAGTGCGGCAACTTACTGTCGCTGGAAAGACTATAATGTCAATATTATTGATACGCCTGGACATATAGATTTTACTGTTGAGGTGGAGCGCGCTCTTAAAGTTTTAGATGGAGCAGTTATAATTTTCTGTGGGGTAGGTGGAGTAGAGCCTCAGTCAGAGACAGTGTGGCGCCAGGCAGATAAATACAAAGTTTCGCGTATCGCTTTTGTGAATAAGATGGATAGAGCAGGGGCAGATTTATTATCAGTAGTGGAAGAGATGAGGGATAAGCTGGGGGCAAATGCTGCTGCTGTTCAGTTTCCTATATATGAAGATGATGAACTTAAAGGGATAGTAGATGTTATAAGAAACGAAGCTGTGTATTATGAGGATGATTTAGGCGAAAAGATGGTAAGAAAACCGGTGCCTTCTTCTCTCTCCGAAGTCATTACTAAGTTGAGAGACGAGCTTATAGAAAGGCTCGCTGAGCTTGACGATGAGTTTATGGATAAGTTTATTAATCATAAAGAGCTTAAAGAGAGTGATTTTATTAAGACAATTCGTAAGTATGTTTTGAAGAATAAATTTTATCCAGTTTTATGTGGTTCTGCTCTGAAGAATAAAGGGATTCAGCTTCTTTTGGATGCCATATGTGATTTTCTACCCTCACCCGCTGATTTGAAGGTTGTTAAAGGGTTGCATCCTGTAAAAGGTGAAATTGAAGAAATAGAAGTAAGTCCTAAAGCCCCTTTCTGTGCTTTGTGTTTTAAGGTTTTTACTGACCCTTTTGTGGGCAAGCTTTTCTATACAAGAGTGTATGCTGGTAAAATTAACACTTCTTCAATTGTGTACAATGCAGCAAAGAAAAGCAAAGAAAAGATAACGAAGATTGTCAGGATGCATGCCAACAAACAAGAGATTATAAATCAAGCCAAAGCCGGCGATATTGTTTGTCTTGTAGGATTAAAAGAAACCACTACAGGCGATACTTTATGTGACCCCAAATACCCTTTGCTTTTGGAGGAAATGAAGTTTCCCGAACCGGTTGTTTCTTTGGCTATTGAGCCCAAAACAAAAGCAGACCAGGACAAATTATTTATGGCTTTAAAAAAGCTGGAGGCAGAAGACCCTTCTTTTAAAGTGTCTTATAACTCCGATACTGGTCAGAATATCATTTCAGGAATGGGCCAGCTCCATTTAGAAGTGATGGTGGAAAGGTTGCTTAGCGATTTTAGAGTCAAAGCCAGAGTGGGTAATCCACAGGTTGCCTATAAAGAAACAATTACAAAACGAGTAGAGTCGGTAGGTAAGTTTGTTCAGCAAACAGGCGGAAGGGGTCAGTATGGGCATGTTGTTTTGCTTATGGAGCCGAATAAAAAAGGAGGCGTTGTTTTTGAAAATAAGATTAAGGGAGGAGCTATTCCGCGTGATTTTATTCCTTCAGTTAAGGAGGGAGTGTTTAATGCTGCTAACGCAGGAATTCTCGGAGGGTACTCTGTTACAGACGTAAAGGTTACACTGATTGATGGCTCTTATCATGAGGTTGATTCTAGTGAGCTTGCTTTTAAGGTTGCTGCTGAAATCGCTTTTAAAGATGGTTTAAAGAGAGCAGGGTCAGTCTTACTTGAGCCAATAATGGATTTAGAGGTGGTAACTCCCTTGGAGTATTTAAGTCAGGTGATTGCTGATTTGAATGTAAGAAGAGCAAAGATTACTTCCATTGCTGATAGAAAAAATGTTAAGGCAATAAGGGCAGAGGTGCCTCTGCGTGAAGTTTTTAACTACGCAGATGTGTTAAGAAACTTGACACAAGGCAGAGCTTCTTATACAATAGAGCCTTTCTACTACGAAGAGGTGCCAAAGGAGATATTAGTAAAGATATTAGGAACATAATAGGAGGTGGAGGATGGGAAAAGAAAAATTTGTAAGGAGTAAGCCTCATTTAAACATTGGGACCATTGGTCATGTTGACCATGGTAAAACTACTCTTACCAGTGCTATTACAAAGATTCTCGCTACCAGGGGTAAAGCCCAGGCTTTAGCTTATGAGGATATTGATAAGGCACCCGAAGAGAAAGAGAGAGGTTTAACAATTAATATATCTCACGTAGAGTATGAAACAGATAACCGGCATTATGCTCACATTGATTGTCCTGGTCATGCCGATTACATTAAGAATATGATTACAGGTGCTGCTCAGATGGATGGTTCTATACTCGTTGTTGCTGCTACAGATGGCCCTATGCCTCAAACTCGCGAGCATATACTCTTATCACGGCAAGTTAATGTTCCTGCTATTGTTGTGTTTGTTAATAAAGTTGACCAGGTAGACGATAAAGAACTCATTGACTTAGTTGAGGTTGAAGTAAGGGACCTTCTTTCTAAGTATGAGTTTCCTGGTGATGAAGTGCCAGTGATTAAGGGGTCAGCGCTAGAGGCGATGGGATGTGGTTGTGGAAAAGAGGATTGCCCTAAATGTAAGCCGATTCTTGATCTTATGAAAGCTGTTGATGAATATATTCCTACACCGAAGAGAGATATAGATAAGCCTTTTCTTATGGCGGTTGAAGATGTCTTTTCCATCTCCGGAAGAGGAACAGTGGTTACTGGAAGAATAGAGAGAGGAAAGATTAAGACTGGCGAAGAGATAGAGATTGTGGGTTTAGCTCCTGAAACAAAGAAAACAGTAGTTACTGGGGTTGAAATGTTCAGGAAAACCCTTGATGAAGGAGTAGCAGGAGACAATGTAGGTCTACTCTTAAGAGGAGTAGAAAAGGAAGAGGTAGAAAGAGGAATGGTAGTGGCTGCTCCCGGGTCTATAACTCCTCATACTAAGTTTAAAGCGCAGATTTATGCTTTAAAGAAAGAAGAAGGAGGAAGGCATACTCCATTCTTTAGTGGCTACAGACCGCAGTTTTATATAAGGACAACCGATGTAACAGGGACAATCAAGCTTCCTCAGGGTATGGAGATGGTTATGCCAGGAGATAATGCTGAGGTTGAGGTAGAACTTATCCAGCCTGTAGCTATTGAGAAGGAAATGCGTTTTGCTATCCGTGAAGGAGGCAGAACCGTAGGTGCAGGAGTAGTGACAGAGATATTGCAATAGTAACACAATAGAAGTAATACCACGTAAAGTATGCTTAAAATAAGAATAAAACTAAGAGCGTTTGACCATAGGATTCTTGACCAATCTGTGCAGGAGATTACAGATGTGGCTTTACGTACAGGTGCAAAAGTTAAAGGTCCCATTCCTCTACCTACTAAAAAGAAAATTTATACGGTTTTACGCTCTACAAACATAGATAAGAAGTCAAGAGAGCAATTTATGTTGGCAGTACATAAAAGGGTTATTGACTTAGATAACCCTACTGCAAAAACAATTGATGCGCTTCGTAAACTTAATCTTCCTGCAGGAGTTAATGTAGAGATAAAACAGGAAGTATAGAAATAAGAGAGTAAGAAAAAAGGCAAAGAGAGGGTGAATTTTTGTCCCAACGTTAGGAAGAGATGATAAAAGAAGCTTTAGGGAAAAAATTAGGTATGACGCAAGTTTTTGACGAGAGAGCTAGTTTAGTAGCTACAACAGTCATAAAAGTTGACCCTATGTGTGTGCTGGAGAAGGTTTCTTACCCTAAAGGCGTAAAAGCAAAGATTGGCTATTTTAAAATTACTTCTTCAAAGCAGAACAAGGTTAAGAAACCCATCCTGGGATATTTTAAAAAATTAGGAGTTTCTCCTTACCGTGTCATTAAAGAAGTGGATATAGAGGACGAGGATGGTCTTAAGTTAAAAGAGGAAATAGGTATAGATATATTTAAAGAAGGAGATATCGTAGATGTGCGTGCTAAGTCAAAAGGTAAGGGGTTTCAAGGAGGAATGAAGCGTCATAACTGGCGAGGTCAGCCTCGAACACATGGTTCTACGACACATCGTCGCATTGGTTCAGCAGGGGCTACCACTTTTCCTGGCAGAATTGTAAAAGGACATAGAATGCCAGGGCACATGGGCGATTCTTATACTACTATTAGGAACCTTAAGATACTTAAGGTTGATGTTGATAAGGGAATATTGTATATAAAAGGGGCAGTTCCTGGTGCTATCAATAGCATTGTTGTTATAAAGAAACGCAAGAGCACATGAAGAAAATAGACGTATACAACCAGGAAGGGAAGAAGATAAAAACTGTTGAGCTTGATGAAAAGGTATTCGATGGTAAGGTGGATGAGGTTGTTCTTCATCAGGCAGTAGTTACTTTCTTGGCTAACCAGAGAAAAGGGTTGGCGAAGACAAAAAAAAGAGGAGAAGTAAGAGGAGGGGGTACTAAGCCCTGGAGACAGAAAGGGACAGGTCGAGCGCGTGTAGGTTCCATCCGTTCTCCTTTATGGCGTGGAGGAGGTATAACTTTTGGTCCTCAGCCTCGTGAGTATTCCAAAAATATGCCACGGCGAATGAAAATACGGGCTTTAAAAAGCGCTCTTAACGCCAAACTTAAAGATGGCAAAATAATGATTGTAGATACGATTGAGGTCAAAGAGCCAAAAACCAAGTTTTTGTTTGAAATATTAAAGAAGCTTAAGCTCGATGACACAAAAACTGTTTTTGTAGCAGATACAATAAACGAGAATATGAAGTTATCTTCTAGAAATCTGAAACGATTTGAATACGAAAAAGCAGATAATTTAAGCTCTTATGCAGCATTAAATTGCAAAAAGCTGCTTTTTACTCTGGATGCCTTCAAGAAAACAGAGGAGAGGATTAAGAAATGGCTGGATTGAGCAATGTTTATATGTCAATTAAATCTCCGTTAATTACAGAAAAGGCAACTAAGTTGTCTGCTCAGAATAAATATGTCTTCTGGGTAGACAAAAGGAGCAACAGGGTTGAGGTGAAAAGAGCTATAGAAGCTATTTATAAAGTTAGGGTAGCAAAAGTAAATATCATTAATATGAAAGGTAAGACAAAAAGGTTGCGTTGGAATCAGGAGGGAAGAACTCCTGCATGGAAGAAAGCAATTGTTACTTTGCGAGAAGGAGATACTATAAAGATTACTTGATATGGGAGTAAAGAAGTTTAAACCAGTGACGTCGGGCTTGCGTTTTAGGGTAATTTCTGATTTTTCTGAGATTACGAAGGATAAACCTTGTAAGTCTTTGGTAGTCCCTCTTAAAAAAACAGGAGGAAGGAATAACTACGGCCGGATTACCTTAAGACACAGAGGAGGGGGGCATAAAAGAAGATACAGGATTGTTGATTTTAAAAGAGATAGGTTTGATGAGGAAGCATTGGTTTTATCTATAGAGTATGACCCCAACAGAAGTGCAAGGATAGCATTGGTAGAGTATCCTGATAAAGAAAAAAGATACATTATATGGCCCGATGGACTAAAGGTGGGAGATAAGGTTGTAAGTGCTTTTGATTCGCAGATTGATATAAGACCCGGCAATGCCATGAGGTTAAAGCATATTCCTTTGGGTACAATAGTGCATAATATTGAGTTAGAACCTAATCGGGGTGCTAAGCTGGTTAGAAGCGCAGGAAGCTGGGCACAGCTTATGGCTAAAGAAAGAGGATTTGCCCAGCTTAAGATGCCTTCAGGAGAAGTTCGTCTTGTTAAAGTGGATTGTCGGGCTACTGTAGGACAGGTAGGAAATATTGAGAATAATTCTATTGTGCACGGTAAAGCAGGTAGAGTGCGCTGGTTAGGAAGAAGGCCTAAGGTAAGAGGGGTAGCAATGAACCCTGTAGACCATCCACATGGAGGTGGTGAGGGTAAAGCAGGGCAGGGCAATCCTCATCCTGTAAGTCCGTGGGGTAAGCCAGCTAAAGGAGGGAAAACCAGAAGGCCTAAGAATAAGAGTAATAAGTATATACTAAAACGCCGAGGTAAAAAGAGAAGGTAAATAACGAGGAGAACAATGAGCAGGTCATTAAAGAAAGGTCCTTTTGTCGATGAGAAGTTGCTGAAGAAAGTAAAGAAGGCAAAAGAAAGTTCATCGCGGACACCTATAAAGACGTGGTCAAGGGCAAGTATGATTACTCCGGAATTTGTAGGTCTGACCATTGCTGTTCATGACGGGAAAAAGCACGTTCCTGTTTTTATTACCGAGTCAATGGTGGGGCACCGTTTGGGTGAATTTGCTCCTACCCGAACATTTCGTCAACACGGAGGGATAAAAGCCAAGAAGGCATTGCAGAAAAAATAGTTATTATGGTGGCAAAGGCAGAGGTAAAATATATAAGAATTTCACCACGGAAGCTAAGGCTGGTACTTCCTCTTGTTAAGGGATTGCCTATAGAGGAAGCATTGGCAGTCTTAAAATCCGTTAATAAAAAAGGAGCATTCTATCTGGAGAAGACTCTGCGCTCGGCAATAGCGAATGCAAAGAATAAGGGGTTTCAGGAGAGTAGCCTTTTTGTTTCAAAAGCGATTGCTAACCCAGGTCCAGCATTAAAAAGATATCGCGCTGCTTCCTTTGGTCGCGCTACTATAATAAGGAAACGCACGTCACATCTTATGGTGGAGCTGGATACTAAAGAAAAGATAATAGAAGAAACCAAGAGGTAGAGATGGGACAAAAAGTTCACCCTTTTATTTTAAGAATAGGTTTCGGTAAAGACTGGCAGTCTCGGTGGTTTAGTGAGAAGAAAAAGACTTATGTTGAATTTTTAGATGAGGATTTAAAAATAAGAAATGTTATAAAAGATTTTTACACGTTAGGTTCTATCGCAAGCCTTGTCATTGAGAGAGTTTCCCCTACCCTTATAAGAATAAGGGTAAGAACGTCACGGCCAGGAGTGATTATTGGACGTGGAGGTAAAGACATTGAGAGGCTAAAGTCCAAGATTATCGATCTTACAAAGAAGGAAGTTATCATTGATGTTGAAGAGGTAATTGAGCCCGCTTTAGAGGCTCAGTTAGTAGCAGAGCTAATTGCTTTTCAGATTATAAAGAGGGTTAATTTCCGCAGAGCGATGAAGCGTGCTATTCAACAGGCAGTAAATTTAGGATGTGAAGGTATAAAAGTGAGATGTTCAGGAAGATTAGGAGGAGTTGAAATTGCCCGTAGCGAGAGCTATAAGTATGGTAAAATCCCTCTTCAGACTTTTCGTGCTGACATAGATTATGGCTTTAGTGTAGCAAAGACTACGTATGGGACTATTGGAGTAAAAACGTGGATATATAAAGGCATAAAGCATTTAGGTAACTATTTGGTGAAAGAGGAAGAGGAGAAGTAGGCGTGTTTTTACCGAAGAGAGTTAAGTATAGAAAGACACAGCGGGGTAGACGTAAAGGGCTTGCTGTAAGTGGTTCAGAGGTGAGCTTCGGTGAGTATGGCCTTAAAGCGTTAGGGTGTGGATGGCTTAAGAATACTCAAATAGAAGCTGCAAGGATAATTCTTACACGCCGTTTGCGTCGGGGCGGTAAACTGTGGATAAGGGTATTTCCCGACAAACCTGTTACAAAAAAGCCTGCTGAGTCACGCATGGGAAAAGGCAAAGGAGAGGTAGAAGGATGGGTTGCAGTTATAAGAAGAGGTATGATGCTTTTTGAAATGGGAGGGGTCTCAGAAGAATTTGCACGGGATTCCTTTCGTCTCGTAGCTTATAAACTACCTTTTAAAACCCGTTTTGTATTAAGAAGAAGATGAAGGATAAGAATATAGAATACAAAAACTTAAGTAAGGAAGAGTTAGAGGCTAAGTTAGCGGACTTAAGGAAAAATCTTATGGAGCTAAGTTTCAAGAAGAAAACTTCTCATGTAGAAAAGCCGCATCTTTTTAAGAGGACAAAGAAAGATATTGCCAGAATTCTTACAATACTTAGGGAGAAACAAAATGAAAGAGGTTAAAAAAAGAAGAAAAAGAATTTTAGAGGGGATAGTGGTTTCCGATAAGATGGATAAGACCATTGTTGTTGAAGTAAGAAGGAAGTTTCTCCACCATCTTTATAAAAAGACAGTTACAAAGAGAAAGAAATTCAAAGCTCATGATGAGAAGAATGAAGCTAAGGTTGGGGATAGGGTTAAGATAATAGAGTCTCGTCCCTATTCTAAAGAGAAAAAGTTTAATCTTCTTGAGGTGGTAAAGTGATATATATTCGTAGTGTATTAGATGTAGCAGACAATACAGGAGCTAAGAAGGTAGCCTGTATAGGGGTTATTGGCAAGAAAAATAAAAAACAGGCTAATATAGCAGATGTGGTTACCTGCCATGTCAGGGAGATTTCTGGGAAGGATAGCCAGATAAAAAAAGGAGAAGTGGTAAGAGCTGTTATTGTAAGGACTTCTCATCCTATAAAAAGAGATGATGGCGTGCGCGTAAAATTTGATAGAAATGCCTGTGTTATCATTGATAAGCAGGGTAATCCACGAGGTACAAGAGTGTTTGGCCCTGTAGCGAGGGAATTAAGAGAAAAGTTTGGGAAAATTATATCTTTAGCCCCTGAGGTGGTCTGATGTTGAAGGTAAAAAAAGGTGACAGAGTTAAAATCTTAAGAGGAAAAGATAGAGGAAAGGTAGGTAAGGTTCTTAAGGTTTTGTCTTCTAAAAACAGAGTTGTTGTAGAGGGAATTAATCTTGTTAAAAAGCACATGCGTAAGCGTTCAGAGGCAGAACCTGGCGGAATAAGAGAAATACCTGCTCCTCTTCATATTTCCAATGTAAGTCTTTTTTGTTCCAATTGTAATCAAGGGGTAAGGTTTGAGGTTAAAATATTAGAAGATAAGTCAAAGATAAGGATATGCAAGAAATGCAAAAGGGAAATTTGAAAGAAATGTATATTCCTCGTCTTCTAGAGGGTTATCGCAAAGATATTGTGCCAAAGATGAAAGATAAATTTGGCTATAAAAATAACTTTGCTGTGCCACGACTTCTAAAGATAGTGGTAAATATGGGTATAGGAGAAGCTACCAGTGATGCTAAATTAGTAGAGAAATGTGCGCGCGATTTAGGTCTTATTACAGGACAAAAGCCTAAGATAACGCGGGCTCGCAAGCCAATATCTAATTTTAAGATTAGAAAGGGTATGGCTATTGGCTGTTGTGTTACTCTAAGAAGGTATCGAATGTATGAATTTTTAGATAGGCTTATTTCTGTAGCGATACCTAGAATAAGAGATTTTAGAGGGTTTTCTCCTAATTCTTTTGACGGCAGAGGAAATTACACCTTTGGGCTTACTGAACAGACAGTATTCCCTGAAGTAGATATAGATAAAGTAGAGAAAACTCAGGGCATGGACATAACTATTAATACAAGTGCCCAGACAGACGAGGAGGCAAGAGAGCTTCTTAGGCTCTTTGGTTTTCCCTTTAGGAGGTAGTATGGCTACTACGGCAAAGATAGAAAAGTGGAAGAGAGAGAAGACAAAGCCGAAGTATAAGACTCGTTACAGAAATCGTTGCCGGATTTGCGGTAGGCCCCGCGGCTATATTCGAGATTTTGAGTTATGCCGTATATGTTTTAGGCAATTAGCCTGGCAGGGGGTAATTCCAGGAGTTAAGAAAGCAAGCTGGTAGCACTAAGAAGCAAGTTAGGAGAGTAAGATGAGCAGAACAGATTTAATTAGTGATGCATTGACAATTATTCGTAACGCCTACCAGGTTCGCAAAGAGGAATCCATGATTCCCTACTCTAAAATGCTTGTGGGCATTTTAGATATTCTAAAGAGAGAGGGGTTTATTGAGAATTTTAAGGTTATGGAGATGGGTAATACTAAAAGTATTAAAGTGTATCTTAAATATGATAGGAAGAAGAAAGCAATCTCTAACATAAAGAAAATATCTAAACCTGGTAGAAGGATTTATGTTTCTAAAGACGAAATTCCAGAGGTGCTTTCTGGTTATGGGATAGCGGTAATGTCTACCTCCCACGGCATTATTACCAATAAAGAGGCGAAAAAAATAGGAGTGGGGGGGGAAGTAATCTGTTATGTGTGGTGAGATATGTCTAAGATAGGAAAACAGCCAATCGATATACCCCAGGGAGTAAAGGTCAGTATTAAAGATAGAACTATTACAGTAGAAGGGCCCAAGGGAAAACTAAACTTTGGCTTTTCTTCTCTTGTAGATGTAGAAGTCAGTGATTCTAAGATTGTTGTGAAACCCCTATCACAGGAAAAATTGGGCAAGGCTCTTTTTGGCACTACCCGCGCAGTTATTAATAATATGGTAAAAGGGGTTACAGAGGGTTTTAAGAAGGAATTAGAGATTGTAGGGGTAGGTTATAAAGCCCAGATGAAGGGGAAAACTTTAGTATTGCAGATTGGTTTTTCCCATCCTGTGGAGATTTCTGTACCAGAAGGAATTAATGTTTCTGTTCCTTCTGCCACTAAGATAACAATAGAGGGGATTGATAAGATAAAAGTTGGTCAGTTTGCTGCTAATATTAGAAAAATATACCCTCCTGAGCCTTATAAAGGCAAAGGTATACGTTATTCTAATGAAGTGGTAAGGAAGAAGCTGGGTAAAGCAATGGCCAAATAAGAGGAAGAGTTTATGAAGCTTAAAGGAAGAGAGAGAAGACATAGAAGGATAGTAAAGAAACTTAAAGGTACTAATCAGAGGCCGCGCGTAGTTGTTTTTAGAAGTAAAAAGCATTTTTACGCACAGGTTATTGATGATAGTGAGCAAAAGGTAATTACAGGAATTTCTACTCTTAACAAAGAATTTAAAGAAAAGAATATAAAGGCTAACAACACAGAAGGGGCGAAAGTCATAGGCAAGCTGTTTGCGGAGAAATTGAAGAGCTTGGGGATAGAAAGAATAGCTTTTGATAGGGCAGGTTATAAGTATCACGGAAGAGTTAGAGCATTTGCAGAAGGAACACGGGAAGGAGGATTAATTTTCTAATGGTGCAAGGAGAACAAAGTATAGCGCAGGAGAGAGAAGCTTTTGTAGAAAAAGTTATTTTTATCAATCGTGTCACAAAAGTAACTAAGGGTGGTAAGAACTTAGGTTTTACTGCTTTAGTCGTAGTCGGAGATGGATTATCGCGCGTTGGTTTTTCTCTTGGTAAAGCTAATGAAGTTGCTGATGCTATACGCAAAGGTATAAAGAGAGCAAAAGAGAATCTTATGGTTGTAAGGAAGGATGGCAATACCATTCCTCATGAGGTACTTGGGAAGTTTGGAGCAGTAGAGGTTTTGCTTAAACCAGCCAGCAGAGGAACGGGAGTTATTGCCTCAGCTCCTGTAAGAGCAATATGTGAATGTGCCGGTATTAAGGATATTTTAACCAAGGTATTAAAGAAATCAACAAATCCTATTAATGTTGTAAAGGCTACTTTCGATGCTTTAGGAAATTTGAAAGAGAGAAAAGATGCAGTTGCACAATCTTAATATCAAAGTTAGGGCAAAAAGAAGTAAAAGGGTAGGTAGAGGCCCTGGCAGTGGACATGGTAAGACAAGTGGTCGGGGTCATAAGGGGGCAGGTCAGAGAAAAGGAAGAACTCACTATATAGGATTTGAAGGGGGGAATGTTCCTTATTTAAGGAAGATTCCCAAGCGAGGGTTTACGCCTAAAAGAAGAAAGGAATATCAAATTGTAAATCTGGAAAGTATTATAGAACGATTAAAGAATAAAAAAGAAATTTCTCCTAAAGAGTTAAAGGAGGCGCATTTGATAGACAGCTTAAATACACCTGTAAAGATTTTAGCAAGGTTAAAGAATAATTTAGACTGGAAAGCAACATTCAAGGCACACAAATTTTCTAAGAAGGCAGAAAAGGTAATTAAAGACAGCGGAGGAAGCATAGAATGTTTAACTCAGTAATAAACATCTTTAAGATTCCCGATTTAAGAAAGAAGGTTATGATTACTCTTTCTCTCTTGATTGTTTACCGGATAGGTTGTTTTGTTCCTACTCCCGGAATAGATACTTTAGCGTTGTCGAAATTTTTTGAGGAGCTTAGCCGTGCTCATGGCCAGACACTGTTGGGGATGATAAATATTTTTACAGGTGGTGCCTTAAGAAGGTTAAGTATCTTTGCCCTGGGAATTATGCCATATATTTCTGCTTCTATTATTATGCAGCTTTTAACGGCTGTTATTCCTTCTTTAGAGAAAATTGCCCATGAAGGTAGAAGTGGTTATGAAAAAATCAATCAGTACACACGTTATCTTACTTTGGGTTTATGTCTCTTTCAGGGATTTATGCTTGCTAAATGGCTTGAAAATCCTGCTAGCTTCAGAGGGACAGTAATTGTGCCTAATCCCGGCATTGGTTTTGAGATGATTACTATACTTACTTTAGCTTGTGGAACTGTATTTATTATGTGGCTGGGAGAGCAGATTCAGGAGCGCGGTATAGGGAATGGAATTTCTTTGATTATCGCTGCCAGTATTATTTCCCGTATTCCCTCATCTTTGTATTACCTTTGGGTACTTTATTCTCCATTTAATCCTGCCCAGCGGCAAATTAGCACAATTTCTCTTATTACTTTGCTTGCTATATGGTTTTTGATTATAGGGACAGTGGTATTTTTTACACAAGCGCAGCGTCGCATTCCTGTTCAATATGCAAGAAGAGTTGTAGGAAGACGTGTATACGGTGGTCAGAGTACTTTTCTTCCTATCCGTGTTGATATGGCAGGAGTAATTGCTATTATTTTTGCCCAGAGTGTTTTACTTTTTCCTGCTACAATTGCCAACTTTTTTCCCAAAAGTTCCTCTACTTTTGTTGGGTTTTTGCAGAGAATATTTAGGTCGGGAGGATTGTGGTATACTGTAATCTATGTAGGATTAATCATATTCTTTATGTATTTTTACACTGCTATTGTCTTTAACCCTATAGAGATTTCTAACAATTTAAAGAAGCATGGCGGATTTATCCCGGGTATAAGGCCGGGAAAGAATACGGCAGAATATATAGATTTTGTAGCAACAAGAATTGTTTTTGTGGGTGCTTTGTATATAGCATTTGTTGCTGTTATGCCGTCGTTTATTATCAAATTTTTTCATATTCCTTCTTATGCCATTGCTTCTTTTTTTGGAGGGACTACCATTTTAATTATGGTGGGGGTGGTGTTGGATACAATGCGTCAGATTGAAGGGCAGCTTCTTATTCGGCATTATGATGGGTTTATTAAAGGGAAAACCTTAAGGGCGCGCAGATGATAATAATTCTTTTTGGAGCACCAGGAAGCGGTAAAGGTACTCAGGCAAAAGAGATTAGCGAGTATTTTAATATCAGAAGAATATCTTTAGGCGATATCTTAAGAGAGGAAGTTAAGAGGAAAAGTTCCTTAGGTAGCCAGGTTAAACAGTTTATGGAAAAAGGCGTGCTTGTTCCCGATAGTATTGTAGGGGAAGTGGTTAAGAATAATATACCTGAAGGAGGGTTTGTTCTTGATGGTTACCCTCGTAATATAAATCAGGCTAAGTACCTGGATGAGGTTCTTTTACAGCGTAAAAAAAAGATTGACACTGCACTTTATCTTGATGTCGACGAGCCAACTGTTTTAAAGAGGTTGGAATTTAGAAGAGTCTGCAGAAATTGTTCCGCGAATTACCATCTTATTAATATGCCGCCTAAAGTGGAAGGTGTTTGTGATGTATGCGGAGGAGAGCTTATACAGAGAAAAGATGATACTCCTAGTGTTATAAAAGAGCGTCTTAAGGTATTTTTGAGTGAAAGCAGGCCTCTTTTACAGTTTTATAAAGACAAAGGTGTGCTTATAAATATAGATGCCAGAGATGAGAAAGACGAAGTTTTTAGTAGAATAAGAAAGGCAATTGAAGATGGAAGATATATTAAACAGTAAAGAGATTATTCTTATGAGAAAGATAGGTAAATTTGCTCGCACATTTTTACAAAAGTTAAAGAAGATAATAAAGTCAGGAATGACAACTAAAGATATAGAGGAAGAGTTTGATTGTTTTCTTAACAAAATAAACTTAAAAAGTGCTTTCCGAGGGTATAATGGGTATCCTGCTTCTCTTTGTGTGTCTGTTAATGAAGAGATAATTCATGGTATTCCCCGAGAGGATAAAGTGATAAAGGACGGAAGTCTTGTGAGTGTGGATTTGGGAATAGAAAAAGACGGTCTTTTTGTAGATTGTGCTTATACCTATTTAGTGGGAAAAGTATCATCTTTAGGCAGGAAGTTGTTTAGAGTTGGGACAGCTGCTTTAAGAGAGGGGATAAAGCAGGCACGCGTAGGAAATACTACAGGAGATATAGGATTTGCCATACAAAGAGTTGTAGAAGATAGCGGTTTTTCTGTAATAAGAAGGTTTGTGGGGCATGGCATTGGTCATAAACTGCATTGTTACCCAGAGGTTCCTAACTTTGGCACACCGAAAAGCGGAGCGATTCTTAAAGAAGGTATGGTTTTAGCTATTGAGCCTATGATTTCTTCTGGAAATTATGAGGTTGATATATTAGAAGACGGCTGGACAGCAAGGACTAAAGATAAATCTTTAAGTTGTCATTTTGAGCACACAGTTGTTATTACAAAGAAGGGTCCTTATATAGTAGCTTAGTTTATGGCTAAAGAAGAATTGATTGAGGCAGAAGGAGAAATAGTGGAAGTATTGCCTAACGCTATGTTTAGGGTAAAACTCGATAACGGGCATATAGTCTTAGCCCATGTAAGCGGGAAAATGAGAATGCATTTTATAAAAATTCTCGCCGGCGATAAAGTAAAGTTAGAAATTTCTCCTTACGACCTTAACCGAGGTAGAATTATTTATCGTTACAAATAGGGTAGAGATGAAAGTAAAATCTTCCGTAAAGAAAATATGCGATAAGTGTAAGATAATAAGGCGCAAGGGAATAGTAAGGGTTATCTGTAAAAATCCTAAACATAAGCAGCGTCAGGGATAAAGTTTATTATAAGGAGGAGTAATGCCAAGAATTTTAGGAGTCGATATTCCCAAGGATAAAAAGGTGAAGATATCGCTGCGTTATCTTTATGGCATTGGCCCTACAAATGCTATGGAGGTATTAACGGCAACAAATATTGACCCTGAGAAGAGAGCGCGCGACTTAAGTGATGACGAGATTGCTCGAATCGTAAGTTACATTCAATCTCACTATAAGATTGAGGGGGAATTAAGAAGGGAAATATCTTCCGGTATAAGAAGGTTAATAGAGATTGGTTGCTATAGAGGGTTGCGGCATAAAAGAGGACTTCCTGTAAGAGGTCAACGTACGCGTTGTAACGCCCGCACAAGAAAAGGTCCCAGAGCAAGAGTGGGCGGAGTTAAGAAGAAATAAGGAGAAGAGGCTATGGCAAAGAAGAGAAGGAGAGAAAAGAAGAAGAGAATTCATTTAACTTCTAACGCAGGAGTCGTACATATAAATGCTACTTTTAATAATACCATTATTACCGTTACTGACTTAAATGGAAATTCTTTAGCATGGGCTTCAGGAGGGTTGATTGGATTTAAGGGGACAAAAAAGTCTACGCCTTATGCTGCTCAACTGGCAGCCCTTAATGTGGCAAAGAGAGTTAAAGAAATGGGATTAAGTGAGGTGGAGGTTGTAGTTAAAGGGCCTGGCCCAGGAAGGGAAGCAGCGATTCGTTCTCTTCAAAGTGCAGGTTTGAGTGTCAAGAGAGTAAAAGATGTTACCCCTTCTCCTCATAATGGTTGTAGGCCGAGGAAGAAGAGAAGGGTATAGCTTTAAAGGAGAGTTTTATGGCAAGATACATTGATGCAAGATGCCGATTATGCCGCAGAGAAGGCATGAAGCTATTCTTGAAAGGTTTAAAATGTAATACAGAGAAGTGCCCTTTTACTAAACGTTCATATGCACCGGGTTTTCATGGTAAGAGGCAGACAAAACCTTCTTATTATGCTTTACAGCTGAGAGAAAAACAAAAAGTGAAAAGAATATATGGTATGATGGAAAGACAGTTTAGAAGGTTTTTCTATATTGCATCGAAGTCAAAAGGGACAACAGGCGAAATATTAATTCAGCTTTTAGAAAGACGTTTAGACAATGTTATTTATCGTGCTCTTTTTTCTTTATCGCGGGCACAGGCACGTCAGATTGTGCGCTACGGGTATATTTTTGTTGGGGGAAGGCGTGTTAATATACCTTCTTATCTGGTTAAGGAGGGTGATGTCCTTCAGGTAAAAGGGAAAGAAGGCGTGTTAAAGCAGATTCGTCAGAACTACGAGATGAACTCTAAAGAAAGAAGTGTCCCTTCATGGCTCTCTGTAGATAAAAATAATCTTAAGATAGAAATAACACATTTTCCTCAAAGGGAGGATGTAACTATACCTATTAATGAACAGTTTATTGTAGAGTTGTATTCCAAATAGTATATAAATATTTTTTAAATGATTGCGGCGATTAAGGAGGTATTAAGATGGGGATAAAATGGAGAGACTTTCAGTTTCCCAAGAAGATTATTATTGAAGAGGAGTCTTATACCCCTTATTATGGGAAGTTTATTGCTGAACCTTTTGAGAGGGGGTATGGTATAACACTGGGAAATTCCTTAAGGAGAGTATTGTTGTCATCTATAGAAGGCTCAGCAGTAACAGCAGTAAGGATTGAAGGGGTTTCTCATGAGTTTTCTGCAATCGAAGGGGTAAAGGAAGATGTCCCTGAGATTATTCTTAACATAAAAAATATTGTATTGAAGTCATACTCGAAAGTTCCCAAAAAGATTTACATAAAGGCAAGTGGCGAGAAAGAAGTAAAAGCAAAAGATATTATCACCGACGATACTGTTGAGGTGATTAATCCTGATTTGCATATCGCCACTTTAACATCTAAGAACGCTAAGTTGAATATTGAGATGGATGTGGGCAGGGGGAGAGGTTTTGTTGCTGCAGAGTTTAACAAAAAGGAAGATTCGCCTATTGGCACTATTCCTGTAGATTCAATTTTTACTCCTGTAAAAAAGGTAAGTTTTAAGGTAGAAAATACAAGAGTAGGCAACCGGACGGATTACGACCGTTTAATTATAGAGGTATGGACTAATGCAAGCATTGAACCAAAAGAAGCTTTAATTTATGCAGCAAAAGTGTTCAGTAAACATTTAGAGCTATTCTTCTCTTTAGGGGAGATTGCGGAGGAGGAAGAGGTTGAAGAGTTGACCCCCGAAGAGATAGCTCTTTATGAGAAATTAAAATTGCCTATTTCTGAGCTAGAGCTTTCTGTAAGAAGTGCTAATTGCTTAAGAGAAGCTAATATAAAGATTCTGGCGGACTTAGTGGAAAAAACAGAGAACCAGATGCTTTCTTACCGTAATTTTGGCAAGAAGTCTCTGGTAGAAATAGTAAATCTTTTAAAAGGTATGGGATTGTCTTTAGGGATGAAGATTGATAGAAAGAGGATGCAGATAGTATGAGACACAGAAAAAAAAGCGAAAAATTCTCTCGCCCTCGCGCTCAACGTAAGGCTCTCGTAAAAAGTCTCTTGCGCTCTTTGATTATCTATGAGCGCATAAGAACTACTACATCTAAAGCTAAGGCAATAAGGCCGATGGTAGAGAAGCTTATTTCTCTGGCCAAAAGAGGAGATTTACATTCTCGCAGGCTTGCATACAGTATTCTAGGAAACCATGTTCTTGTAAAGAGGCTATTTGATGATATTGGACCACGGTTTAATAATAAGAACGGTGGTTATACTAGGATATTTAATATAGGCACACGAAAAGGAGACGGTGCTAGTCTTTCTTTGGTGGAGCTTACTCAACGTAGAGAAAAACTTAAGAAAAAGAAAGAAAAGCCCAAGAAGGAAGAAGAGCCCGCAAGCGCAAGCAAGAGAGAAGAAAAGAAAGGGTTCTTCTCTGGCGTTAAGAGTGTGTTTAAAAAGAAGGATAAGGGTACTCTTTAAGAAAGACATTGGTTTCTTTTTTGCGATTGTTTTCTTTACTATCTGATGGGAAAAACTATAATTGAAAAGATTCTTTCTTTTCGCTCCCAAAGGTCTCTTTATGCCGACGACGTTGGTATCTGTAAAGTTGATTTTTGTTTTTCTCAAGATGGTACAACCTCTTTAGTTCTGGATGCTTTAGGTAAATTCAGTAAAAAGCCTTCTATTTCCTGTTCCTACGCTATGTTTATTGACCACAGTTCCCCTTCGCCTAATATTGGTGTATCTAAAGTTCATAGCAGGATGAGAAAGTTTTCTCATTATGCACGTAATCTTCTTTATGATGTTGGCTGCGGTATATCTCATCAGTTGGTTATCGAAGAAGGTTTTGCTTATCCGGGGAGGTTGATTTTAGGGGCGGATTCCCACACTTCAACAGCAGGAGCATTAGGTTGCGCAGCTTTTGGGGTAGGCTCAACGGATTTAGCAGTTACCTTAATCACAGGAAAGAACTGGTTTAAGGTGCCTCAGACTTATAAGATAATTCTTAAAGGAAAAATTCCTTTTGGAGTGTATAGCAAGGATATTATTCTTTATCTGATACATAAATTTACTGCTAATGGCGCTACCTACAAGGCAGTTGAGTTTGAGGGGGAAGTTGTTGATAATTTAAGTTTGGATGCCAGGTTTACAATTACTAATATGACTATAGAGTTTGGGGCAAAATGCGGCATTATAGCACCGGATAAAAAGACGCTCAATTTTCTCAAGAGAATAGGGGTTAAAAGGATTAAGCCGGTTCATCCTGATAAAAATGCTAAATATCAGCATGTTTATGAATTTGATGTGTCTAAAATTTCTCCCTATATAGCGAAGCCACACACTGTGGATAATGGTGCTGCTATAGAGGAGATAGAAGGAATAAGAATTGACCAGGCTTATTTAGGTACCTGTACTAATGGGCGTCTTGAGGATTTAGAGATTGCCGCCAGTATAGTTAAAGGGAAGAAAGTAAACAAAGATGTGCGTTTTATTGTGGCGCCTGCTTCAAAGAAGACATACGCTGCTGCCTTAAGGAAGGGAGTGCTTAGAGTTTTTATGGAGGCAGGAGCTATTATTCTTCCTCCTGGGTGTGGTCCTTGTGTGGGAACTCATCAAGGTGTTCCTGCGGATAAAGAGGTGGTGATTTCTACAGCCAATAGGAATTTTAAAGGTAGAATGGGAAATCCCAATGCTTTTATTTATCTGGCTTCTCCTGCTACCGTAGCAGCTTCTGCCTTAAAGGGTGTTATAACTGACCCTAGGAGATATATTAAAAGGAGCAAGGTATAATAAATAAGAAAGAGGAGGATAAATGATTGATATTAATTCTCTTTTTAAGATGACAATGGATGAAGATGCCAGTGATTTGCATATAACAGTAAATAGTCCTCCCATATTAAGAATTGATGGTAAGCTTCATTTTACAGATTTGGAGGTTCTTTCTCCCGATGATACCAAATTTATGATTTATAGTATACTTAACGATGAGCAAAAGGCAAGTTTAGAGCGTGATAAAGAATTGGATTTTTCCTTTTCTGCGCCGGGTCTGGATAGGTTCAGAATAAACGTGCATTACCAGAAGGGAAATTTAGAGGCAGCCTTCAGGCGTATTCCTTACAAGATTCCCACAATCGAAGAATTAGGTGTTCCTTTGGTCGCTTATGATTTAATAAGAAAACCCAATGGTTTAGTCTTGGTTACAGGCCCTACTGGTATGGGTAAGAGTACTACCTTAGCGGCGATGATTGATGTTATCAACGGAGAAAGAGAAGAGATTATTATATGTATAGAGGACCCTATTGAGTATGTTCATACCAACAAGAAGAGTGTTGTAAAGCAAAGAGAAGTTTATGCTGATACCCATTCTTTCCCTGAGGCATTAAAAAGGGCTTTGCGTCAGGATCCCGATGTTATTGTTGTTGGCGAGATGCGTGACTTAGAAACGATTGGTACTACTCTTACTGCTGCTGAGACTGGGCATTTGGTTCTTGCGACTTTGCACACACCCGATGCTCCTCAGACCGTTCAACGAATCATTGATGTATTTCCTCCTCATCAACAAAAGCAGGTAAGAGTTCAGCTTGCTGACTGTATTCAGGGGGTAATTTCTCAGTTACTTCTTCCGCGTGCTACAGGCAAGGGGAGAGTTTTAGCTACAGAAATTATGATTGCAACTCCTGGTATCCGTAATCTGATAAGAGAAGGAGAAATAGCTCAGATTCCTTCTTTGATACAGATGGGAGCACAATATGGTATGCATACTATGGATAAATGTTTGAAAGAGCTTTACCGTCAAGGCATAATTACCCGGGAGGTAGCGGTAAGCAAGGTTAAAAATATTGTTGAGTTTGACAATCTCTGAGTTTATGAAATTTAAAGGCAGAGTATTTAAATTCGGTGATAATATCAACACAGACTGGATAATTTCTGGGCGGTATAAATTTGCCATTACTGACATGAGGAAGCTTTCTCGCTATCTTTTTGAAGATATCAGGCCTGATTTTTATAAAGAGATAATTCCTCACAAATCTATAATAGTGGCAGGAGAAAATTTTGGCATGGGTTCTTCAAGAGAACAGGCTCCCTGGGTCATAAAGGAAGCAGGCATTCTGTGTGTTATTGCGAAAAACTTTGCCCGCATATTCTATCGTAATGCTTTTAATATCGGTTTAGCTCTCATTGAAGCAGATACAACTCACTTTAGAGAGAAAGATGACTTAATTGTTGATGTGGATAAAGGAGTTATTAAGAGAATGAGAGATAATTTCATAGTGGAGTTTCCTCCTTTTGATAATTTTCGCAAAGAGTTGATAAAAGTTGGCGGAATTATAGAGTATTTAAGGAAACACCGTAATTTTAAGGTGAAATAATGGGATATGATATTACAGTGATTCCTGGTGATGGTATTGGCCCAGAAGTTATTGATGCTACTTTGCGGTGCATTGATGCTTTGGGGTTTAAGATAAACTGGGAATTTGTCCTTGCGGGAGAACCTGCCTTAAAAGAAGAAGGTAGTATTTTACCATCCAAAACTATCGAGTCTATCAAGAAAAACAGAGTAGCCATTAAAGGTCCTATAATTACCCCTGTGGGGAGTGGTTTTAGGTCCGTTAATGTAGCTATACGTCACAGCCTTGATTTATTTGCCTGTGTAAGGCCCTCTCGATATATTGAGGGAATACCTCAGGCAAGACCTAACACAGACTTAATTGTAGTCCGGGAAAACAGTGAAGATTTATATGCAGGCATAGAGTTTGATAAAGAGACAGAAGGAGCGCAAGAAATAATCAAGTTTATTGAAAAAACAACTAATAGAGAGATAAGAAAGGATAGTGCCATATCTATAAAACCAATATCTTCTTTTGCTTCCAGGAGGATTGTTAAGTTTGCTTTTGAATTGGCAAGAAAACAGAACCGCAAGAAAGTAACTTGTGTTCATAAGGCAAATATAATGAAGGCTACGGATGGGTTATTTTTGCAAATTTTCAGGGAGGTTGCAAAGGATTATTCTGACATTGTTGCTGAAGATATTATTGTAGATAATCTTTCCATGCAGTTAGTCTTACGTCCTCATAAATTTGATATCTTAGTGTTACCTAATCTTTATGGCGATATAATCTCGGATTTATGCGCAGGATTGATAGGAGGATTAGGGGTTGCACCAGGGGCTAATATTGGAGATGATTGTGCAGTTTTTGAACCGGTTCATGGCGCTGCCCCGAAGTATCAAGGCAAGAACAAAGTTAATCCCACCGCCACAATTCTTTCAGGTGTTATGATGCTTAAATATTTAGGTGAATTTAACGCAGCTTCTTTGCTTGAAGAGGCTACCTCTAAGGTAATAAAAGAGGGGAAATTTGTTACTTATGATTTAAAACCCAACCGTGATGACCCTACCGCTGTAGGCACAAAAGAAATGGCCGAAGCTATTATATCAAAAATACAAGAGCTGAAGAGTTAATATATTATGGTTAAAAAAATTTCCATAATTGGCAGCGGTTCTGTGGGAAGTATGCTTGCTTTTCATATTTTGTCTGGCTTGGATATAAAAGATTTAGTCTTGGTGGATATTTCTGGTTCTTTGGCAAAAGGGATAGCTTTGGATTTAGAGGATACAAGAGGGTTTCTTAAGTTTAATACGCATGTTTTAGGCACCTCTAATATAAATCATATTGAAAACTCAGATATTGTAGTTATCACCTGTGGCATTCCTCGCAAAGAAGGAATGACGCGTTATGATTTATTTAAGACAAATAGTAAAATTGTTATTGAAGTTACACGGAAGATAAAACGTTTAGCGCCTATGTCTTTGATAGTTGTTGTTACAAACCCTTTAGATGCAATAACTTACGTAGTTAATAAGCATAGCGGGTTCGGGCGCTTTCGTATTATGGGAATGGGGTCTTCTCTGGATTCTTCGCGCTTTCTTAACCTAATTTATAGCGAGACAAAAATATCTCCTTATAATATTGATGCGTTGGTTTGTGGCCTTCATAGTAAAGATATGTTGCCAGTTACGTCCTGTTCAAATATTAAGGGCAATTCTCTTGATGCTTTTTTAAACCAGGGCAAAATAGAAAAAATAACCCAGCGGGTTAAAGAACGCGGCAAAGAAATAGTGAGCTTTCTTAAAAACAGAAGTGCTTCTTTTGCGCCATCTTTAAGCTGTTATAAATTGATAGAGGCTATTGTCAAAGATAAAAATGAAATTATTCCTGTATCGGTATTGCTTCAAGGAGAATACGGTTTACGGGATGTGTGTTTAGGGGTTCCCTGCGTTATTAGCCGTAAAGGGATAGATAGGATAGTTAAGCTTTGCTTGAGCGTAGAGGAAAAAGGACTTCTTAAGAAAATGAAAAGTAAGTTTTTGGAATGTATAAGGTAGCAATTATTGGCGCAGGAGCAGCAGGCATTGAAGCGACAAAGGTTTCTCTTTATTATAATCTTAAAACCATTCTTGTTGATAAAAATTATGATAGTTTTGGCGGTGTCTGTCTTAACCGCGGTTGTATCCCTGCCAAGTATTACTTAAATTCTTCGTTGCATTCGCAGAATTTAGAAGCTATATACAATAAAAAGAACGAGATAGTAGAATCTATCAAAAGGCCCACCTTAGATTACTTTAAAAAGAAAGGTGTCAATGTACTATGGGGTCGTGCTGTATTTCTTGGCGAAAGGAAAATAAAGGTTGATGGTAAGATTGTTGAGGCGGATAGATTTGTTATTGCTTCTGGCTCAATACCTTATGAATTAATACCTGTGGATAGGAAAAAGGTATTTTTTGCTGAAGATATCTTTTCTTTTCCTTCTCTTCCTCAAAAGTTTCTTATTGTGGGAGCAGGGGCGGTAGGACTTGAGATTGCCTGTATACTGAACAATTTAAAGAAGGATACTTTGGTTATTGAGAAAGAAGGCAGGATTATTCCCGGCTTTGATAAATTCTTAAGCTTGCGGTTAAAGAGCATTCTTGAAAGGAGAGGAATTAAGATAAAACTCAATGACGATGTTAATAACTATGATTTAGATGAGTTTGACATGGTACTGTTGGCAACAGGAAGAAAGCCCAATCTTTACGGAATGGGTGTTGAGGAATTAGGTTTGATTAACGATAAAGGTTGGGTATGTGTTAACGAATACTTAAGGACAAATATTAGTAATATCTATGCTGCAGGGGATATCACGGGGAACAGGCTCTTAGCTTATGCAGCAGAAGAAGAGGCGCAGGTTGCTTTGGAGAATATAAAGGGCAATAAAGTTAAACTTGATTTTTCCGGGTTGGCAGAATGCGTATTTACCCAGCCTCAACTTGCCTGTGTAGGTTTGCTTGAAGAGGAAGCAAAGAAAAAGAATATAAAATACAATATAGTTAAATCCAACTTTCTCAGGTTTTCTTCTTCTTATGTTTATTCTGATACCGATGGGTTTATTGAGGTGCTTTTTGATAACAAAGAGAATATTTTGGGGGCAGGCATTGTTTCTCACAAAGCAGCAGAGCTTATAAGCCTTTTTTCTCTTGCTATAAAGAATTCGCTTAAACTCAGTCAGCTTAAAAAGCTCACCTTTATCCATCCTACCCTTTCTGAGATTGTAAGCAAGTTTCTAAAACCCTACTAATATGCTATTTATCGGCGAAACGTTCCAAAAATACATTGCTTTTTGCCTATTTTGGAGTATAATATTTTCTTCTTTTCTTTATGGAAAAAGATAAATTATCTCAAATAGTTTCTTTATGCCGTAGGAGGGGGTTTATCTTTGGGGGGTCTGAGCTCTATGGAGGACTTTCCAGCTTCTGGGACTACGGCCCTTTGGGTGCACGGACAAAAAAGAAAATAAAAGATATATGGTGGCATAGGTATGTTTTATCTCGCGATGATATTGTAGGGTTAGATAGTGCCATTATAATGCACAGTCTTGTTTTTGTTGCCTCCGGTCATTTAGAGGGGTTCAACGATTACCTCATAGAGTGCCCTAAATGCAAAAAGAGATTCCGCATAGATAAAATAGAGAAGGTATCTAGAAATGAATATATATGCCCTGAATGCGCTACAACCATAGATGCTCTAAAGAACAAGCCTAAGAAATTTAACCTTATGCTTAAAACCAATGTAAGCGCCTCAGAAGATTCTCCTTTTGATGCCTATCTGCGTCCTGAGACTGCCCAGGGTATCTTTACCAACTTTCTTAATATACTAAATGTAACCCATAAGAAACTTCCCTTTGGGATTGCTCAGATTGGAAAAGCATTTAGGAATGAGGTTACTACAGGAAGCTTTATTTTTAGAATGAAAGAGTTTGACCAGATGGAGATTGAGTATTTTGTAAAGCCAGGTGAAGCGGATAAGTTTTATGAATACTGGGTAGAGGAACGTTACAGGTTTTATATAGATATTATGGGAATAAAGAAAAGTAATTTAAGAAAACGAGAACATTCTAAAGATGAACTTGCTCATTATGCGCGTGCCTGTACTGATATTGAATACAATTTTCCTTTTGGCTGGAGTGAACTTGAGGGCATTGCTAATAGAACCGATTATGATTTACGTAGGCACTCTCAAGTCAGCAAGAAAGACTTAACCTATTTTGATGAAGAGGCAAAGACACGTTTTTTTCCTTATGTAATTGAGCCGTCAAGCGGAGTGGATAGAACATTTTTTGCTGTTATCTGTGATGCTTACCATGAAGAGGATGTAAAGGGGAGAAAGAGAGTTGTTCTTAGGCTGAAGCCAGAACTTGCTCCTTATACAGTGGCCATTTTCCCTTTACTTAAGAAAAATAGTGAGATTGTTGAGCTTGCAAAAAAGATTTTTTATGATATAAAAGATAAAATACCCGCTTTTTATGACGATACAGCAGCTATTGGAAAACTGTATCGTCGTCAGGATGAGATTGGTACACCTTTTTGTATTACAGTTGACGTAGATAGTCTGACTGACAAGAAAGTTACTCTGCGTAATCGTGACACAATGGAACAGGAAAGGATAGATACAAGCAGGGTTTTAGAAATATTGAGGGAAAAATTAAAGAGTTAGTAATTATCGCGATTTTGCTTAAAGAAGGAGGTAGGTATGGCAAAGAAGTTTGTATACTTCTTCGGTTCTGGTAAAGCAGAAGGTAACGCAGGAATGAAAAACCTTTTAGGCGGAAAAGGAGCCAATCTGGCGGAGATGAGCAGTATTGGCATACCAGTTCCTCCTGGTTTTACCATCACTACAGAAGTATGTAAAATATATTATGATAATAATAAAAAGTACCCTTCAGGGTTAAAAGAGCAAATAGAAAGTAACCTTAAGAAGTTAGAAAAAGCTGCCAACAAGAAATTCGGCGATAAGAATAATCCTCTTTTAGTTTCTGTAAGGAGTGGAGCAGCAGTGTCTATGCCTGGTATGATGGATACAATTTTAAACTTAGGCCTTAATGACGAGGCAGTTGAAGGGTTAGCACGTCTTACTAATAATCCGCGTTTTGCCTGGGATTCTTATCGCAGGTTTATACAGATGTTTGGAGACGTAGCAATGGGAGTGCCTCATCATGCTTTTGAACATGAGCTGGAAGAGATAAAAAGGTCAATCGCTAAAAAGAAGGGGGTAAGAGACGCTGATTCTTTGATGCAGGAAGCCCTTAATCGTGAGGTTCCTGATACAGCCTTAGACGTTGATGATTTAAAGTCCTTGGTTAGGCGCTACAAGGATATTTATAAGAAATATACTCATCAGGATTTTCCTTCCGACCCTAAAAAACAACTTATGATTGCTATAGATGCCGTGTTTGGTTCGTGGAATAATGAACGTGCCATTGCTTACCGTGAGATCAATAACATTAAAGGATTATTGGGGACAGCGGTGAATGTTCAGATGATGGTTTTTGGTAATATGGGTGACGATTCAGGAACGGGAGTAGGATTTACACGTAATCCTTCAACCGGCGATAACCACCTCTATGGGGAATTTCTTATGAATGCTCAAGGCGAAGATGTTGTAGCAGGGATAAGAACGCCTTTGCCCATAGACGGCCTAAAGAAGAAAAACAAAAAAGTTTATGAGGAGCTTCAGGCAATAAGAAAGAAGTTAGAAAAGCACTACAAAGATATGCAGGACTTTGAGTTCACAATAGAGAAGGGTAAGCTTTATATGCTTCAGACCCGTGTAGGGAAGAGAACTGCCCAGGCAGCAATTAAGATTGCCGTGGATATGGTTAAAGAGGGTTTAATCAGTAGAGAAGAAGCACTCACAAGAATTAAACCTGCTCAAATTGACCAGCTTTTACATCCTACATTTGATGAGGCAGAGGAAAAGAAAGCAAAAGTGTTTTCTAAAAGCGGTCTGCCTGCTTCACCAGGAGCAGCTATGGGTCAGGCAGTATTTACCGCCAAGGATGCTGAAGAATGGGCAAAGGAAGGTAAAGATGCCATTCTCTGTAGATTAGAGACCTCTCCCGAAGATATTAGAGGCATGAATGCAGCAAAAGGTATTCTTACCGCAAGGGGGGGTATGACTTCTCACGCTGCGGTTGTAGCAAGAGGAATGGGTAAGTGTTGTGTTGCCGGATGTGGCGATATTGTTATGGATGAGAAAAATAAAGAGATGCGTGCCCAGGATTTAACCATAAGAGAAGGGGACTGGATTTCTCTTAACGGGAGCAAAGGGATAGTTTATGTCGGTAAGATTAAGCTCATTTCTCCCCGCGTGAGCGGACCTTTTGGCACTCTTATGAAGTGGGCAGACAGTATAAGAAAGCTTGGAGTGCGCACCAATGCCGATACCCCTCATGATACAAAGGTGGCGGTTGAGTTTGGCGCAGAGGGTATTGGGCTATGCCGCACAGAACATATGTTTTTTGAGGGAAAGCGGATTACCTCTTTTAGAAAGATGATTCTTGCTGCCCCAGAAGTAAGGGCTTTAAGGGAAGCTATAGAGCAGGAAAAAGATGCTAAAAAGATAGAGGAGCTTAAGGAAAAGTTGAGAGAGCCTTTAGGGCAGTACATGAATGCATTAAAGGAACTTTTACCTCTTCAGAGAGGAGATTTTGAAGGCATATTTAAAGAATTAAAAGGAAGGCCGTGCACTATACGGTTGCTTGACCCTCCTTTGCATGAGTTTTTGCCGCATGACAGAAGTGGACAGGAAGAATTAGCCAATGCAATGGGGGTAAGTTTAGAAAAGGTAAGGGATACAGTGGAAGGCTTAAAAGAGCTTAACCCTATGTTGGGTCATCGTGGCTGCAGACTTGGTATTACTTACCCTGAAATAACCCAGATGCAAACCCGGGCGATTATTGAGGCTGCTTTAAATATCTATAAGAAAAAAAAGGTTAAGGTTAAGCCAGAGATAATGGTGCCTTTGGTAGGTAATGTTAGGGAGCTTCAGTTGCAGAAAGAAGTAATTACACGAACCATCGAGGAGGTTAAGAAAGAGAGAAGGCTTAAAAAGTTGCCTTTTGATGTTAAGATTGGTACGATGATTGAAGTGCCCCGTGCTGCCGTTACTGCCGATGAGATAGCTAAAGTTGCTGAATTCTTTTCTTTTGGCACCAACGACTTAACTCAAATGGGGTGTGGTTTTTCCCGTGATGATGCTGGCAAGTTTTTAGGGGATTATGTTAAACTGGGGATATACAAGGAAGACCCTTTTCAAAGCTTAGATACCCTAGGTGTAGGAAAAATGGTTGAAATGGCAGTTACTTTGGGTAGAAAGGCCCGGCGGGATATAAAATTGGGGATATGTGGAGAACACGGAGGGGACCCTGCTTCAGTAAAGTTTTGCCATAAGGTAGGGCTTACCTACGTGAGTTGTTCTCCTTTCCGCGTTCCTATTGCAAGGCTTTCTGCAGCACAGGCAGTTATAGAGGAAAAGAGAAAAAGAAAGCCCAAAAAGAGAAGATAGTAGATGGAAGCAATAAGGGCTTACTTAGAAAGAATTAAAGATATACCCCTTCTTTCTAAGAAGGAAGAATTGGAGCTTATCAGAAAATGTCGCAAAGGGGATATTAAGGCGCGCTGGAAGATTATAAATGCTAATTTAAAGCTTGTGGTTAACATTGCCAAGCATTATGCCCACTTCAATCTTCCTCTTATGGATTTAATTGCAGAAGGCAACATTGGCCTTATGCGTGCCATTGATAAGTTTAATCCAAAAAAAGGATATCGTTTCTCCACGTACGCTGCATGGTGGATTAGACAGGCAATTACCCGTGCTTTGATTGATCAGGGCAAAACCATTCGCATTCCTGTGTATATGAGCGAGTATATCTCCAAGTATATAAAGGCTAAGAACAGGCTTGTGCAGAAGCTGAAGAGAGAGCCAACGCGTGCAGAGATTGCAAAGAAGATGAAATTCCCTGCAGGTAAGGTTGCTGATATTGAAATGTGGATAGAGAAAAAGGCGTCTCTGGAAGCCCCGGTTGGCACAGATGGGGATTCTCAACTGTCTGATTTTATAAGAACCACAGGTTATACGGATACAGAACAGGAGATAGAGCATTTCTTCAGGCACGAGCGGGTATTGGAACTTCTGGATTTTGTTAATGAAAGAGAGAGAAAGATTCTTGATTTGCGTTTTGGTATAAGCGATGGAAAGCCTCATACTTTAGCGGAGGTTTCCAAGGAGCTTAAAATCTCAAGAGAGAGAGTAAGGCAAATAGAGGACAGCGCATTAAATAAGTTACGAAAATACGCAAGGCAGCAACAGAAAGAAGAGTTAGAAATTTAACTAAAGGAGGGGCAATGGATTTATCAAACACGATAAGAAGCATTCCTGATTTTCCTAAGGAAGGCATTCTTTTTAGGGATATTACTACCCTTCTTAATAATCCCCGTGCTTTTGCTAAATCCATAGACGACTTAGCGGCTATTTTTAAGAACAAAAAAATAGATTACATTGTTGCTGCTGAGGCAAGAGGGTTTATTTTTGCAGCAGCTTTAGCTTATAAGTTAAAATGCGGGTTTGTTCCTGTAAGAAAACCCGGAAAACTTCCCTATAAAACCTACCGCTATACTTATAGCTTAGAGTACGGCAAGGATTCTTTAGAGATTCACCGTGACGCTTTCCCTAAAAACAGCAGGGTTTTGATTCTTGACGATTTGCTTGCTACAGGAGGCACTGCATTGGCTATTGTTAACCTGGTGAAGAAACTCAAGGCAAAAATCACTGGTATTGCCTTTTTAATCGAGCTTAAAGAGTTAAAAGGAAGAAAGAGATTGAAGAAGTATCCAGTTTATTCTCTGATAAAATTTTAATTTCTTATTAGATTTAATAATTCTTTTTCTCTGTCTTTTGTTGGTTATTCTTTCTGTTAAACGCTATTTTTCAACTTTCAATTTACGTTATACGCCATAGGCTATGCGGTCATTTAGCGCCCGTAGCTCAAAAGGACAGAGCGCAGGCCTCCTAAGCCTGATGTGGCCGTTCGATTCGGCCCGGGCGCATTTAAAGAGATAGCGTAATAGTGAGTAGTTTAAGCGTTTAGCGAACAGAAAAAATAACTGTTTTTAGGGTTAACAGACAAAATGCTTGACAATCAAAAAATTGTTTGGTAAAAGAATATAAATACAGGAGAGCTTGCAACTCTAATAAACGCAAGAAGGGAGGTGAGAAGTAAAAAGAAAGACAGGAGTTGTTTAGTAATAGTAAGAACTCATAATATCCATTATATCAAGGGAAGCCTTGTTAAAATAAAAAAGAAAAAGGAGGTTTAGATGAGAAGAGTAAGCGCAAGTTTAGCTATTTTGCTTCTACTGCCTTTGGGGGTATTTGCTGCAGTAAACAGTGTAAAAGTAAGCGGAGACATTACCTCAACTGCAGTTGCCCGTGATTTCTCTTTGGGTGCAGGCGGTAACGATGACGCAAGCGATTTTATTGCTACTCAGGTGCGTTTAAGAGTGGACGCTGCTTTAACCGAAGGGGTTAATGCGGTTATACGCTTTATCAACGAAAGGCTATGGGGAGAAGAAACCACTGATACAGACATTGACCTTGATTTAGCTTATCTTGAGATGAAAGAGTTTTTCTCGCCGGTTGCTACATTGATTGTTGGCCGTCAGAACCTTCATTACGGAAGCGGATTGATTGTCGGCGACCCTGATACTAACCGGATTGCTTCTAGTGAGGTTCCTACGATAATGAGTGATCTTTCCTTAAGAAAATCCTTTGATGCTGCGCGTTTAATTTTAGACTACTCTCCTTATATGCTTGATTTAATTTATGCAAAAGTTTCTGAAGGAGATACCAATGTTAACGACGATGTAACCCTTTTTGGTGCTAATTTAAGCTATGCCTGGAACTCTTACAATGGTTTAACCAATGTTTACTTTTTTGGTTCTGATAATGCCAGAGGCGTTAATGTTCAGGATGAGAAATCAAAAACTTATGTAGTGGGCGCAAGCACTCAGCTTTCTCCCAATGACCACCTGGTTCTTTCAGGAGAAGCTGCCTATCAGTTCGGCGATTACGCAGGTGCCACAAGCCATGCTCATTTAAGTGCCTGGGCGCTTGAATTAAGCGCAACTTATCGTTTCTTAAATGAGAAAAACGGGCAAATCGGGTTTTTCTATGCTTATCTTAGCGGCGATGATACTTCCAGCAAAAGTTACAATGGCTGGGACCCAATGTTTGAAGACCAGGTGCCCGCAGAAATAATAAACATTCTTTTTGCTCATTCCAACTGCCAGCTTTTCAGTATAAACGGCTCTTTTATGCCTCGTGAGGATTTAACCGTAGGTGCCCTTTATGCTAAAGCCTTTTTAGCAGAGAAGTTAAGCGCAGGTACTTATATAATTACCACAGGTCCTGCTGTTGGTGGTGAAAGTAGTACAGCTACTTACACGGTAAAGTCTGGCAAGAAAGAATTAGGCGATGAGCTTGATGTTTTTGCTACTTATGATTACACTGAAGATGTTCAGTTTAAACTAACTGGCGCCTGGTTTGAGCCGGGAAGCTGGTTTGCTTCTTCTAATGACGAAAGTGCTTATTCTTTAAAGGGAAGCGTAAAAGTTGCTTTCTAAGTAGAAAAGGTGATTTAAGCCCCGTGCATATTATATGCACGGGGTTTTTTATTGATTATTTTACTATCTAAAGTATAATATTATATTCAAAAAGGAGGCTCTATGGGTGATGAGTTAAAGTTGCCTGATGAAGAAATAAGAGAAGGAGCAGCATTTGCGGCTCTATCTTATGTATTTTTTCTGTGGATTTTAGCTTTTATCTTTAAGAAAGATAATCGCTTTGCTCATTTTCATGCCCGTCAGGGGTTGGTTATTTTTGTCTTAGAGATTATATGTTTTTTTATGCCTTTTATACCTATTCTGGGAGGTTTGCTGTACGTTTGGGGATGGATTCTTCTTGTTGTTGCCTCTTTATACGGGGTTTATTCTTCTTTAACAGGAAAACTATGCCATATGCCTTTTATTACCCGTATTGCCTCTAAAATGGTGATTTAATATGAAAAGAAACAAAAGCAAATTTATATCCTTAGAAAAGAACAAACATATATTTGGCAATGACTTTATAAGAGGAGACACCTGGCGGGTTTTCCGTATTATGAGTGAGTTTGTAGAAGGCTTTGAGGGGCTTTCTGATATAAAAAAAGGCGTTGTATTTTTTGGTTCAAAAAGATCCCCTTCTACCAGTTCCTTTTACAAATTAGCCCGTAAAACCGCATATATTCTTACTAAGAAAGGGTATACTGTAATGACAGGTGCAGGCCCGGGCATAATGGAAGCTGCTAACCGAGGGGCAAAGGAGGCAGGTGGGACTTCTGTAGGGTTAAATATTCTTGTTCCTGAGCAGCAGGTTCCTAATAAGTTTGTTAATTACCTTTTGGAGTTCAGATATTTCTTTGTGAGAAAAGTTATGTTTGTCAAATATTCCTGTGCCTTTGTGGTTTTTCCCGGAGGCTATGGCACTCTTGATGAGCTTTTTGAGGGGTTGGCCTTGGTTCAGACAGAAAGAATTCCTTCCTTTCCTATTATTCTTGTGGGTAAAAGTTTCTGGCGAGGTCTTTTAAGCTGGCTTAAGGAGACTTTGATAAAAGAAGGCACAATTGTTTCCTCTGATTTGTATTTATTTAAGGTTGTGGATACACCCGCTGAGGTTATAAACTCTATAAGTAGCTTTTACAGAAAGAAAAAGAAGCAGTGAAGGCTTTTTTAAGAGCGTGGTACAAATTTGATGTTGATGATATAAGGAATTCTCTTTTTGTAATAGGAGAACTAAGCGGAGAGTGTTTCTCCTGCCATAAAGTAGGTATAAGTATTGGAGAGAAAACCTGCCCTCAATGCAAAAAAGAGTTTAAGTTCATAGCTTTCAGAAGAAGAGCGGATTCTTCTGTGATAGAGCGTTTTCGCAAGAGGTATCCTAAAGAGGTGTTTGTTGACTTTGACGATTTTAAAAAAGCAGTAGGTAGAAGCTCTGCCCGCAAACTGCTTGATATTTAGTAGGTTTTTAAAAAAGGAGGAGAAAATGAAAGCAGTAAAAGCACAGGAACTTTTCATAAAAGGTAAGAACAAAGTAGGTGCTTTGGCCGAATTAGCTAAGATAATTTCTTCTGGCGGCGTTAATATAAGAGCCATTTCTGCCTGGGCAGTTGGTGATGAGGCATTTTTTAGAATGCTTACTTCAGATAATGCCAAGACAAAAGAGTTATTAGCAAATAACGGGTATGCTTTTGAGGAGAAAGAGGTGGTTGTGGTTGAACTTGCGGATAAAATAGGCCAGCTTAGCTTGTTATCAGATAAATTAAAAGAAGCCAATATAGACTTAACTTATATTTATGGTACAACTTCTAAACCTGAGCATGAAGCAATACTTGTATTTTCTTCCAATGATAATGATAAAGCAGTAGAGATTATCTCTTCCTAACCTATCTTTTTAAATGAGGTTATACTTTCCTCATAATTTCTTATGGGGTTCGAGTATCTCTAGTTATCAAACCGAAGGTGGAAATATCTACAGTGACTGGTTTCTGTGGGAGAAAGAGCAAGGATTAGAACACGCAGGAGCTTCAGCCAATCATTATAAGTTTTTTAAGGAAGATATAGAGATTGCCTCTTCTTTATCTCATAATGCCTTTCGTTTTTCTCTGGAGTGGTCAAGAATTTACCCCCATAAAGACAGATTTAACGAAGTCGGCTTTAAGCATTATGAAGATGTCATAAGTACGCTTAAAAAGTACAATATAACGCCCGTTGTTACTTTACATCATTTTACCAATCCTATATGGTATACTAAAGAGGGCGGGTGGCTAAATCATAAACTTATAGATTATTTTTTGTGTTATGTAAGAAAAGCAGTCTCTCTATTAAAGGATAATGTAAAGTACTGGATAATTTTTAATGAGCCTGTGGTGTATGTTTATAATGGCTTCTTAGAAGGCATATGGCCTCCAGGGTTAAAATCCACGAAGGAAGCTTTGCGTGCCTTAAGGAATATCTTAAGAGCCTACATTTTATCTTATCAAGAGATAAAGAGGATATACGCAGATAAAAAATCTTTTCTCTCCATAGCAAAGAATATGAGAGTGTTTATTCCCTGTTTTTATTTAAACTTTGGGCAGAACAATCTTTTTTCTTTTATAAGAAGCCGTTTCTTCAACTTCTATGTGCTGGATTATTTATACAAGAATAGATGCCTTGATTTTATTGGTTTAAATTACTATTGCGGGGAATTTACAAAAGCTAATTTTTCCCTCTGGGGCAGAGAATGCACAGACGCTCATCACAAACTTAAGAGGAATGATTTGGGATGGCTTGTTTTTCCTTCTGGCCTGTATAATTTGCTTGTTAGGCTAAGAAATTATAATCTGCCTATAGTTATAACTGAAAACGGAACAGTCACCCCCCTCGATGAAGAGTACGCCTCGTTTATGATTTCTCACATAGAGAGCGTAGCGAAAGCCATTAATGATGGAGTGGACGTTAGGGGGTATTTCTGGTGGTCTCTCCTTGACAATTTTGAGTGGGATAAAGGTTACAGCTGTAGATTTGGGTTAGTAGACGTTGATTTTAACAATTTTTCAAGGAAAATAAAGCCTTTTGCCTTAAAGTACAGAGATATATGCAGGAATAATTTTATAGACATAGAGAATGTTGACTGAAGAGATAATATCTGCCTTTTCTCCCTTTAACCGTCTTAAAAAGAGCCAGGTTAAAGAGCTTCTTAATATCTCTTCTCTTAGAGAATACAAGAAGGGAGAAATAATCTATCGTGAGGGAGAAAACCCCGGATATTTCTATTTTCTTGTTAAAGGAAGAGTTGTTGCTATTTCGTCCATTGAAGGAAGAGAACGTGAGATAGAGCTTATAAAGAAGGGGACTCCTTTTGGCATCATCTCTCTTTTTACTAAAGATCCCCACTCTGTTACGACTAAGGCCATTGAGAATTGCCTTATTGTTGTTATAAGAGAGGATAAGTTTAGGAATTTTGTAGAGAAAAGTCCGTTTCTTGCCTTCTATTTTTCTCAGGTTCTTTCCAGGAGAGTAAAGAAACGAGCAGACAGGCCGAAGAGAATATTTAAATCCACCGGTATTGTTTCCATCTTGGACGGCGATTATATGCAGTTGTTCTCTGTGGTAATTGAGCTGGCAGGCCTTCTTAGTCTGCACAATAAAAAGGAAGTTATTGTTGTAGAGGCGTCATCTTCTGGAAGTTTTGTACTTCCTGGGGTAGTGGGTGAGAATGTAGATACTTTTAATCTTGATGGGGAATTTAGAGAAGACTTATCAGTAAGAAAGATAAAAGGAGTAAATTTCTTGTGTCTAAAGATGGATACAACTTTTAAAGATGAGTTGTTTTCCTTTGGCAACTTTCTGTTAGAGAACTACCATTTTATTTTCTATATTATCCGCAAGGAAGATATCGATTACTGGCTTACCGTTTTTAATGTTGTTAATCACATTTATATTTTGTGTAACCGGCTGGATAAAGATGTTTTTCTTTCTAAAAAGATTAAGAGCATAACAGATAAATTTAAGTACATAGAAAAGACAGTAAGAGTGATTTTGACGGATAGAGATGGCTATCCAGAGGTTGGCCAGGCTCGTAAACATAGAGACGAAGAGATTGTTATTTTAGGCAAAAGAGGGCACAAAGATTACAAAAAGAGATTGGGGCATCTGGAAAGAGTTTTAGCAGAAAAGACCTTAGGATTAGCTTTGGGCAGCGGGGGAGCATATGGTCTTGCTCATATAGGAGTTCTTAAGGCTATTGCTGAAAGCAATGTGCCTTTGGATATGGTATGCGGTTCAAGTATTGGTTCGGTTATTGCAGCGATGTGGGCATTAGGTTTTTCTTTTAAAGATATGGGCACGGCAGTTGATTTACTCAGCAGGAGAATAAAATTGTTTTCTTTCACATCTTTTACCTTCCCCTTTAGAGGCATAGTAAAAGCGAGGCGGCTGGAAGGTGTATTTAAAGAAATATTTGGCAGACGTTCATTTAAAGACGTAGTCTGTCCTTTGGCGGTGGTTGCTTTTAATTTTAAGAAACGTCAGATAGTTGCCATAGATGAGGGGCTAATTTATAAGGCTGTAAGCGCAAGCTGTGCTATGCCGGGGATATTTGAGCCTGTTGTCTTTAATAATGAGATGTTTCTTGACGGAGGAGTGTTAAGCCCTCTTCCTACAAAGATACTTCTTCAGTTTGATATAAAGAAGATAGTGGCTGCAAACGTTACTCCTCGCCGCGAAGAAATCCGCAATGTTTATCGTAAAAAGAGTATTTTTAATGTGTTTGATTTCATCTTTGGCAGCATAGAAACTATGCAGCAGGAATTTATAAGAGGGTCTTTGGATATTTCCGATGTAGTTATACATCCTGATTTAGGAGATTTGAGCTGGACTGATTTTAGCGCTAAAGACGAATTTATAAAGAGAGGATACGAAGCTACTTTAAGAGTTCTTCCTCAGATTAAAGAACTTCTTTCTGGTTGATGTTTAGTTAATCATCACTACAGAATTCTTCCCGCCGAAAGCATCGTCTTCCTGGAGATTATTCGAGGGGTCATTTATCCATCTTCCATCCGCTATAAACTTATAGCTGTATTTTCCTTTCTTAAGTGGCAAATCGATAGCCCAGGTATCGTTGTCTACTTTCTTAAGCTTGTAATTATCACAAGGAGCCCAGTCATTAAATTCTCCTACCAGATAGACTTCTTTAAAATCTTTTCCTTTTAAGACGAACTTTACAAGACGTGGAGGGTGTGATATTTTTTCTATTTCCTGCGCAAGCTGGCGGTAATCTTGACTTCCACGTGAATCCTTTTTATACTCAAAGATACTTAAGCCGCTGGCAGCAGCCTCTCTAAGGTGAATATTGGTCCTGATTACGGTAGATAAGAGAGCATTGCCAAAATATTCCTGGATTTTCTTATAGAATGATTGGGAGAATTTAAAACGTCTATCTAACTGAGTGAGGAGGTAGTGTATTTGAGGAGCTACTTTCTTATGTTCGTACAGTATTTTTATAATATTGTTTAAGTTCTCTACGCCTTTGAGAGAGAGCTCACATACCCCAATAGGGACAATAATATAACTGCTTGATACTAAAGCACTTAGGGTAAGAACTCCCAGATTAGGGGGGCAATCTATAATGCAATATTCAAATGCTGCTTCGTATTTGTTTAGTGCGTTTGAAAGCACATCCAACTTATTCTTGTGTTCTATTAGTGATTGTTCGACGGCGCTTAAGCCAATACTGGAGGGTAACACATAGAGATTGTTGGCACGGTTTGTAAGATAACTGTTATAATCAAAAGGACGGTTGTTTATAATATTATCAAAAAAGTCAGAGGAAGTGTATTTGGGTTTTATTCCTAAAGAGAATGTAGCGTGTGCCTGGGGATCTAAATCTGCCATAAGAACGCGTCTACCCCTATTGGCTAAGGCGTAGGCTAAATTTACTGCTGTAGTTGTCTTACCGCAGCCTCCTTTCTGGTTAATCAGAGATATTATAATCATCCTTACCTCCTTTTTCTCAATATTATCTCTTTTATTAGCACAGGCAATGAATTGATTTCATCCTGATAGAATATAAATCTTAACTGAGTTATCCGTTTAGTATTAAGGGTGCCATCTACAATATTTTTTATTGTTATAGGTATTTCTATATAAGCAGAATCTTCTTCGGGGCTAGTTACTACTTTTTCTAAAGGACTCTTCGCGTTAGAGAAAAAATTATTATCTCTTAAGATAAGACGGATGTTGAATTTTTTTCTTACATTCTTAACTACAAGGGTTATTGTAGAGTTGGAGATGTCAATTTTATCCTTTAGATTAATAGCAAAGCCACTGTCGGCGTTAAACGGCACGTCAATCAAAATGGTGTTTTTTGTTATTTTAGAACCTAACTGGGGGTTGATTAGAGTAATAGATGATACTAACTCATTTTTTAGTAAGCTAATCTCACTGTCTTTAAGAGGGTTTTTGTATTGAGGCAGGATTAATACATTAAAATTTAATACGAAGAAAGTTGTAAGTACAGCTATACATAGAAAAACAATTCCACCTATAACAATAATTTTTTTCTTTCTTTTTGGCTTTTTTTCTCTGGGGGAAAAGAAGGTTTTCTCTAAACGCCGCGAATCATCTAAGGAGATGGGATTAAGATTAGAGAAATCAATCATTTATCCATCTTGTATTTGTATTTTGTACAAATTGCGATACTTTTGACCATTACAGTATGGCTAGAAGTAATTTTTAGTATACCATCTAATTGTGCAAAAATCAATATCATTTTATGCGCTGCGTTTTCTTAAAAAACCTTGTCATGGAGGATAAATGTGGTACAATATAAACAATTAAAAGGAGGACTCATGGCGGAAGTCAGAATAGAAAAACGCGAGGATTTTGAGCGGGCTTTGCATAAGTTCAAGCTTCAGTGCAAAAGAGAAGGTATTTTAAGAGAATACCGGGAGAGACAATATTATACCAAACCGTCACAAAAGAGGAGGAAGAATGTAAAGAAAAAGAAAAGAAGATAGGATTTGGTTATGTGGGTAACTTAGAAATTTTAAGGAGATAATATGAACGAAGAAAAAAAAATATATGTAGGCAATTTAGAATATAGCATGACCGAAGAGGAACTTCAATCTGCCCTTGAGGAAAAGGGAGTTTCTGTTAAAGAGACAAGAATTGTTAAAGATAAGTTTACGGGGCGTTCCAAAGGATTTGGTTTTGTGGAAGTTAATAGTGATGAAGATGTTCAGAAAGCAATAGATTCTCTGGATGGCAAGGAGTTTAAGGGGCGTAAGCTGCGGGTAAGTAAAGCATTAAGACGTCGCCCAAAGTTTGATAGAGATAGCAGATTTAAAAGATAAGGTAGTTATTATTTTAAGGGGGTAAGATAAAAAGAGAAAAGATTCTTTTTGTTTTACCCCTTTTATTCTTTTTTTATGGACTGCGGTAAGATAAGAGAGATTATACCACAGTATGTAAACCATAGTTCCTCAGAGGAGAATACTCAGCTTATAGAGGAGCATTTGTGCATATGCGAAGGATGTAGAGAGTATTTAGGGGATTTTCTTGAGAAAAAAGACATATATCGGCCGGAGGAGGCTCTCAAGAGAAATAAGAAGGAGACAGAGGATAAGAGAGTAGATTTGTTCAATATTGTAGTATTGATTCTGGGGGGAATGATTGTATTCTTTTCTCTGCTTCTTATTCTTAGAGTATAATTTAAATTTATGTATTGGGCTATAGCTTTAGGGATTATTCAAGGGGTGACAGAGTTTCTGCCTATAAGCAGTTCTGGCCATTTATTTTTAGTAAGCTCGATTCTTGGAGGAGGTACTGATAAGATTGCTTTCTTTGTATGGCTGCATCTGGCTACTCTTTT
>CAYXBX010000002.1:0-30035 GCA_964463445.1 uncultured Planctomycetia bacterium
TAGAGGGGTAGTAGAGAGTATGTCAAGAATTGTAAGAGATGAGATATGTCGTAGTGACTTGGTAGGCAGAGCCAGAAAAAGAGTTGCCGATTTTAGCTGGAAAGAGACGGCAGAAGAAACGTTATCTGTTTATGAGAGTTTAATGGGGAAGAAATATTAATAAATGAAAAAGATTCTATTTATCCGTTCTGACAGGTTCGGTGAGTTTCTTTTAAGCCTTTATGCTGTAAAGCTTACCAGGCTTAATTATCCCAATAGCATCATTTATATGTTAGCAGGAAAGGAAAATATTGAACTTACAAAAGATGTAGATTTTATTGATTATTTTTTAGAATATAAAGAAGATGTTTTTAGAGGGTATAAGGGTAGTTGGCGCCTGGGGAGATTGTTAAGGAAAGAAAGGATAGATTGCGTTGTTATTTTAAATCCTAAAAAAGAGTTTCATTTAGCTTCATTCCTGGCCCAAGTTCCTTTAAGGGTGGGTTATAACAGAAAATGGGGGTTTTGCCTGAATAAAAGAATCGAAGACGCAAAATATCTGTGCAAAAAGCACGAGGCAGAATATAATATAGATTTGGTAAGTTTGATATGCAAAGATACATTTGTTCCTCATTTAGAGCTTCCTGTTGAGCCGTTAGAGTCTTTAGGGTTTTTGGGCAGGGAGTTATCTTTAAATGATAAATACATTGTTATTCATCCTTTTTCTTCTCATAGCCTTAAGGAAATAGAGAGGGAATTCTGGCAGAGGCTTATAAAAAGAATTAAGGGAAAAACAAGGTTAAAACCAGTCATTGTAGGCGCAAAGGATGACAAAGAAGAGAGTATAGAGATTCAAAAGGATTTTGATGTATTAAATCTTGTCGGTAAACTTACTTTAAGAAATTTAGCAGCGTTTCTTAGCCATTGTTGTTCGGTCTTTATTGGATTAGACTCAGGGCCTATGCATTTAGCAAGTATGTTAAAAAAACCGGTTGTAGGTTTATTTAGAGCCTCAAACCCTACAAGATGGGGGCCATTTGCTACCAGGGCTTTAGTCCTTGAAGGAAAAAATATTAATGATTTCTTGTCAAAAATAGATAATATAGTGGATTTTATAACCCTTACAGGTTGTTAGTGCATTCTTAAAAGGGGTTAATTGTTGTAAGAAGATTAGTGCCTGTTTCTATTGGTGAAGCAGTATTTGAGGATAAAGGAGAAATTTTTTTAGAGGAAAAACACCATTTAGCTGCTACTGCAAAAATGCCTGACTGTGCTCCGTAGGGAATTAGAGGCTTTTATTTTTAAACCTATATTTTTGTTGGAATGCTAAAAGAAAAGTTCAATTTTTTGGTTGGCCAGGATAATTTACTTGCCTTAAAACTTTCCTCTCAGGCTAAGCCCATAAATTTAATGGGAGATTTTAAGGTCAACGAAAGGAATAACCTGGTTTACTATATAAATAAATCATCTGCATGGCATCGCAAAATCGGCCTTCCTGATAGAATCGAGTTTGAAGGGCAATGGAGGCTGGACAAAGAGCATAATCTGGTTCTGGATTTAGAAAAGAGAAGGGGAAAGCTGGTTTTAAAGGGGGAGATTCTGGATTCCAGGGATGACTGTTTAATTTTTAAAATAAGCAGTAAGGTTTTTCCTTCAATAACCCGGATTTCTATTTTAAAATTGAGAGGGAGATGGCGGGCCGATAAATTTAACCGGATTGTATTTGAGGTAAGCAAAAGAGGCAAATCTGATATTTTAACCTTTAAAGGTGCCTGGTATCTGAATAAAAACAAACAGATTGTTTATAAATACGAGAGGCTAAAAACCAAAAAGAAACAAACTTTAATTTTTAAGGGTTACTGGGAGATTACCTCTTCCAGGGTGATAACCTACATTCTGGAGAAATGCGGTAAATCCAGGTTTGACTTCAAAGCCTTTCTTCAGACTCCAAATATTTATCCTGCCCGGGGCAAGATAAAATATAGAATAGGCATAGGGATAAGAAGAGAAAGAAAACAGAGAATAGTTGTTTTGGAGGGGAAATGGCATTTTACCAGAAAGCTGGGTTTGAGTTTTGAGGTGGATTATGGAGAAAAAAGAAGAGTATTAAAATTCAGTGTCAGGGTAGATTTGAGTAAAAAAGACAGAATTATTTTCTCTCTCCAGGATAGAAATAAAATGCCCTTAGGGATAAGTTTAACTTATCGTCGTAAGCTTTTGCCTCAGAAAGACTTTGAATACTTTTTGCGGCTCAGAAACGAAGGCAAAAGATTTTTACCCTCTGCAGGGGGGACAATTTGGTTTTGAAGAGATGCTTTGAATGAGGAGAGGGAAGCTGAGATGAACATTCTGGTTACGGGAGGGTGCGGTTTTATTGGTGTGCGCCTCTACGCAGATATTAGGAAAATCTCTAAAAAGTTAGGATTTAAACCTAAGGTTTCATTTAAAGAAGGGATGGAAGAACTGATTAACTGGTCAGAGGCACAAGAAGCTATTGATTTACTAAAGAAGCTTTTAAGAAATTAGAAAGTAAAGGTTTTTGTTAAATATATTACTTCTTTTGTTTTATCTTAGGGTAGATATAAAGTTACAAAATATAATATTATTACGTAGATAAAAGAGGAGTAGTAAAATGATTGGGATAAAAGATGCTTGGTTGATTCAAATAGAGATTACTAATTCTTGTGTGTTTGAGTGTACAAATTGTACTCGTTTTGTTGGGCATCATAAAAAAACTTATTTTATGGATTTAGAAATGGTTGAGAAAGCCATAGATTCTCTGGAAGGATTTAAGGGAGGGATTGGGATAATGGGAGGAGAGCCTTTATTGCATCCTTATTTTTATGAGATATGCGAATTATTGCGCAAGAAGGTTCCTTTAGAAAAGAGATTTCTATGGACATCAGGGTATAATTGGAAAAAATACAGAAATATTGTCAGAAAAACATTTCAGGAAAATATTTATTATAATGACCACCAGACCCCTCTACAAAAACATCAGCCCATTCTTCTTGCAATAAAAGATGTACTAAAAGATAGAGAATATATGGATAAGCTAATCTCAGAATGCTGGATACAGAAGATGTGGTCACCTTCCATAAATCCTAAAGGAGGATTTTTCTGTGAAGTTGCTGCTGCAATGGATATGTTGTTTGATGGCCCCGGCGGGTACCCTTTAGAAAAAGGTTGGTATAACAGAACTCCTGAGGAGTTTAGGGACCAGATAGAGAGATATTGTTATAATTGTGGAAGTGCCCTACCGTATCCCCCTGTTTCCAATAAAGAGGGAAAAGACTATGTTTCTATAACTAATTATAAGAAATTAGAGAAACTAAAAACAAAACGTTTTCTAAAAGGATGTGTGAAATTGATTGAGAGGGAATATAGCGTTGATGAGATAAAGAAGTTTGCAGAGGATTGGCAACCGTGGAATTATTTAGGGGAGGAAAAGAGGAAGAGCTATTATTTTCTTTACGGTCCATTCTGGGGTTTTGTTGTAAATATCAGAAAGAAAATAAGAAAAAAAATTAGGCGGTCAAGAAGTAAAAGAAAATGAAGATTGCCTTAATCTATAATCGCAATCAAAGAGTTGCTTTAGGGGAGAGATGCTTTGGTGTTTTAAAGAGATATAGAGGATTAGAAATTACACAGTTTGATTTAGGAGAAATTCAGAAGATTAAAGGTGGTTTTGATTTATATTTTCGGATTGATGATGGAGATTATACTTCGGATATTCCTAAGAGTTTGAATCCTTCTTGCTGGTGGATTTCTGATACCCATTTACCTAAGCCCTATAAAAAGATAAAGAGTAAAGTTAAAAATTACGACTTTATTTTTTGTGCTCAGAAAGAAGGGGCAGAAAGATTACATAGAGAGACAGGAAAAGTTACCTACTGGATACCGTGGGCAGCGGATGAGATTCCTGCTGATTTTGAGTTTCCTCCCGAAGAAAATAAAGTGTGGGATATATGTTTTATTGGAACAAGCGGTAAATATAGCTTAAGGAAGGTGGTATTAGAGATATTAAAGCTTAATTATAAAAACGTTTTTATTGGAAAGGCGCCCTATACGAGGTTGAGAGAATATTACTCCAAAGCCAGAATCGTGATAAATTATCCCATAAATAACGATATAAATGCAAGAATTTTTGAAGCTATGTCTTCAGGAGCATTAGTTATTACTTATAGGATTGTAGGTAATGGGTTTGAAGATATTTTCGAAGAGGATAAACATTTGGTTGTGTTTGATGATATACTTGAAGAAATGAGAGCAAAAATTGATTACTATCTTGAATCTACCAACGAACGTAGAAGAATATCTGAAGAAGGATTCAGGTTGGTACGGGAAAATCATACATATTGTCACCGCCTCATTCAGATGTTTAAAATAATGGGGCACAGCTTAGATGAAAATTAAAATATATCATATTTCCAAAGGGCTGGAGTCAAAATTCAATATCTTTGCGCCCTGGTGGTATTACCGTTCAAAGTTTGAAAGCTGGTTGATTATAAGAATATTTGGCATTTATTTCTGGATTTATCCGAAAGAACATAAATTTCCGTAAGTGCTATTACATATGAATTATAATAATTTAACTCAGAGAATACTTGATTTAGGGTGTGGAAATAATAAATTCCAAGGTAGTATCGGAATAGATTTAAGTCCCGAATCCAACGCGGATATTATGACAGTTTGAATTCTTCTCCTTTTTCTTTCAGAGATAATGCCTTTGGTACAATTGTTTCAAAACAGGTTTTTGAGTGTCTGGATAATGCGGTGTTATGGTTTAGGTTGGTTTGCTAACAAGTACCCTCGTAGTTATGGGCGTTTCTGGGCATTTATTTTCCCAGCAGAACACTTACATTTTGAACAGGAGGTAATAAAATGGCAACAAATAAAATCCCTTTATCTATCGTAATTTTAACTAAAAATGAGGAGAAAATAATTGACATCTTGACTTTTATGGAGTATAATCCATTTTGGTTGAACTATATAGGAGCATATTGCGATGAGGTTAGTTAGTCGGATTCTTGATATAAATCTTCCTGATAGACAATCTGCCTTTTTGTGGGGGGCAAGAAAGACGGGAAAAACTACTTATCTAAAAATGAGATTTCCCTCAAGCATTGTATATGATTTCTTAAAAACAGATTTATTTTTTGATATTGCAAAGAGGCCTTATTTGTTGCGAGAGTGGCTGCTGGCAAAGCCGGCGCACTTATTAAAGCAGCCGATAATACTTGATGAGGTTCAAAAAGTTCCCGAAGTGTTAAATGAAGTCCACTGGTTAATAGAAAACAAGCAACTTCAGTTTATTCTTTGTGGTTCAAGTGCAAGGAAGTTAAAACGGCGTTCTACTAATTTACTGGGGGGTCGGGCATGGCATTACAGGATGGTACCCTTTGTTAGTATTGAGTTGAAAGATAAATTCAATTTATTAAAAGCCTTAAATCGTGGAATGGTTCCTTCTCATTACCTGGGAGAAAATTACAAGATGTCTCTTAAGGCGTATGTAGAGGATTATCTTAAGGAAGAAATTCTTGCAGAAGGGTTAGCAAGAAATATTCCGGCATTCTCAAGATTCTTGGAGGCGTTTGCCTATTCACATGGTGAGATTACTAACTATTCTAATATCGCTCGTGATTGTGGAGTTGATGCTAAGACTGTCAAAGAATATTTTCAGATATTGATAGACACTTTACTTGCAGTAAGAGTTGAGCCTTTTAGGAAGAAACGTTCACGGCAGATAATTACCAAGGCATCAAAATATTATCTTTTTGATGCGGGGGTTGCAGGGTTTTTGAGAAAACGACATTTAGAAGAAGAAAGGGGAGAGGAATTTGGACGGGCGTTTGAACATTTTATCCTTATGGAAATATATGCATACCGTTCATATAAAATGAAAGACTTCGATATAAATTTTTGGAGGACAAAATCGGGGCTTGAGGTGGATTTTCTTCTTGACAGAGGAAGAATAGCAGTAGAGGTAAAAGGGGCTGAGAGGCTTGACAAAAATAGTTTTAAAGGAATACTGGCTTTTAAAGAGGAACACTCTCCGCAAAGAAGTATTGTTGTCTGTCGTGAAAAAGAAAGAAGAATTTATAAAAATATAGAAGTTATCCCCTATGGGGAATTTCTCAAGGAATTATGGTCAGAAAGAGTTGTATAAATAATTATTAACAGAATGCTTTCAGACAAAATACCTTTATCTGTCGTAACCTTAACTAAAAACTACATCGGTATGAGTTAGAAAGTTAGAAATTATTACTTGACATATTTTCTTACTATATGATATATTTTAAATGGAGGTGATGACAATGACAATAACACGTTTAAAAGAAAAAAACCAGATAACATTGCCTAAATCTATTGTAGAGAGACTGCATCTTAAGAAAGATGAGCTGTTTGAGGTTGATATCAAAAAAAATTATATCATTCTTATTCCTGTAGAGGTAAGGCCTAAGTATACGGCGAAAGAGTTAGAAAAGATTAGCCGTCTTGTTAAAAGGGGCAAAAAAAAGGCGAAAACCGTAAGAGCTGGAGAAGATTTCTCGCATTACATAAAAAGCATAAAATAATATGCGGATAGTTAAAATTCTTCCTTCGTTTGAAAGAAATCTTAAGAGAGTATCTTCTAAAGATAGAACAAAAATAAAGAAGTCACTTCATCAACTTAACAGTTTTATTACAAAAGGTGTTTTGCCTAAGGGGTCAGGATTAAAGAAACTGACAAATAGTATTTATGAAATTCGAATGGATATTAGATTGAGAATAATCATCCAGATGGACGAGGATGTGGTATATCTTGTATTGGTGGGTTCTCATAGCGATATTAAAAGATACCTTAATCGGTATAGATAAGAGGATGGTTTATTTGAATTTTACCAGCTTGAAACGGATATTATTGTTTTACTTTTTATGCAGAAAGAATAAAATCGTTTGTTTTAAATTATTTGAAAAATACAATCATGAGTAAAATCCCTTTATCTATCGTAATTTTAACTAAAAATGAGGAGAAAAGAATTGCTGATTGTATAAAGTCAGTATCAGGCTGGGCGGATGAGGTGATAGTTGTTGACGATGAGTCAACGGATAAGACAGAAAAGATTGCTGCTAATTTGGGCGCAAGAGTGCTAGTTAAGAAGATGAATGTTGAGGGTAAGCATAGAAATTGGGCGTATGCTCAAGCTAAAAATGAATGGGTATTTAGTTTAGATGCTGACGAGAGGGTTACAGATGAGCTTAAGGAGGAGATAGAAAATGTTTTTAAAAGTAATCCGTCGTTTGCTGCTTTTACGGTGCCAAGAAGAAATTATATAGGAGATTACTGGATACGTTGGGGAGGATTATATCCTGCACCTCAAATAAAATTATTTAGAAAAGATAAGTTTAGATGGGAGGAGGTGGAGGTTCATCCTCGTGCATTCCTGGAGGGAACTTGTGGGCATCTTAAGAGCGACCTTCTTCACTATACTTACCGTAACTGGGAAGATTATTTAAGAAAACTTAATAAACAAACCACCCTGGAGGCGGTTAAATGGTACAAATTATCTAAAGTTAGTCCTAAAAAAGCACGTTATAAGATGAATTTTATCCACGCCTTATGGAGGATGATGGATAGGTTTATAAGAACTTTTTTTGTAAAAAAAGGATATCGTGACGGATTTGTCGGATTTATGGTCGCCTACTTTTCTTCCCTTTACCAAATAGTAAGCTACGCTAAATACCGTGAATTCCAAAAACACCCACCCCTAACTTGACATATCCTTTTCAAAACTATATGTCAACTAAACTATATGTAAACTACCAAAAAACCAAAAAATGCTTGTGCTTATTTTCTTTCAATGAGATAATTCATCTATATGGATGTTGATGAAAGCAAAGCCTTTCAGGTGCGCAATCCTTATAAAAAGATTATTTATGAAGGCGCTGTATACCACATAATACAAAGAGCTCCTGGTAAAGACATTCTTTTTGTTGAGGACAATGATTATCTGTATTTTCTTCATCTTTTAAAAGAAACTAAGAAAAAATTCTCATTGCTTATTTATTGTTTCTGTCTTATGACCAATCATCTTCATCTTCTTCTGAAGATTAAAGAAGCTAATCTTTCTGAGGGGATGAAATCTCTTTTTACAAAATATGCCCTTTATTTTAATGCAAAGTATAAACGAAAAGGACATGTATTCTACGGAAACTATAAAGCTTTCTTGTGTCTGGATGATAGATATTTGATAGCAGCATCGGTATATATACATCTCAATTCCTATAAGGCGGGTTTAGTTAATAACCCTATGGATTATAAGTGGTCTTCTCTTGGCGCATATTACAACTTGCCTAAAAATACCTTCTTGGATTATAAACATGTATTAAATGTTTTAAGTGATAATATTAAGAAAGCTTCTTTAACGTATATGGATATCGTAGAACAAAGCAAACCGTTAGATTTCAAGAGTGTTATCGAAGATAGCCGTTTTCTTGACAAATTTTCTTTTGTTTTTCTTAGCAAGATGAAAGGTTTTTTCTCAACTCAAGACAAAGATGAATACAGTTACGAACTCCAGGAATGTTTTAATCGGGTAAAGGACAAGAAGAGATTAAGAAACCCTGAGGATATAAAGGCCAGAAAGTATTTGATAGAACAGTTGAAATCACGGGGATATACAATCAAGGATATCGCCTCTATGTTAGGTTTGTCTCGTCAGAGTATTTATGTTGCGCTGGGGGCATAAGTTGACATATCCTTTTGAAAACTATATGTCAAGTTAGGAGGAAGTATGAGGTTTATGTTGGTGATAGTGTTTTCTTTTCTTGTTTTAAGGCCGGTGTATGCGGTTTTTGTGAAGGTTAATGGGATTGAGAAAACAGCAATATATAAAGTGCGCACAGGTTTAGACGACAGTAAGGTTTATGCTATCTCTTCGAATGCTTTTTTTAAGAGCGAAGATGGAGGTGTAGGATGGAGAAATGTTTTTGTTTCCAAAGCAGAAGAAATAAAAGATATTTATGTAGATAAATATCTTTATGATACGGTTTATATTGTTACAGAAAGTTCTCTTTATCGTTTTTCTGGTGCCAAAAAAGAAAAGATATTTAGTCTTCCTTCAGAAGTAGAGAGCATATGTGTTTATAAGTATAAAGGGGTAGTTTATGTAGGAACAACAGATGGTATTTATTATGCTTCAGAAGATTTCTTGAAGTGGTCAAGATTAAAAGGATTTCCTAAAGGGGTTCCTGTTTATTCAATTTGTGGCTTGCCCAAGGTTATGTTTGTTGCGTCTAATAACGGTGTATATACATCAGATGAAAAAGGGGGGTTTGTAAGGAGATTTGTTCTAAAAAAAGTTGATGTAGAGGAATCAAGTGAAGATGGTGAGGAGGGTATTGTATGTCGTAAGATTGTTACCGATATATTTAACCCTGAAAAAGTATATTTGGGAACATCCAAAGGATTGTTTGTTTCCTTTGACAGGGGTAAAAGCTGGCAGAGAGTTATAATTCCATTAATATACAATGCTAATATTAGAGATATAAACCAAAGTTATGCGGAACGTAAGAATATTTATCTGGCTACCGATAAAGGCATATTCGCGGTTGATATTGATGATAATAACATTCTTCCCTTATTCGAAGGACTGGATACAAAAGATATCTTTGGAGTCGACTTTAACCGTAAAGGAATTCTTTTTGCCGCCACTTCAAAAGGGCTTTTTTCTTATAATAGGTTTACTCAGACAAAGTCGTGGGGCGATATTGATAAGCTTTGTAAAAATGAGCCTTCTATCAGAGAAGTGCAGGAAGTTGCCCTTATCTATAATGAGGTAGACCCTTCTAAAATACAGAAGTGGAGGGGCGCCTTAAAATACAGGGCGTTCTTTCCCAGTGTAAGTTTGGATTATGATAAAACGGTTTACGGAAGTTCAAGCGGAAGTTTTGCAGTAGGCCCGCGGGATTGGGGGGTGAGTTTTTCGTGGGATATTGGCAACTTAATATGGAATTCTTATGAAGATGATGTTGATACCCGCAGCCGTTTAGTAACCCAGCTTCGCGTAAATATCCTTGATGATGTAAATACAACTTATTTCGAGCGCCTCAGGGTTAAGCAGAGGCTTTTGAGTGGCGATTATAAAAATGATAATGAAAAGTTTAAGGACGAGATTAGGCTAAGAGAGTTAACTGCCTCTTTAGATGGTTACACAGGAGGATACTTTTCTAAAAGATTGAAGGAACTTAAGGAGAACACCAATAGCGAATAGCGGTTAACGTATAGAAGATAGTCACATGCTCACTATGTTCGCGTCATACGATAGTCATAAGTTCCGCCTGACGGCACAACGTCATACAGTTGTAAGAAAGAGGAAATTTGCTGATGGTAAAAGATTTTGATGAGTTAGATGTATATGACAACGTATGACTATGTATGACTACTGTATGACCATGTATAACGTGAGCGCAGCGAACTTGTGACAACTGTATGACAACTGTATGACGGCCGAAGGCCTTATGACGTGGAGCGAAGCGACACATATGACGGCCTTAAAGGCCATACGTCCCACGTCTTTACGTGTGACCTGGTAACCTTGTGGCCTTGTGACTTTTATGTAGATACTGGATAAGAAGGCTAAGAACTAAGAGTTATTGACTATCGACTGTTGACTATTGACTAAACTATGAAAGCAATACTATTAGCAGGCGGAAAAGGAACACGGCTCTGGCCGCTTTCAAGAGAAAATTATCCTAAACAGTTTGTTGAGTTTATAGACGCAGAGTCTCTTTTCCAGCTTACTGTAAAGCGTCTTCTAAAATGTTTTAGGGCAAAAGATATCATTACGGTTACATCTTTAAGTTATAAGTTTCATGCTCTTAATCAGATTGACAACCTTTCGGGGGTCAATAATCAGATAAAATCCCAGCTTAAAAAGAACATTATTATTGAGCCTTATCCCAAAAGTACGGCTCCTGCCGTTATGTTAGTGATAAAGTCGCAGGTAAAGTTTAACGAAGAAGTTTTCTTTGTTTTCCCTTCCGACCACATTATTAAGCCTGTTAGTAAGTTTATTAAGGCGCTAAAAAAGGCAGAGCAGTTAGCCAATAAGGGTTATATGGTTGTCTTTGGAGTAAAGCCAACTTCTGCTAGTCCGGGTTATGGATATGTTTTGAAAGGAGAAAGAATCTTAAAGGGGTATAGAATCTCTAAGTTTGTAGAAAAACCTTCAAAGGGTAAAATAAAGAAATTATTAGAGAAAAAAGCTTACTGGAATGCTGGAATATTTGCCTTTAGAGGCAAAGTGTTTCTCAGCGAACTTAAAGAACATTCGTTTGATATCTTTAAGTATACACTTAAAAGTTACCCTGATTTGCTCTCTGATTTTGTTAAATGTCCTTCCCGTTCCATAGATTATGCCATAATGCAAAAGACAAAACAGGCTGCTTTAGTAGAGTTTGATGTTAAATGGTCTGATTTGGGAAGCTGGGAGAGTGTTATGAGTTATTTTTCCTCAGGGAATACCAATTTCAGCATTGGAGATGCAGAGTTTTTTGACAGTAATGGGTGTTTTTCTTTTTCTAAGGATAAGCTAATTAGTTTTCTGGGGGTAAAGGATATTCTAGCGATAGAAAGCTCGGATTCCATCCTTATAATGAAGAAGGGGCATTCCGATAGAGTAAAGGAGCTGACCCAGTATTTAAGCAAGAGAAAAATTCCTCATACTAAGGAGAGTTTAACAGTATATAGACCATGGGGTTATTACACTGTGCTTAAGGAAAAAGAGAATTACAAGGTGAAAGAGATTGGAGTATACCCTAAAAAATTTGTTTCTTTGCAAAGACACCGGTTTAGAAGTGAACATTGGAATGTTGTAGAAGGAAGAGCAAAGATAAGGCTGGGGAATAAGGAGATAACTGTTAAAGAAAATGAAAGTATTTTTGTTCCTAAGGGCATAAAGCACCGAATTTACAACCCTTCTGGCAGAATGCTTAAAATCATTGAAGTTCAGATAGGAAGTTATTTAGGAGAAGACGACATCGAGCGTTTCGATACCTACTGATTCTTATGAAAATACTTATTTTCAATCCCTTTGGTATAGGAGATGTTCTTTTCACAACTCCTCTTATAAGAAATATAAAAGAAAATCTACCAGAGACTCGCATCGATTACCTTTCTAACAGGAGAACTTACCCCATCCTTAAAGACAACATTTTTCTGGATAGAATTTTTGTTTTTGAGAAAGATGAGTGGAGAGAAATACTAAAGAAATCAAAATTATCTTTTTTGACTAAAGTGTCTTTCTTCTGGTGCACTATTAAGAAGGAGAAATACGATGTTGTATTTGATTTATCGCTGAATTCCCAGTACAGCTTCTTTTTTAAAACGCTTAAAATAAAGAAACGGATTGGTTTTAACTTTAAGAATAGAGGACGTTTCTTAACCCACAAGATTGATATACCTTACTATAAAGATAAACATGTTGCGCGCTACTATCTTCAGCTGGCGAAGTTTCTTAATATTCCCGCCAGAGATTATAAATTTGATATCTTTCTTAAAGACAGTGACATAGAAAAAGCGAGAGAATTATTGAGAAAGTATAATTTAGGCAGGAAGAACCTCCTTATTGGTATAATACCAGGGTCGGGAGACAGCTGGGATAAGACAGCTTATTATAAGCGCTGGCCTAAAGAATATTTTGCTTCGCTTGCGGATTTACTTATTGAAAAGTTGAAAGCAGAGGTAGTTATTTTTGGTTCGCCCAAAGAGTCTTCTGTTGCTTACGAAGTATTTAATCTTTCCAAATATAAGCCTGTTAATTTAGCGGGGAAGATAACACTTACAGAGTTCTGCAGTATGGTTTCTCTTTGTGATATTATAGTTACTAATGACGGCGGGCCTTTGCATATTGCTCAGGCTTTAAATAAGAAGGTTGTAGCTTTCTTTGGGCCTGTGGATGAAAAAGTATATGGATTATATCCGGGGGGAGGAGGCTGTATTGTTAAAAAGGATGTTCCCTGTAGGCCGTGCTATAAGATGTTTAAGTTCACAGGCTGCATATATGATAAAAAGTGTTTAAGAGAAATTACTGTCAGCGAAGTGTTTAATCTCGTAGAGAAAATGGTAAATTAAATTTTATATATTTGCATATTTTACTTTACAAACTTAATTTCCAATTGTATAATTGAGAACTTCTTACAAGAACTATGAAAGTATTAAAACTAGGCATACCCAAGGGTAGTTTGCAGGAAAAGACAATAAGTTTATTTAAGAACGCAGGCTTTGAAATCTATGTTGAGGCACGTTCTTACTTTCCTTCCATTGACGATGCGCAGATTAAACCTGTATTAGTGAGGGCTCAGGAAATTTCCCGCTACGTAGAGGAGGGTATTTTAGATTGTGGAATAACAGGCGAGGATTGGATATTAGAGAATAATTCCAATGTTTTAAGACTTGCTGAACTAGTTTATGCTAAGCGCACAAAACAACCTGTGCGCTGGGTGGTCGCAGTAAGGGAAGATTCCCGCATAAAGGAACTTAAAGACTTAGAAGGTAAGAGAATAGCCACTGAGCTTGTAAATTTCACCAAGAGGTTCTTTAAGAAAAAAGGGATTAGTGTAGAAGTAGAATTCAGTTGGGGTGCTACAGAGGTGAAGGTAAAAAGCGGCCTTGTAGATGCTATAGTGGAGCTTACCGAGACAGGCCAGTCCCTTAAAGCCAATGGTTTAAAGGAGATTGCTGTTGTCTGTACTTCTACTACCAAGTTTATTGTTAATAAGAATTCTTACAAAGATAAGTGGAAAAGAAAGAAAATAGATTATATTATTTTGCTCCTTAAAGGAGCATTGGAAGCGGAAGGCAAGGTTGGCCTTAAGCTTAACGTAAGGGGAAAAGATTTAGAAAAAGTACTGGCAGTTTTACCTTCCCTTAAGAATCCTACCATCTCTTCGTTAACCCTTAAAGACTGGTATGCTCTGGAGGTTATTATTGAGGAGAAGATGGCAAGAGACCTTATTCCTAAACTAAAAGAAAAAGGGGCAGAAGGTATTATTGAGTATCCTTTGAATAAGCTTATATATTAGAGACACAATATTTATTCTGGGAGGATAAGCATGCCTTGTGGCAGAAAAAAGAAATTAAAAAAGGTAAAGAGACACTGGTTTAAAAAGAGAAGAAAACAGCAGAGGCATAAAAACAAGTAATCCAATGGAAAGAACGAAGACCTCCAGGAGGAATTTTAAGATTCCTAAGAATAAAGCATTTTTGTCTTTTATTCTAATTATTCTTTTTCTGCCGGCGGCTTTTTCTCTTAGCAAGGATAAATTATCCACGCTTTATGGAAGTTACCTTAAAGGACTTTCCTATTTCAATGAGGGAAAATACAAGGAAGCATTGAGTGCCTTTAAGAAAGCAAAAAGTATTGACCCCGCCTCAAGCTATATAAGGATAAAAATAGCTTTTGTATTGGTAAGATTAGGAAAACTTGATGAGGCAGAGAAGGAGCTGAAAGAAGTTAAAAAATTAGACCCCAATAATTTAGAGGCTTCATTAGGACTTATTTTTCTATATTCATATTTGGGCAAGAATAAAGAGCTGGAAGAAGAATACGGAGATTTTTTAGAAAAGGCTCATGCGCTCCGCCCAGAGGATACTAAGATATCCGAATATTTAGCGCAGTTTTACTTTTATAAGAAAGAGCTTGATAAGGCTATAACATTATACGAGGCAATTGTAAAGCTGCATCCTGATTATTTTGATGCCCGCTACCTTCTTGGTTATTTATACGATGAGAAGGGAGAGAGAAATAGGGCTATTCAAATATGGAATGGTATTTTAAAAGATAATCCTGACCACGTTGATACGCTCAATGCTTTGGGTTATGTATATGCAGAGGAGGGTATAGAACTGGATAAGGCAGAAGAGATGATTAAAAAAGCCCTCGAGAAAGACCCTGATAATGGTGCTTATCTTGACAGCTTAGGCTGGGTGTATTTTAAGCGCAAAGAGTATACCAAAGCAGAGGAGTATTTGAAGAGAGCCATTAGTAATCACAAAGACCCGGTGATTTATGAACATTTAGGTGATTTGTATATCCAGCTCAATGATACTAAAAATGCCGTTGATTATTATAAAAAAGGTTTGGAGCTTAATCCTGAGAGTAAATCACTGAAAGAAAAGCTCAGCAAGTATGAAGAAAAAAATAAAGAGCCTAAAGAGGAAAGCAAACCAGATAAGAAAGTTGATAATTGAAATGCTTGCTACTGCCGGAAGCGGGCATCCCGGCGGTTCCCTTTCAAGCACAGAAATAATAGCTTGCCTTTTCTTTGAAGTCTTGCGGCATAACCCCAAAGATCCCACCTGGCCTAAAAGAGACAGATTTCATCTTTCTAAGGGTCATGCTTGCCCTGTGCTTTATGCTGCTTTGTCATTATGCGGATATTTTGACAAGGAGGAGCTTTGGCATCTTAGAAAGTTTGGTGCTCTTCTTCAAGGTCATGCAGACAGGCGTGTTCCTGGAATAGATGTGGGTAGCGGTTCATTAGGGCAGGGTTTAAGTGTTGCTTTGGGTATGGCATTAGCAGGCAAAATTGATAAAGAGGACTACCGTGTGTATTGTCTTATGGGAGATGGGGAGCTTCAGGAAGGCAACATTTGGGAAGCTGCAATGGCAGCAGCACATTTTAGGGTTGATAACCTCTGTGGGATTGTAGATTACAATCGTTTTCAGATAGACGGCAGGATAGAGGAGGTTATGAACTTAGAGCCACTGGTAAATAAATGGGAAGCGTTTGGGTGGCATGTAGTTCAATGTGACGGTCATAATATAGAGGAGCTGCTTGAGTGTTTCCGTGAAGCAGATTCTACGAAAGGCAAACCAACAGTGATTATTGCTCATACTGTGAAGGGCAAAGGAGTTTCTTTTATGGAGCATGTGGTTGATTTTCATGGCAGGGCCCCTTCAGAGAAGGAGAGGAAGATAGCATTGGAAGAGTTAGAGGAGATAGAGTCTGCAGAGGAAAGTATTGAATAAATACGTATTATAAAAATGGAATTGTTGTACGCACGCGATATTTACGGCAAAACCTTAATAGAGTTAGGGAAGAAAGATAAGAGGGTCATCGTTTTAGATGCTGACCTTTCAGGTTCAACCCGTACCGCAATGTTTGCTAAAGAGTTTCCTGAGAGGTTTTTTAATTTTGGTGTAGCAGAACAGAATATGATGGCTGCTTCTGCAGGACTGGCCAGCTGTGGAAAGATTGTTTTTGTTTCTACCTTTGCTATGTTTGCTACAGCCAGGCCGCTGGATCAGCTAAGAAATACCGTTTGTTATAATAATTTTAACGTAAAGATAGTTGCTACTCATGCAGGTATTACCGTTGGTGAAGACGGGTCTTCTCACCAGGCTTTGGAAGATATAGCGATATTAAGGTCTATTCCTAATATTAGGATTGTTGTCCCTGCTGATGCTCCTGAGGCAAGGGATGCTATAATAAGTGCTTACAACACAGAAGGACCTTTTTATATAAGGTTAGGAAGAGCCAAAGTTCCTACTATCCAGAATAAGAGGCCTTTTGCCTTGGGAAAGGGTTACATTCTGGAGGAAGGAAAAGATTTGGCAATAATTGCCTGTGGAATTATGGTTTATCAGGCTTTGGAGGCCAATAAAATCCTTAAAGAAAAAGGGATATCTGCAACAGTTGCAAATATCCATACTATAAAGCCAATAGATGAGAAGTTTATTGTGGATATAGCCAGGCGCCATAAGCATATTATGGTGTGTGAGGAACATCAATCTGTAGGAGGGTTGTATTCTTCTGTTTGCGAAGTGTTAAGCAGGGAAAATCCTGTAAAGATACAGAGTGTAGGCGTTAATGACCGTTTTGGTCAATCCGGTTCTCCACAGGAGTTGCTTGATGCATATGAACTTTCCAGCCCCCACATTGCAAGAAAAGCAGAATCCTTTCTTATGGCAGCGCAAAGTTAGAGTTTTGTCTCCTGCCAAGATAAATCTATACCTTAATGTGACAGGCAGATACAAAAACGGTTTTCATAGGATTGAAAGCATTGTAAACCGGATTAATCTTTTTGACGAAATAGTTATCAAGGCTATTCCGGAGAGAAAGGTATTCTTTTTCTGCGATAGGGAAGAGTTGAATAATGAGGATAACCTCTGCGTAAAAGCAGCTATGCTTATGATGAAGAGATACCAGCTTAAGTGTGGTTTTAATATTCTTTTAAAGAAGAATATTCCCATCGGCGGTGGTATGGGGGGAGGTTCTTCTAACGGCGCTTTTACTCTTCTGGGTATAGACAAGCTTTTAAAGTTAAATTTATCTTTTAGAAAATTAACCCGGATAGGAGAGATGTTAGGCAGTGATGTGAATTTTTTCCTCAGTAGATGTAAATGGGCTTATGTAAAAGGGAGAGGAGAGAAAGTAATTCCTCTTGATATTCGTGTAAAGTTTAAATATCTTCTTGTTTACCCCAATGTAGGTATCTCTACAGCGAGAGTTTATAAGAATACAAAAGTTGGTTTGACAAAATTTATCAATAATGTTAATATATTAATCCATGCTTTAAAAAGGCAGGATTATCTTCTGGTGGAGAAGACAAGCTTCAATGGTCTGGAGAAAAGCGCAATTACCCTCTGTAGGAAACTAAAGGATATTAAGACATCTTTTAGGAAAGAGGGTTTTTTTTGTCAAATGACAGGCTCAGGAAGTACTTTTTTTATGTTGCTGGATAAATCGCTTGAAACAAAGAAGAAGGTTAATGCCCTGGTACGAAGGATGCAGGATAGGGGCTTTTGGACGTTTATAGCACAAACTTATTAAAAGGAGGGGTTCTCTATGGAGATTACAGAGGTTAGAGTTTCTCTTCTAGAGGGCGAAGGCAAAAGGTTAAAGGCATACGCAACAGTCACTTTTGACAACTCTTTTGTAGTAAGGAACATCAAGGTTATTGAAGGTAATAATGGGTTGTTTGTTGCTATGCCGGCAAGAAAATTGAAACAGTTTTGTCCTCGCTGTGGCAGAAAGGTAGACGTGGGAGGAAAATATTGTAGCTATTGTGGTGTGCAGCTGCCCCCACCACCAAAAGATATTTCTAAGGACAAGCAGGGTACACACCAGGATTTAGCGCATCCTATTAACCAGGAATTCAGAGATTATCTTCAGAGTAAAGTTTTGGATGCATACTACCAAGAGAAATCTTCAGCAAGCAAAGAGACGCAGGGAGAGGGAAGTTCTGTTTAATCTTTGGTTTTTAGTATAGCCAGGGCATAACACTCTTTTATCTTTTCTTGAAGATGGTATTTTGCTCTTTATAAGGGGATGGTGTAGTCTGCGAGATTTCTCCTGCTTGCCCAGTCTCTTAAAAGAGAGAAGATATTCAATCCGGTTAGCCTTGAGGCAGAATAATACGTTTAGAGCAGGATACTTTGACAGTTAGAATATAGATATTGCCCGGTGGTGTAATTGGTAACACACCAGAATTTGGATCTGGGTTTTGAGGTTCGAGTCCTCACCGGGCAGATGAGTGGATACACAGATAGACGCGAGAATAAAACAGATTGTTGCAGATGTTAATGCTGATTCATGCAGGGGTAGATGAATAAGAATCTGTGTTCATCTGCAGTGTTGTCCTGCGTTAATCTGTGTCTATATCGGAGCCTGATATGAGAAAGAAAGTAACCGCTTTAATATTAGCGGCAGGAAAGAGCAAAAGGACAAAAACATCTAAACCTAAGGTTTTGCTTGAGTTGGCAGGAAGGCCTTTAATATTCCATATTATTGATAACCTGAAATCTCTTTTCTTTGTAGATGAAATTGTTGTAGTGTTAGGTCATAGAAAAGATTTAGTTGAGGAGGCCATAAAGCGAGAGTTTAAAGGAGTGCGTTTTGTATATCAAAACAGGCTTAACGGCACCGCAAAGGCTGTTGAAACTGCCCGGAAATTAGTAAAGAAGGACAGTGTATTAGTCTTATGTGCCGATACCCCTTTAATTACAAGGAGTACTCTAAGAAAATTCATAAATTTTTTCTTTAAAAGCAAAGCCGATTGTGCTATTATAACTGCCCTTTTTAAAGAGCGAAGTGATTTGGGAAGAGTATTAAGAGATGAAAAAGGCAAAATTAAGGCTATTGTAGAAAAGGTTGACATAAAAAGCATTTCGGGAGAAGAAGTTAACAGTGGTATTTACTGTTTTAATAAAAAGGCTTTATTTAGAAATATTGGCAAGATAAAGGCGAACAAAAGAAAAAAAGAGTTCTTTCTCACAGATATTATTGGTATTTTTTATCGTCAAAACCTAAAAGTAGAGGGGTTTTGCGTAGAGGATGCAACCGAGGTTTTGGGAATTAACACCCAAAAGAACTTATCGCTGGCGCAGAAGATTATTAACAGAAGGCTAATAAACCAGCTTATGGACAGGGGGGTTACTATAGTAGATCCTGACACAACTTTTGTAAGTTTTGATACTAAGATAGGACGCGATACAATAGTTTACCCCTTTACCTTTATTGAAAAAAATGTTATAATTGGCAGCAATTGCGTAGTGGGCCCTTTTGCTCATATACGTGCTAAAAGTAAGATAGAAGAGGGAGCGAAAGTGGGTAATTTTACCGAAGTAAACCGAAGTATTCTTAAAAAGAATGTAAAGATGAAACATTTTAGCTATGTAGGTGATACCAGAGTAGGAGAGAACACAAACATAGGGGCAGGAACAATAGTTGCTAACTATGATGGTAAGAGGAAACACCACACTATTATAGGAAGAGAAGCATTTATTGGTTCAGGAACTGTAATTGTTGCTCCTTCTGAAATAGGCAATAATGCTGTAACAGGAGCAGGTTCGGTAGTAACAAGGCCGGTTAAGTCTAATACCGTTGTGGTAGGCGTTCCGGCAAAATTTCTTAAGAAACGTAAACAGAAGTAGGCATAAGATGGATAAATTAGTTATTTTTAGCGGGAATTCCAATCAGGTCTTAGCAAAAGATATATGTAAACATCTAAAGGTTAAGATGGGTAAAGCCCTCGTGGGACGTTTTAGCGACGGGGAGATAAGGGTTAAGATTGAGGAGAATATAAGAGGGAAAGATGTTTTTGTTGTTCAGTCTACTTGTCCTCCCGTAAATGATAATCTTGTAGAGCTTTTAGTTATGCTCGATGCGTTAAGACGCGCTTCTCCCTTTAGGATAACAGCTGTTATCCCTTACTTTGGTTATGCCCGTCAGGACAGAAAAGACCAGCCTCGTGTTCCCATTACAGCAAAGTTAGTAGCGAATCTATTGACAGTAGCAGGGGCAAACAGGGTTTTAACTTTAGATTTACACGCAGGTCAAGTTCAAGGGTTTTTTGATATTCCTCTTGATCACCTTTACGCTATCAATGAGTTTCTTGACTATTTTAGAAAGAACAGGCTTAGCAATCTGGTTATTGTTTCTCCGGATGTAGGGGGAATAAAGATGGCGCGGGCATATGCTAAGAAGTTTAGGGCAGGCTTAGCTATCGTGGATAAAAGAAGAAATAGTCCTGATGCTACAGAGGTAATGCATATTCTTGGCAACGTGAAAAATAAGAACGTAATATTAGTAGATGATATTATCGCTACGGGGAGTTCTCTGGTTGAGGCAGCAAAAGCATTAAAGAATTCTGGAGCAAGAAAAATCTATGCCTGTGTGACGCACGGTGTATTGTCAGGAAACGCTGTTCATAAAATAGAGAAATCTTATATTGACCATCTTGTTATCTCGGATTCCATTCCTTTAGCTAAGGAAAAAAGAAACAGGCGTATTAAGGTGGTTTCAACAGCAAAGTTGTTTGCAGAAGCGATAAAGAGAATTCATCGGGAGGAGTCAATAAGTGTTTTGTTTGGTTCAATAAGGAGTTGATATTATGGAGCGCATTAAAATAACTAGTTTAGTACGGGAAACTTCTGGCAAAGAAGCCGCGAAGAAGGCAAGAAAAGAAGGGTTTATTCCTGCTGTTATTTATAGCAAAGATTTTAACATTCCCATTAAGTTGCCTCACGCCTCTTTAAGGTCCCTGCGGTCAATTCATTTCTCTGAAAGTACAGTAATAGATATGGAAATCGAAGGTTATAAGGAGGATTCCAATACCATTAATGTTTTAGTAAAAGATGTTCAGCATAATCCCTTAACCGAAGAAGTTATTCATATTGATTTTGTTAAAGTGTCTCTGGAGGAGAGAATAAGGGTAAATATCCCCGTTGTGCTAAAAGGAGAATGCAAGGGGGTCAAAGAAGGCGGTGTCTTGGAGCAGATGCTCTGGGAAGTAGAGATAGAGGCACTTCCCTTGGATATACCAGAAAAGGTAGAGTTAGATGTATCATCGTTGGGGATTGGGGATTCTCTGCATGTTAGAGATTTGACCTTTGCGGGAAATATAAAAGTTATTGAAGATGCGTCTGAGACAATAGTGACTGTGGTGGCAAAGCATGAAGAGGCAGCAGAAGAAGCGCCGGTAGAAGAAGAGAAAGAGCCGGAGGTTATTAAAGAAAAGGAAAAGGAAGCTAAGACAGAAAAAGAGGAGAGTTGAAGTTAATTGTGGGGTTGGGCAATATTGGTAGAAGATATCAATTTACAAGACACAACATAGGATTTATGGCTATGGACAGGATAGCAAAAAAGTATTATTTACGTTTCAGCAGGTCTTTGATTAACGAAGCCTACATTGCTAATAAGGAGCTGTTCGGGAAGGAAGTGTTGCTGGTTAAGCCCACTACTTTTATGAACCGCTCAGGAAAGAGTGTTAAGAGAATTATTGGGCGTTATAAAATAGGTATAGAAGATTTATTGGTGGTCTATGACGATGCCGATTTACCGTTAGGAATGTTGCGTTATCGCCCCAAAGGAAGCAGCGGGGGGCATCAGGGTATGGAATCTATTATTAAAGATTTAGGCACTGAGGAAATAAAGCGTTTAAGGATAGGTATTGGCAGGCCGAAAGATAACGAACCCCTGGAGGATTATGTACTAACTTCTTTTACTGAAGAAGAAAAACCTGTAATAGAAAATGTTCTTGACAGGGCTGAGCAATGTTGTTATGACTGGCTAAGTGAGAGTGAAGAACTTATTATGCGAAGATACAACCAATAAGTATTTTATTCAAGTTGAATTAGAAGCAAAGGAGACAGAGGATGGAAAGAAAATACGAGTCAATGATGATAATTAATAGCGAATTATCTGGTGAGGAGCTGGAGGGTATTTTTGATAAGATTAAAAAGAGAATTGAAGGATTAGAAGGTAAAGTTGAGAATGCTCAAGTCTGGGCAAGGGAAAGGAACTTTGCCTATCCTATACGTTCACGTGGTGCAGGGAGAAAAAAACATACTAAAGGGTGTTATTGGCTTATTAATTTTATACTTGATACAGAGAAGTTATCCCAGTTGAAAGAGACCCTTAAGTTAGAAGAAAATATCTTAAGGTATAGTATTATAAGGAAGGAAAAGTAACTCGTTTAGAAAAGAGGAGGAATAGTGGTTAATGTAAATAAAGTACTTTTAGTAGGTAATCTTACTAAGGATCCTGAGTTGCGCTATACACCTCAAGGTACAGCAGTAGCAACGTTAAGAGTCGCTGTAAATACGCCTTTTAAGGACAAGAGCGGCGAGGCAAAACAGGATACGTGTTTTGTAAATGTTATTGCATGGGGACAGCTGGCGGAGATTTGCAACCAGTATCTGGAAAAGGGAAGAAGTGTTTTTGTTGAGGGTAGACTTGTTTCCCGTAGCTGGAAGAATTCTGAGGGCAAATCTCGCAGCGTTATTGAAGTAAGAGCTACAAGTGTTCAGTTTATGCCTAAAGGAGTTAGACAGGAAACTAAAGAGGTGGATTTAGGCGCTGAACCAGAAGAGCCAGTTGGTTTAGATAACTCAAGCTTAGGAGAGGTGGTCTAATTATGCAAAAGAAGAAGAGAAAACCCATTAGATTCAAGAAGAACTGTGTTTTTTGTAAGAAAAAGTTAGATATAGACTATAAAAATATAGAATTGCTTAGCCGTTTTATTTCTTCTAAGAAAAAAATAGTTTCACGGCGTTCCAGTGGAAATTGTGCTAAGCACCAGCGGGTTTTAGCAAGAGAAATTAAACGAGCAAGGTTCCTAAGCCTTTTACCTTATCTGGCAAGATGAAAGTCATATTATTGCGGGAAATAAAGAAATTAGGCAAAGAGGGTGATGTGGTAGAGGTCAAAGATGGCTATGCCAGAAATTACCTTATACCAAGAGGATTGGTTTTGTTAGCCACAAAGGAAAATGTTGGTAGGTTGGAGAAGATAAAAAGACAGCGGCAGAAGGAAGAAGAGAAAGCGCGCAATAATGCCTTGAGGCTTAAAGAAGCATTAAATAATATTTCTTTGACTTTGACAGTAGAGGCAAAGGAAAATAAAGAAATTTACGGTTCCATAAATGAAGCCCACATTGTTAAAGCTCTTAAAGAGGAAGGAATTGAGCTGGAGCGTCGACAAATCGTTATAGATTCTCCCATTGATAAATTAGGAGCGTACAACGTCACAGTTAAGCTGTCTCCTGAAGTAGAGGCACAGTTAAGGGTGTGGGTTGTGCAGAAATGAGTAATCCCGCCACTAAACAGGAAGTTCAGAAAATTCCTCCCCAGAATATTGATGCCGAGATGGCAGTGTTAGGGGCTATGCTTATTGATGACAAAGCAATCCCGGAGGTTTTAGAGATTATCGATGCGGATTCTTTTTATCGAGAGGAGCATAGGTTGATATTTTCCAGTATAATTACTCTTTTTGATGAACGCAAGAAAGTTGATATTCTTACTGTTTCCGAAGACTTAGGGAAAAAGAGGATTCTTGATAAGATAGGTGGGGCTACTTATCTTGCCACATTAGCAGACTTTGTTCCTACAGCAGCAAATGTAGCACACTATGCACATATTGTTAAAGAGAAAAGTATTTTGCGGTCTTTGATTAACAGTGCCACAAGAATAGTAGAGTCCGTTTATAAGGGCGAGGAAGATGTTAGTGTTGTTTTGGATAAGGCAGAGCGGCTTATTTTTGAGATAAGCGATAAGAGAATTGAGGGTGGATATGTTCATATAAAAGATATTATTAAAGATGGCATAGAACTTATTGAGTCGCTGTATCATAAGAAATCCCATATAACAGGTATTCCTACTGGTTTTGTTGACTTTGATGTGAAAACCGCAGGCTTGCAAAATGGCGACTTAATAATTCTAGCTGGCAGGCCTTCAATGGGTAAAAGTGCTTTAGCCACAAGTATTGCAGAATATGTAGCAGTAGAAGAAAAGATTCCTGTAGGACTTTTTAGCTTAGAAATGTCTAAAGAGCAGCTTATGCAGAGATTCTTGTGTTCCCAGGCTAAAGTAGATGTTCATAAATTAAGGACAGGGTTTTTAGCGCCAAGTGAGTGGCCTATTCTTACTTCTGCGGCGGGGAGACTTTCAGAAGCTCCTATTTTTATTGATGATACCCCTGCTCTTAATATATTTGAATTAAGGGCAAAGGCGCGGCGTCTAAAAGCGCGTCACGATATTAAGTTAATCATTGTTGATTACCTTCAGATGATTCGTTCTGTAGGGAGAGGTGAAAGCCGCCAACAAGAGATTTCAGAAATTTCAAGGTCGCTAAAAGCGTTAGCAAAAGAGATAAACGTTCCTCTTATAGCGGTAAGTCAGTTATCGCGTGCTGTAGAGACAAGACAGGACCACCGTCCTCAGTTATCTGATTTAAGAGAATCAGGGGCGATAGAGCAGGATGCCGATGTCGTGGTTCTGCTTTTAAGAGAAGAGTATTATAATTCTACTCCGGAAAATAAAGGTATAGCAGAAGTGATAATTGCTAAACAGAGAAATGGACCAACAGGCAGTATTTATTTAGGGTTTATAAAAGAATATATGAAATTTGTCAACCTTTCCAAAGTAAGAGAGAGTTAAAGTTACTTATAAGATTGACTTTTATAACTAATTACTCTATAATATTTTAAATAATGAAAAAAGTAGTTATTCTTGTAACTTTCCTTTTTATTACCCTTTCAGCTTTGTGCGCTGATAAGATATTTCAGGTTAAGATTACAGGAAATAAAACTGTCAGCAGTGAGAAAGTAATTTCTATAATAAGAACCCGCCGTGGTGAGGTATACAACGAGAATATTATAAATAATGATATAAAAAACTTATATGAGACAGGATATTTTGACACCATTGAGGTTAATAAAGAATCAACGCCCCAGGGAATCGTTGTGACTTTTAAGCTTAAAGAGAAGCCTGTGATTAAAGAGATTCTGATTAAAGGGGCTCATCGTATACATAAGAAACGGATAGAAAAGATTATAGATTTACAAGAAGGGGCATTTCTTGACGAGTACAAACTTAAAGAGGTAGCAGATAAAATAAAAGACTTTTATGGTAAGAAAGGTTTTTCTAGTACAAAGGTGGAGTACAATATTAGTGTAGATAAAGATAATCATGCCACGGTTACCTTTAATATTGAGGAGGAGGGAGTAGTCAGGGTAAGAAAGATTATTATTAAAGGTAACGAACGTGTGAAGACAAAAAGAATTAAAAAACTTATGCGTACAAGAGAGAAATGGCTTTTTAATAAAGGCATATTAAAAGAGGAAACCCTTGTTGATGATATGAAGAGAATCGAAGATTTCTATAAAGAGCGCGGCTTTAGTGAGGTAAGAGTTAAATATTCCATAGACCGCATAAAAAATGACGCTTATGTTACTATCAATATAGAGGAAGGCAATCGATATTATGTAGGAGCTGTAAGGATAGAAGGTAATAAGGTTTTTACTGTGGATGAACTTAAAAAGGCAGCAGACCTTAAGGAAGATGATGTTTACATTGAACGAAAGATTAAAGAAGCAGTTAATAATATAAGGGGCAAGTATATTGATGAAGGGTATATTTATGCTCAGGTTAAACCCACTACCTTTCTTAATCCCCAAACGAAAAAGATTGATGTAAGTTTTGGAATTACAGAGAATAAGATAGCTTATGTGGAGAAAATTGAAATTCGGGGCAATACCAAGACGAGGGATAAAGTTATAAGAAGAGAATTGCGTATTTATCCCGGAGATAAATTTGAAGGGGAGAAAATTCGTAAAAGCCGTCAGCGCCTAGAAAACCTGGGATTCTTTGAAGAGATAAGGTTTGATTCTGAGCCGGGCTCTAAGCCCAATTGGGAAAATTTGATAGTAGACGTTAAAGAAGCAAAGACAGGGTATTTAAGCTTTGGTGGAGGGTACAGTTCTATTGACCAGTTTACAGGTTTTATAGAGATTAGACAGCGTAATTTTGACTATAAGAACTGGTCTACTTTTACAGGAGGCGGACAGGATTTAAGCCTCATGGCAAGTTTTGGTAGTATGACTAACAGATACGAGTTAGATTTTACCAATCCGTGGATTTTTGATAAGCCTGTTTCTTTTGGATTTCAGGGTTATAAGAGGTCGCACGAACAGGATGAAGATGTAGGATATGGATATGAGGAAGACATAACAGGTGGCTCTATAAGATTCGGGAGAGAATTTAGTGATTACCTTAAAGGTTCAATAGGTTACAGGTTTGAGTCTGTAAAGATTGCAGACATAGTAAGTGATGCTTCCCAGGATTTAAAGGATGAAGAAGGTAAACATAGTTTTAGTACAATAGAATTAGGGCTGGTTTACGACACAAGAGACAATGTTTTTTCCCCTTCCCAAGGAGTTTATTTTAATAACTCGTTAAACATAACTGCAAGTTTTCTTGGCGGGGACAAGGATTTCATTGCCTTTTCCTCTGTAGTTAGTAAGTTTTTCCCGATGTTTAGGAAATCGGTTATAGAGTTCAGGGTACGCGTGGGTATAGAGGAACCTTTTTCAGATACGAAGAAAGTTCCCATATATAAAAGGTTCTTTGCCGGGGGCGCCTCTACTATTAGGGGTTATCATGAAAGAAAAATAGGGCCTATTGATTCTGTCACTGAAGATCCTCTCGGAGGAGAAGCTCTTTTTGTAGGTAATATCGAATATACCTATCCTCTTGGTGATATTTTCAAAGTGGCGGCTTTCTTTGATACAGGAAATGTGTGGGCAAAACGCAGTGACTTCTTAAGTGGAGGTTTAAAATCCAGTGTGGGGTTGGGAGTAAGAGTAAAAACGCCTCTTGGGCCTATTAGCATAGATTATGGTTGGCCTCTTAATAAGGAGCCTGGCGAGGAAGGCAAGGAAGGAAGATTTCATTTTAATATCAGTAGGGGATTCTGATTCGAAAGGAGGAAAAATGAGGAAGGCATTGGCGGTAGCGATAGTATTATGTTTTGCAGGAAGCATTATGGGATATGGAAAAGATTTAAAGGTAGGATACGTAGATATTGTTAAGGTATTTAATGATTATCAGAAAACAAAAGATTACGAGAAGGTTTTAGATGAAAAGAAGAGAAAGAAAGAGGCAGAAAGTAATTTAGAAGAAAAGAAGAACGAGATTATTAAAATGCAGGATAAGTTGGAGCTGCTTAAAGATAAAGAAAAAGAACAACAGAAAGAGAAGATTAGAAAGGCAGTTAATGAGTATAGAGACTTAGAGGCCCAGATATATTCTGATTTGAAGAAAGAAAGTGACGAAAAGATGAAAGAAATCATAGATGATATTAATAAGGCTGTAAGTGATTATGCTAAGAGCAGTGGTTTTGATTTGATTCTCAACAAGAGTGCTGTTCTCTATGGCAAAGATGGTATAGATGTTACGGATTCAGTCCTTAAGAAACTTAACGAAGGGTATAAAGTAAAATGAGGTTTACTTTAGGAGAGATTGCTCAACTTATAGGGGGAGAGCTGGTTGGTGACCCTAACATTGTAATTACGGGTATTTCCGGTATTAAAGAAGCTAAGGAGGGAGATATAACTTTTTTGGCAAATTCTAAGTATCAACGCCTCATGAAAAGTACCCGTGCTTCGGCAGTGATAGCATCAAAAGATGCAAATAATACTAGAAAACCCCTGATTAAGACGGATAACCCTTCTTTGGCATTTTCAAAAGTAGTAGAGCTGGTTGCTACCGATTATATTAAACATCCCCAGGATATTCATCCCACGGCAGTTATTGGTGAGAATGTAAGACTGGGAGAAAAAGTTGCCTTGGGTCCCTATGTTATTGTAGAGGAGGGGGCGAGCATAGGCGATAATACCATTATTTATGGAGGTTGTTACATTGGGAGAAAAGCTATTTTGGGAAATAATTGTTTAATTTACCCTAATGTTACTATACGAGAGAGAATAGAGATTGGTAATAGAGTTATTATTCATTCAGGGACAGTGATAGGAAGCGATGGTTTTGGATTTGCTGCAGTTAAGGGGGTGCAGAAGAAGATTCCTCAGATTGGTACAGTAGTTATAGAAGATGATGTAGAGATAGGGGCGAATGTTACTATTGATAGAGCACGGTTTGATAAGACAGTGATTGGCGCAGGGACAAAAATTGATAATTTAGTCCAGATTGCCCATAATGTTATAGTGGGAAAAAATTGTATTATTGTTGCTCAGGCAGGAATCTCTGGTAGTACACGTTTAGGAGAGGGAGTTATTCTTGCCGGTCAAGCTGGTATAGTAGGGCATATTACCATTGGTGACGGAGCAATTGTTGCCGCTCAGGCAGGTGTAACAAAGTCTGTTCCAGCAGGAACTAAAGTATCAGGCTATCCTGCTAAGCCTCATGAGAAGGCAAAGAGAGTAAATGCCTGCGTGCAAAAACTTCCCCAGCTTTATCAAAAGATTAAAGAGCTGGAAAAGAAAGTAGAGACTTTAGAGAGAAAAACTAAAGCATAATGGATAGACAGCGCACCATTCAAAACAGAGTTTCTCTTGAAGGGGTAGGACTTCATACAGGAAGAAAGGTGAGGATGGAATTTTTACCTGCTCCTTCTAACAGCGGAGTGGTTTTTGTCAGAAAAGATTTATCTCCTGAGGTGACGATAAAAGCCGACCTTTACGCTGTACTTAGTCCTGATAAATATCCGCGGCGGACCTCTATAGGAAGAGATAATGTTTTTATCCATACCATTGAACATCTAATGTCAGCTTTTCATCTTTTGGGCATAGATAATATATACGTGCATATCTGGGGGGAAGAGGTACCGGGAATGGATGGAAGCGCAAAGGGGTTTGTAGAGAAGCTCTATGAGGCAAAAGTGGTTTCTCAGGATGCCCCCCGTAAGTATTTTGTAATTAAAGAACCTTTATGGGTTGAGGAGAATGGTTCTTCTATCGTAGTTATTCCTTATGATAAAACAAGAATCTCTTACACGCTTAAATATGATAATGCAGTTATTAATACTGGATTTCTAGATATTGTTTTAAATGGTGAACTTTCTGAGAGGATTTATGAGGCAAGGACATTCTGTTTAGAAGAGGAAGTAGACCACCTTATGAAAATGGGATTGGGGAGAGGCTCTAACTACGAAAACACTTTAGTTGTCTCTAAAAGAGAGATAGTTAAGAACGAGTTAAGATTCTCAGATGAGTTTGTAAAGCATAAAGTCTTGGATTTAATGGGAGATTTGTATCTGGCAGGGTTTATTAAAGCCCACATAATTGCTATTAGAAGCGGCCATAATTTGAATATTAAACTTCTTAATAAACTTAAAAAGTACAGGGAGAAGACTCTATTGGGAGGGGTAGGCTCAAGTGAGAATTATTTTAGCAAAGAGGAGGGGCTTTCCATTGAGGACATCCAGCGGATTCTACCGCATCGTTATCCCTTCTTACTTATAGACCGTGTTGTTCATATGGAGAAGGGAAAGAAGGCGGTTGGTATAAAGAACGTTACTATAAACGATTATTTTTTTCAAGGGCACTTTCCTGCCAAAGCAGTAATGCCAGGAGTACTTATTATTGAGGCAATGGCTCAAGTTGGAGGGGTTTTGATGCTTGCTGACGAAGAAAACAAAGGAAAGTTGGCATATTTTATGGCTGCTAATAACGTCAAGTTTAGAAAACCCGTAGTTCCAGGAGACCAGTTGATCATTGAAGTTACAACAGGGAAGATTAAAAAACGCACCGGTACTGTCCTTACAAAGGCATT
>CAYXBX010000003.1:0-28167 GCA_964463445.1 uncultured Planctomycetia bacterium
AGGAATTAACAATATCTTTCTTTTTCCTCTTCCACATATTTAAATAATTTTCCCATCCAAATACAGGACCTTCCCGGCATATAAACTCCCTGTTGGGCAAGTATTGGTATATACCGTTAGGAAACACATATCCGTATACTGCTTTATAGGTCCAGTAGGTGTAGCTAAAAGAATACTCATCAAACACCTCTAAGAGGTCATTTAAGTATTCAAGTTCTCCCGCACAATTATTTCTATAATTTACCCCGAACTCTCCTACAAAAACATTAACTTTATTTTGCCTGGCAAAGTCATAATAAGGTTTAAGATATCTGAAAATCATGTTTTTATCCCACATAACTTTATCTATCCTCCCGGGATAAGATACACCAGGAACGAAATTAAAGACAAAGTTGAGGGGCTGATAAACATGAATACTTACATCTATGTTATCCTGTAGCAAGCCCTTAAGAAAATCTATACGTTGCGCCCATAAATTGCCTTCTAAAATGATTACATGCTTTCTATCTATACTTCTTATTAATTTAGTAACCTCTGCATAGAATCTCTTCAGGAGAGGAAGATTTCTTCTTCCTACAACCGGCTCATTTAGTACATCATATCCATAAACAGCTTCTTCGTCTTTATACCTATCTGCGATTCTCTCCCACAAACTGCATGTTTTTTTGCGTAAAGAAGCGCTCTTCCAAAGGAAAGCTTCTCCCTTGCTATCAGCGTGCCAATCGCAATTCTGGCTTCCATAAGCAGCATGCAAATCAAGAATGATTTTCAGCCCATGTTTTCTTGCCCAACTTATTGCTCTATCTAAATAGTAAAATTCTCTTTTCGCATAACTTTTCCTCGGCTCAAAAAGACGGCAATTAAAAGGTAAACGTATGCAATTAGCACCCCAAGAAGCGATGCGTTTAAAATCATCCTCTGTTATAAAGTTGTTATAAAAACGATCCTCAAATTCCGCTAACCCTTTTCCTCCGTATATTTTCTTAAATCTATCCTTAAACTCCTGCTCAGGAATGTTTCTTCCACCTAGAAGGTAACCTTCCATAAGAAGCCAACCCCCAATATTTACACCTTTTAATCTTTTATCCTTCATCGTTGCGCACATTTTTCTCTTAACGGCTTCTTCTTACCCCTACTTTCTTGCAATATTTTCCAACCCTACACTGGCTACACCAAGGAGAAACAGGTGTGCATACACTTTGGCCAAAAGCAACTAAAATTGTATTTAACCTTATCCAATAACGGGAAGGAATAATCTTTTTAAGGTGCTCTTCGGTGTCGTAAGGACTGGTTGTCCTTGCCCATCCCAACCGGTTGGATACTCTATGAACATGGGTATCCACGCATATTGCTGGTATCCCAAAACCTAACCCTAGAACTAAATTAGATGTCTTTCTTCCCACTCCCTTGAAAGAAAGTAGAATCTCCTCTTTATCGGGAACCTTCCCCCCATAACGAGAAACGAGACGGCGTCCAATATCTTTTAAAATCTTAGCCTTATTTCTGTAAAATCCAACAGGATATATAAGTTTCTCTAATTGTGTCTGGGAATATTTCAGCAAATCCTTAGGCTTCTTTACTACTCTAAAAAGGTATTTACTTGCCTTTTCAGTAATTTTGTCTTTGGTACGTAAGCTAAGAATACAGGAAACTAATATCTTGAAAGGGTCTCGTTTATAGGAAGCCTTTGCAACATAAGAAACCCCTTTATTTTCCAGGTGTTTCTCTATCAGGGTTAATATACGCACATAGGGGTTAATTTTAGACATATAATTAATTGTCTACCAACGGTATTGTTTTTTGTAGGGGCAAAGGTAATCTTTAGGCCAATGTTCATTAATTATTTCTCTTATGGGAACACATCTAAATGTTTCTCCGCCTTTGGTTACTCTTATGCCAAAACGGGAATGATATATCTCACAGAAATATCTTCCATTATTATCCCTTCTTAGGTGAATGCAAGGATCGTCATAGGCGCCACAGCAGGCACCACAACGTCGACATAAAGCTTCATACTCATTTTCTTTCTCTTCTAAATATCTGTGGTAGTTCATACTTGGGTACTACCTTGTGGCCCTTTAATAAAAAATCCGGATATACCAATTATACCAGAAGAAAAAAATTTTTTAATTTTTTTCTTGCAAAATAGTGATTTTTTGCTTAAATATTATGTGAAAAAATTATGTATTCCGAAAGGAAGAGCAAATCTAGGAGGGATGAAAAAAGAATTTTGTTCTACTAACGGTTATATAAAATATGCGGGTATCCATCTTATAGTAGAACTATGGAAAGCACAAAATCTCTCCTCTCTTCCCAAAATAAGAGAAATCCTTAAGAAAGCAGTTCAAGCCTGTGGCGCTACTCTCCTTAAAATTGATCTTCATAAATTCACTCCTTACGGAGGAATTTCGGGTGTTGCAATCATCCAAGAGTCTCATATAAGTATCCATTCCTGGCCAGAATATAAATATGCGGCGATAGACATATTTGTCTGTGGAGACGTCGACCCTTATAAAGCTATACCTGTATTGAAAAAAGAGTTTAAACCTAAAGAACTTCAGGTTATGGAGGTAAAAAGAGGTTTATTCTGATGTGGTTTTACGAAAGTCTATATCCTGATATAAAGATAGGTATAAAAGGTAACTGTCTATACGAAAAGAAGACAAGATATCAAAATATGAAAATATACTCTACTGCCCGCTTCGGAAGAATGTTGACTCTTGACGGTGCTATTCAAACCACAGAAAAGGACGAATTCATCTATCACGAAATGCTTACCCATCCTGTACTGCTTATCCATCCAAACCCCAAGAAAGTCCTTGTTATCGGTGGGGGTGATGGCGGGGCTGTCCGAGAAATATTAAAACACAGAGTAGAAAAAGTTTATCTGGTGGAAATAGATAAAGAGGTGGTTGATATATCAAAGAGGTATCTTAAGAAAATATGCGGCAACGCATTCTCAGACAAACGTGTTAAGCTCATTGTTGATGATGGGGCTAGATTTATACAAAAAACAAAAGAAAAATTTGATATAGTTATTGTCGACTCACCGGATCCTATAGGACCGGCGAAAATTTTATTCTCTAAGAAATTCTATACAAATATATATTCCGTCTTAAATAGTAAGGGAATCATGATAAGACAAAGTGGTTCAACTGTACTACAAAAGGAAGAGCTAAGAACAAATTACAAGATATTAAGTAAAATCTTCCCTTATGTATCTGTTCAGATAGCAGCCATCCCTACTTACATTGGGGGATTTTTCAGTCTCCTTGCTGCCTCAAAAAGCATAAACCTATATGATTTTGACATAGAAAAAGTAGAAAAAAAGATAAAGAAAATAAAATTAACAACCAACTACTATAATTCCCATATCCATATGGGAAGCCTGCTTCTACCCACGTATATAAGGAGGCTTATATCATGAAAGGAAAAATTTATGGCTATGAGCTTATTATGAACCTTTACGAATGCGATAAAAATATTATCACTTCTCGTAAGAAACTAAAAGAATATGTAGATAAACTGTGTAAACTTATTAAGATGAAAAAGTATGGCAAGACGCTTCTGCCTTATTTTGGAGAAAGACAGGAATACACTAAAGGGTACTCTCTTGTCCAACTCATCGAGACAAGTTCCATAACAGGCCATTTTTCCGACCTGTGGGGTACAGCCTATATAAATATCTTTTCATGTCAAAAATACGACCACACTAAAGCAAAAAAGTTTACCCAAGAATTTTTCAAAGCCCGCCGCATAAAAGTGCGCTTTATCGTCCGATAAGCATCCCCTCATATTATGTAAAATCACAGCACAACCTATTCCTCAGATAGAATCACCTCATCATATGTAAATATTTAATTCCCGAACTATCAACTATTTAAAATCTCTAATCCTTCAGGTAACTGGGGGGTAACTTCTTCTTTGAGCTCTTTAAAAGACACCTCTTTTGTAAAATAGAATGTAACTTCCACATTGCCCTCTACGCCTAACTTAAGAGCTGGTGATAAACTCATCTTTAGGTGAGGATTAAACCCATGGGTAAAATATAGAGGTAAGTTCGTACGACGAAGGGCACGCTCAAGAATCTTTACCATATCAAGCTGAGAAAAGTACACCATCTTGCCGCTCTTACGGAAAACAACCTTTACTCTTATTTTCTTATCCTCCATAATTTTTACTTATCTTAATATCTCTTTGCAAAAACCGGCAAGAGAAATATGCGACCAAGGATAGGTTTCCCTTCTTACCAGATATTGATTTATATCAATCCCACAAGAAGAAAAAGCCTCGTTCCAGAGATTAACGTCAGCGTAATTTTTGTTACCGTTACGAAGAGAAACGAATACACGGTATATAACCTCGCTTATCTTTCTGTCGGCACGCGAGATTACTGACTCTAAAATGCTCTCTTCCACACGAGAAATAGATATCTTTATGTTTTTATTGCGACACAACATATTCAAAATAATACTCCTATGAGAACAAAGTATGTTCTTTTCCTTCATCTCTATACCCTCAAAAGAAGAAAAAGGCTTAGGGATAAACACATTGGCGCTGAAATTAATCCTTAGTCCGGAAATACGCTGCAGCTTATTTACAAATTGCCCTATTGCTTTAATATCCTCTTCACTCTCAAAAGGAAACCCAAACATAAAATATAACTTTATATGTTTGTAATGCAAACTCTTCAAAATACGCGCCGTCTCCATAATGACATTAATGTTTATTTTTTTGTTTATCCTTTCGCGTAAAGCGGACGTAGCAGCTTCCACAGCAAAAGTAGCAGAAACTTTTTTGATAGTATTAAGAAAACGGTAAAGCTTCCCCACTAAAGCATCCTCAACACGCAGAGAAGGCAAAGACAATCCGATACGATTCTTCTCAAGATAAGGAGCAATTTCTGAAAGTAGCTCTTCGATATGGGTATAATCAGAAGCGGAAAGAGCAAGTAAAGAGAGATTTTCGTATCCACTACTTTTATATATACTGTGGATAAGACGCTTAACCGTCTCAACTTTCCTCTGACGGTAAGGAAAGTATAAACACCTTGCCTGACAGAACTTACACTTATTAGGACAGCCTCTTGCAATCTCAATCTGAGCCCGGTCATGAACAATGGAAGTATAGGGAGTAAGCCATTTTTCGGGATAAAAAGACGAATCAAGGTCTCGTACATAGACTCTCTTTACGGGTAAGATAGCATGCCGGTAATTCTTCTCAACATAATACCTACCTTTACTCTGATAAACATTGTAAAAAGAAGGGACATAGAAACCTTCTCTCTCTGCCAGTGCTTTTAACCTTTCTTCCTTCCGGGAATACCTCCTTAAAACACTCAGGAATTCCTCTGCTACCTCTTCAAACTCACCCAGAATAAACAAGTCAATAAAAGCAGCTATACTCTCCGGATTAGCTATCCCTCCCCCTATAACAATGATATCCTTTCTTTCATCGCTCATCACTTTTATACCACCGGCATCAAGCATCCGTAATACATTCACATAATTCAACTCATAACTTAGATTAAACCCCACAACATCAAACTCCTTAAGAGGCACTCCTGTTTCAAGAGAAGAGAGATACTTCCTGTTACATCTTAAATATGCAAGATAATCCTCTTCGGGCAGAAATGCCCGCTCACAGACAACATCATCAAAACTATTAAGAAGTCCGTAAACTATACGCAGGCCGAGATTACTCATCCCCACCTCATAAAGATCGGGATAGCAGACACAAACTTTTATCTTACCACTATGGCACTTCTTTATTACATTCCATTCCCCATCAAGATAACGTTGGGGTTTACGAAAATCAGCCCAATTTACCATTGACGACTTATATTTAAAAAAATCCCTATAAATATAGCAGTAATTATAAGGTGGGTTCCTCCATAACTAAGCAACAAAAGAGGCAAACCAACTACGGGAACAAACCCCATTGTCATTCCTATGTTAATAAAAACATGAAGAAAGAAAATAGAATATATCCCCACGCAAAGAAACTGAGCAAAGTTATCCTTTATATGTTCAATCTTTTTATAAATAACTCTTAAAATGAGGAAATAGATAAAAATTAACAACAACCCTCCTAAGAAACCAAATTCCTCCGCAATCACAGTAAAAATAAAATCAGTATGCCGCTCAGGAAGGAAATTGAACTGATTCTGGGTTCCGGAAAGGAACCCTTTGCCTGCAAAACCTCCTGAACCAATAGCAATCTTTGATTGAATTATCGTATACCCCGTTCCTAAAGGGTCAACATTGGGATTAATAAACACCGCTATTCTTTTTTTCTGATAATCCTTTAGAAAATGCCAGGCTAAAGGAGAAAGAATAATGCCTGCTATAAGCAGACCAACAAAATATTTCTTTTTTATCTTCGATGATAATCCCATAGTAAAAAAAAGCAAAAATAGTATAGCGGCCGTTCCCAAATCAGGTTGTTTAAATACCAAAAAGGAACTTATAAGAACAATAAGCAAAGGGAATAATACTTTACTTAAGAAAGGATAAGAAGAGTCCGTCTCATCGCTAAATATGCGTGCTAAGACTAAAACAATCGCTAGCTTAGAGAACTCCGAAGGTTGAAAATTAATACCAAAAAAAGAAAACCAACGTTGAGCACCCATAATTTCTTTACCAAACAGCTTTACAGCAATTAGAAGAATGACACTTAACCCATAGAGCAAAAACCCTGCATCAAAGTAAAAGCGGTAATTTATAAAAGAAAATATACAGATGGTAATCCAAAAAATTAATATCCAAAATATCTGCCGGTAAAAAATATTTTTATATTTAAACTCCCCTCCTTGATGTAAACTGCTGTACAGAGAAGTCAAACTTATGATATTCAATAAAACTAAACACGCAATTAATATTTTATTGGTTGTTATTTTTAACATAAATGTCGGTCTTAATTAATCCCTCACTCTTAAGACGGGACAAAAACTTATAAACTACACCTAAAGCCTCGTGGCTTGAGCCTCCATTTTCTAAGAATACACATATGCTATACTTAGGATTGTGATAAGGGAAAAAACCCACAAACCAACCATGGGACTTTCCTGGATTCTGCGCCGTTCCTGTTTTACCAGCAATGCCAAGATGCAAGGAAGAAAGCATATGAGCCGTACCGGTACTCTTAGATATAACATCCCTTAGCCCCTCTTTTACTATCCTTAAGCTATAAGGAGAGATATTAAGATAATTTTTCCTTACAAGTAAAGTTTCTTTACTGCCTACCTTCTTTATAAGATGAGGGGTGACAATATATCCTCCATTAGCAAAAACAGTTATAGCAACCAGTGCTTCAATGGGCGTTGCCTTTAAGTATCCTTGGCCGATGGAAGTATTTATTGTATCGCCTGTAAACCATATTCTTCTCTTGTATCTACGTTTCCATTTAGAAGTAGGGACAAACCCTCTAATTTCATAAGGTAAATCTATGCCTGTTTTTTTCGCCAGGCTAAACTTCTTCGCCCAGTGCGATATCCGCTCGATCCCCAGCCTTAAACCTAGATTATAGAAGAAAACATTGCAGGAATGAGCTAAAGCATCAGTAACATTCTGAGAACCATGCACATCCCAACAAGAAAACTTAGTCCCAGCCAGCATAAAATATCCGGGGCAGTTAAAAATAGTATTTCTCGTTATAAACTTCTCCTCCAATCCTGCAGTTGCCATTATTGGCTTAAAAACAGAGCCCAAAGGATAAGCAGACTGAATAGCCCTGTTAATCAGAGGTTTTCTTTCGTCAGAAAGTAAATCTCTAACTCCCTGCCCTTTTGTCATACGATTAAGATCGTAGGAAGGACGAACACACAAAACAAAAATATCACCATTGTTGGAATCCATAAGGATAACAACCCCCTTATACCCTGATAATGCCTCATAAGCAATCTTCTGCATACGACTGTCTATTGTTAAAGCAATATCTTTGCCCTTCTGGGGTAGCTGCTCTCCCAGAAAACCCACGATTCTTTCCTGCGAGTCAACCTCAACCAGTTTACCTCCCTCTTCTCCTCTTAAGTAGCTATCATAATACTGTTCTATCCCTAAAAACCCTACTCTTTGAGAAGGAGTATATCCGTAATTCTTAAGCTTATCGTACAAAACTTGAGCTTTCTTTACATACCCTAACACATGAGAAAACTCATAGCCAGAAGGATAAAAACGCAGAGGAGTCTCTTTAATCATTACAACATCCCCAAATCTTTCTTTTATCCGTAGAGCCTCTTCTTTGGTTACATTATCCATAATCGAAGTAGGAGAGAATAAACTCTTTAGATTGTGCTTATAATTGCCAATGATGTCTTTTTCCTGTACCCTTAAGAAACTAGCTAATTCATAAAATAACCTTTTTTCTTTGTTACGTATCTGGTAAGGTATAACGGCGATGCTAAAAGTCGGCTTATCAAACGCTAAAAGATTACCGGATCTATCTAATATAGATCCCCTTATTGTAGCTTGAGGTATTACTCTTATATAGTTTGCTTTTGAGCGTTTTAAGTAATAATCTCCTCTAATAATCTGATAATAAAACAATCCTCCTATAAGAAGGATAAAGCCCACCCATGTCATTCTTCTTATTACCCGTGTATCCATTTTTTTAAAATAAATTTAAAAAATAAAAAAACAAAGAAAGAATAGATAATAAAATTAAAAGAAAACATTAATGAGACTCCGCCACTAACAAAAGCGCCAAAGACAAGATTAAAAACAACAGCCACAAACACAACAAGAAAATTAAAAACAGGTTTATTACTTAGATGTTTTAAAAGAACCTTTATTAGAAGGACGGTAAGAACTAATCCACAGGTAAAAAAAGGCAGGAAATTTAGAGAGAGTGCATCTTTCACAAACCCAAACAGCACAGAATAAAACAGTGCAAATCTAAAATCAAGATAAAAAGATGCCAAAATTATTCCCACCATAATAAAATCCGTCTTAAAAAGATAATCAAAATGAACCGTCATATCAAGTAGAGACAGAATAAACAGCAATATAAATGTTTTCAATCTTATATCTCTCATTGGACAGCAAAAACCATCCGGGAGGGATAAAATTTGGAATACGGCTTAACAGTAATATCCATAAAGAAACTGTTCGCTGATTTGCTTATCCTTATAACCTCTCCTACCAAGAATTCTCTATCCAAAAAATATGAGACCGCCAAAACTTTATCGCCTTGTTCAATATCCGCATTATTATCAATATAATACACCTTAAGCCCCCCATAAAGTGTGCCTCGTAGAAGCCCCACATTGTTCCCTACTCTGACTGTAATAAAAAAATCAGGATCATTAATGAGAGTTAACTCTAAAAAACTATTATAAATTTTGGAAATCCTCCCTATTAAGAATCCCTTCTCATCTAAAACAGGGCAACCTTCTTTAAATCTACTATTCGATGGAGCTTTAACAAAAATGGTTCTTTTAAAACGGGAAGGCATTATACTTATCACCCTTAAAGGGAGAATACTCAACTCATGGGTCTCTTTAAATTTTAAAAGGCTCCGCAGCCTTTCATTTTCTTTCTTTATATCTCTGCAAGCCTTTCTCTCTAAAGAGAGACGCAAATTCTCTGCCTTCAAAGTAGCTATCATATTCTTTAACCTACTTTGAGGAACAAGAAAACTACTATAAAAGTATACAAATGTATCTTTAATAAATCCTTTAAACAACAGATATACAACAATCGCAAGAATTACTAATAGGGAGGCACCGAATTTTGATTTAATAAATTTAGAAGGTAGATACAAGAGAGATTTGTTTTAAAAACTTTTGTTCTTCTAAGATTTTGCCAGTTCCCAACGCTACTGCTGTTAAAGGGTCGTCAGTAGTAAAACAGGCAAGTCCTGTCTCCTCTGATATTAATTTATCTAAACCTTTCAACTGAGACCCTCCTCCGCAAAGAACAATCCCTCGTTCAATAAGATCAGCAGCCAATTCAGGAGGAGTTCTTTCTAGGGTCACCTTCGCTGCTTCAACTATCTCTTTTAAAGGCGGCTGAAGAGCCTCTCTTATCTCTTCGGAACTGACACGAATAAATTTAGGCAGGCCAGTGATAAGATCCCTACCACGAACCTCTATTGTAAGCTCCTCTTCAAGAGGCCAAGCAGAACCAATCTTTATCTTTATCTCCTCAGCTGTACGCTCTCCAATCATAAGATTGTAACTCTTTTTCATATGTTCAATTACAGCCTCATCCATCTCATCACCAGCTACTCGGATGGAACGGGCATAAACAATACCACCTAAAGAAATTACCGCTATCTCAGTAGTACCGCCTCCAATATCAATAATCATATTTCCTTGAGGTTCAGCAATAGGAAGACCCACCCCAATTGCAGCAGCAATAGGTTCTTCTACAGGAATAACTTCTCTTGCTCCTGCTCTTATGGCAGAGTCTTTGACTGCCCGCTTTTCTACTTCAGTAATACCTGAAGGCACAGCAATCACTACTCTTGGGCCTACTATTACTTTTCGAGGATGAACCTTCTTAATAAAATGGCGTAGCATGCTTTCAGTAATGTCAAAATCAGCAATTACTCCGTCTTTCATTGGCCTTATAGCCACCACACTGCCCGGAGTTTTTCCTAACATTTTCTTTGCCTCTTCCCCTACTGCCCAGACATCTTTTGTATTCTTGTAAATTGCAACCACTGATGGTTCACACAAAACAATACCTTCCCCCTTTACATAGACTAAAGTGGTAGCCGTACCTAAATCAATACCAATATCGTTGGAGAATGCGCCAAAAAGATTATTAAATTGCCTTAAGATTAAACTTAAAGTATTTCTCATATTACTTTAGAGCATTTTTATAGTAAAAATATAACAAAGGGGAGGGGGCTTGTCAACAACAACTTTAAACGACCTACGTTCCAAATTTTACCCCGGTAAGGAACCCTTTCTCAGTCTTTTTCTGCCATATAACACGGGCATAGGTATCAATGGGACCGGATTTCTCACCCGGAAGTTCAAACCTCAGTTCTAATATACTCCCAATGGGAATCTCCTTATCCAGAACAATACACAGGCCTCCCTCGCTAATATTATATGTAAGACCCTCTCCTCCAGGGGGAGTAACAACTCTGTAACTCAACTTCGTAATTACATCTTTTCGGGGATATTTACGACGTTCGCCGTCTTTTCTTTCTTTCTTTTCTTCTTCCATTACTACTCCTTATAGCTACAATTCCTCTCTTTTAAAATTTTAACATTATCTATAATAAAAATAAAGAGAAAAAAGACCGCATAAAAACTAACCATTTTAAAAGAAATGCTAGCCTTAAGAGGATGCTGTTTTCTATCACAGGCAGGGTTTAACAGCACAACTCCTATTTTATTTTCATAAACTACGACAAGATTAAGTTTCTTCATCCAATATTCAAGTTTGTCAAAGTCTGGCTTAATCCACACAAGAGCCTTTGCAAAACGATAATCAGGAGTTTTCCTGAAACTTTCTACTTCTACCATTATAGAAGATGATGTAGGCCTGTTACTGAGAGCAGCAATAATCTGAGAGAAAGCAGGAATATTAGAAGAAACTATATCGTTGGTATGAGTATAACTTTTTACTGCTTCTATTAACGAATTATAGAATCGGGGAGAAAAAAGTGTATTAAACTCAAACATTTCAATAAATTTACCGGAAGCAAAATTATAATATGTAGAATTAAACAGGTTATATCTTACTTTTCCATTGTCCAGATCAATAGTAGGATGGATAAAGAAAAAAGAAACAACCATAGATATAACTATTAAAAGCCTCTTACTAATAGAAAATTTATTTATTATGTTGTCCCAAAAATAAGCAATCAGCATACACAAGCCCAATATCCCTTGAGCAGAAAAAAACCTATAAGGATATTTAAAAAAAACTATTGAACTTCCAACTGTATACCCCAAGAATACAAGACTAAAGAAATCCTTTTTTTTGCAAAAGTAAAAGAGTGCAATTACCCCTAAGATTACAATAATAACACTGCAATGGATAAATTTAACCTCCCTTAATATAGTCAAGTTTACATAAGAAATATATCTAAGTTCGTGCATAATGAGAGGACTAGCCAGCGCAACAGCTCCAGAAGCTACCAATAACGAGTTTCTTCTTTCTCTGTTATTAAGCAAACACAGCGCCAATAAAGAAACTACAAAAACCCAGGGAATTCCCGCATGTGTATAGAAAGAAAGAGACAGAAACAATATGCTTGATATTATTCTCTTTCTTTTTAAGAAATGCCAGCTTAAAACCCCAGAGATAATTGCCAAAGAAGCAGGGATATTGCTGGTAACCGAAGAATAGAAAGAAAAGAAACTACTTGAGATGACAAGAAGAAGAAATGAAAAGAAAGAAGATATATCTTTTCTAAAAACATACCAAAGGACAAAAAAGAAAAGAGGTAGTATTGTTACCTCTGTAATTCTCAATACCGTAAGACCATCTATGCCTATTGATATCAAACACACAAGAATGAAATGATAAAAAGGAGGATATAAATGAGGTCTTCCTACAGGTGAGAAATCCCACCAGTCTATAGAAGTCCATCCTCCCGACTTAATAAATCCGTGCGCACAGGACAAATGATAATAAGCATCAATAAACTGAGGAAGATAGCTAAAGCGCATCAAAGAAAACACAGCAATCAAGACAAGTAGGCTGACACTCAGAATATCATAGATGTTAGATTTCTTTGACTTATTCATATTTTACTTTCCAGAGATACAAACCTGAAGGAGGCGCTGGTTTATTAGTATAAGCTGCCTTTTTATCCACTATGCTCTTTACCTCCTTTAAATTAATCTTTCCCTCTCCCACTTTAACCAAAAAAGTAACAATATTTCTTGCCATATTCCTTAAGAAACCTGTTGCCTCTATATCAATGTATACATAGCTTCCCCTTCTCTTTATGTCGATATTCAACATTTTCCGTATGCAACTTTTGTATTTGGAAGCCTCTTTTGCAAAACAGGAAAAGTCCCTTTCTCCTTTAAGATATAAGGAAGCTTTTTTCATTCTCTCTATATCTATCCTCTGAGATATATGCCATGCATACCTATTCAAAAACACAGAAGGCTCTTTTCTGTTGAAAATAATATAACGATAGATTTTTGAGCTTGCGCTAAAACGCGCATGGAAGTTTGAGGGAACCAACCTAACTTTTTTAATTCTTATATCATCGGAAAGAAATGCATTTAAGGCTTTCTTTATATTCTTAATGGGAATCCTTGTGTCAGTCTTAAAGTTGACACATTGAGCTTTTGCATGAACTCCTCTATCAGTTCTTCCTGCATATATTATCTTTATTTCCTTTCCAAAAAGTTTCTCTAATGCACATTCAACTTCTCTCTGGATAGTCTTTGGCTCGGAGATTTTGTCCTTAAATTTTGAATTATTCTGCACCTGCCATCCAAAGTAATCGGTACCATCGTATTCGATTTCCAAGAATATATTCTTCATTATAATCTAATTATTATAGCATAAAGAGAATGAAGTAAAATAAAAGAAGAGACAAAGAGGCTTCATGTGACTGCTATCTATTCTCTACAAAAAACAGGAAAGGTATTCAAATAAGTCGCTACTTGATTAGTTCTTCAGCAATCTGAACGGCGTTTAAGGCGGCTCCTTTGCGCAAATTATCCCCTACACACCACAACCAGAAAGCATTGCGCGCAGAAGGGTCAAAACGCAATCTCCCCACACAAACCTCATCTTTACCTTCTACATCTATAGGTAAGGGGTAGGTAGTATCAGAAAAGAGCTTTACCCCTTCCGAAGCAGCAACAACTTCTTTAATATCTCTAAGAAAACTGTCTTTTTTTGTGATAAAATATATCGCCTCGCAATGAGAAGTAAACACAGGCACGCGTACGCAAGTGGCAGAAATCTTTATGTCGCTGTCAGAAAAAATCTTATGGGTCTCACGGACAACCTTCTCCTCTTCGCTAGTATATCCGTTATCTTTAAAACCACCTATCTGAGGAATAACATTAAAAGCAATTTGATAAGGAAATACTCCTGACAAACTATCCACTCTTTTCTCCCATTCAAAATAATCTTTTCCTTTATTCTTTTCTGCAATACGAACTGTCTCATCACAAAGAGCCTGAGCGGCTTTTCTTCCTGCTCCACTTGTTGCTTGAAAACTGGTAAGAATAATCTTCTCTAAGCCGAACTTCTTATATATCCCTGCCAATGCTACTATCATCTGAATAGTTGTACAGTTTGGATTAGCAATCAGCCCTTTATGCTTGGATATCTCCTCGCGGTTTGCCTCAGGAACTACAAGAGGAACACCTTCTTTTAATCGAAAATCTGCGCCATTATCAATCACTACTGCCCCTGCGCTTATAAACTTCTCAGCGTAAGTAACCGCTGCTCCTTTTTCGCCTTCTGTACCAGCAAAAAGAGCAATATCTATATCAAAAAAAGACTTTCCTTCAATAGCTTCCACATGATAAATTTCCCCGTCCACAGTAATATCGCGTTCTCTACGAGCAAACACTCTCAGTTTATCAATAGGAAAACGGCGCTGTTTTAGAATACGCAACATCTCTACTCCAACTGCCCCTACACCAACAACCGCCACATTGTACTTATCTTTTTTCTCCATTTTGATATAACACAAATTACCACATATTTAAAACAGATGGGTACAGATATCTGCGATAATCTGTAAATCCTTCTGCGACCATCTGCGTATCAAAGGTTTTTAACAACAAGGTCTCCCACCTCTGTAGTGGAATACCCCATCCTCCCTGCAGCTAAACTTTTTAGCTTCTCTCTTACAACTTTCTTAACAGAATTCTCAACCGCAGCTGCTGCATCCTTTTCACCTAAAGTATCAAGCATCATCGAAAGCGCACATATTGCCGCAAGCGGATTAATCACATTCTTGCCTGTATATTTGGGGGCACTTCCTCCTATAGGCTCAAACATAGATACACCTTGAGGATTGATATTCCCTCCTGCAGCAATTCCCATTCCTCCCTGAATAATCGCTCCTAAGTCAGTAATAATATCACCAAACATATTGTCTGTAACAATAACGTCAAACCAATCAGGGTTCTTTACCATCCACATGCATGTTGCGTCAACATGGGCATAATCAGTCTTAACATCAGGATAATCTTTAGCCACCTTATAAAATGTTCTTTCCCAGAGGTCAAAAGCAAAAGTCAAAACGTTTGTCTTGCCACACAAAGTAAGCTGTTTCTTCTTATTTCTTTTTTGAGCATACTCAAAGGCAAATCTTATACAGCGTTCAACTCCTTTATAGGTATTTATACTCTCCTGAATTGCCACCTCCTCTTGGGTATCTTTACGTAAAAACCCTCCTGCCCCACAGTAGAGGCCTTCGGTATTCTCCCGCACAACAACAAAATCAATGTCTTTTTCTTCCTTATCCCTTAGAGGACAGAAACGCCTATCATAAAGCACAACTGGACGCAGATTAATATACTGGTCTAACTCAAAACGCAGGCGAAGGAGAATCCCTTTCTCAAGAATACCTGGTTTAACACGAGGGTCTCCTATTGCCCCCAGATATATAACATCTACGTGCTTTAATTCCTGAAGGACGCTTTCAGGGAGAACTTCGCCGGTCCTTAAGAATCTTTCTCCTCCAACATCATAAACTGTCTTCTCATATTTAAAAGAAAACTTACTAGCTGCGGCCTCAAGCACCTTTAATCCTTCGGTTATAACTTCGGGGCCTGTACCATCACCAGGAATAACAGCAATTTTATAGGTCTTACTCATATCTACTCCTTAGTTTTAACTGCAATAACTTTATGTTTATTAACACACAAAAAATCTGTATCCAGTTGAACTCTTCCTGAAAAGTCTCTAACGCATACATCGTTTAAAGGAATAAAAGGGCCCTTTTCTTTGTTTAAATGATCTGAAACTCTAAATCCTTCTCTAACAGAAATTACTCCTTCAATCTTGGTATTTTCTGTGAATAAAATTACTCTCACTCTTTTAAGATTGCTCATCTTTTACTCCTTCTTGCTTTCTTCTTCACCCAATTAATTAATCCACCTTTATTTATTATCTGACACATAAAAGGAGGAAATTTCTCAGATACATATTCTTTTTTTTGCGTCGCATTCCTTATCCTTCCCTCGGCAAGATCTACCTCAAGCAAATCGCCTTCTTTAATATCATCAGTCCCATAAAATACAAGTATAGGAAGACCTACATTAATACAATTACGGTAAAATATCCGGGCAAAACTCTTCGCTATCACTAAAGATATTCCACAACCTTTAATAGCCCAAGGGGCATGCTCTCTACTTGAGCCACAACCAAAATTCTTCCCCGCAACTATTATATCACCTTTTTTCACACGAGAAGAAAAATCAGGGTCAATATTCTCCATACACTTATCCCCCAAAAACCTCCTATCCTGAGAATCAAGATATTTTGCGGCAATAATATCGTCTGTATTAATATCATCCCCAAATTTGTGTACTCTCCCCCTTATAACCATCTTATAAATCCTCTGGATTTATACACAGATTAGCATTGACAAAGACGGATGAACGCAGATATCAGCATCTATCCGTTTATACAATAATCTGTGTTCATCTATACATTCTTCTGCAATTATCTGCAACCTCATCCGGATGGGTGATTCTTCCTGTAATTGCACTTGCTGCTGCTACCGCCGGAGAACTTAAATAAACAAAGCTTTTAGGGCTACCCATTCTACCAATAAAATTCCTGTTGGTAGTAGCTAAAGCCACTTCTTTATCATCTAATATACCGCAATGCCCTCCCAAACAAGGACCACAGGTAGGAGGACTAACTACACATCCTGCCTCTAAAAAAACTTTTATTAAGCCGCGTCTTTCTGCCTCCATAAATATCGAAGGAGTCGCAGGAATAATAATAACCCGCAATCCTTTCTTAATCTTCTTTCCTTTAATAATCCTTGCTGCCTCTTGTAAGTCCGAAATACGGCCGTTAGTACATGAACCAATCACGACCTGGTTGAGCCTAACTTTCCTTAAGGAAGATACGGGTTTGACATTGCTAGGAAGATGAGGCAAAGCTACCTGCGGTTCTAACCCTGTGACATCAATCTCAACTGTTCTGTCGTAACAGGCGTCTTTATCGGATTTTAGTCTTTTCATAAATTCGGTAATCTTGATTTTTCGTCTGGTAATCTTCTCTAGATAGCTAAAAGTTTTCTCATCAGGTTCAACAATACCAGTTTTTGCTCCTGCCTCTATAGCCATATTAGTCATAGTAAAACGGGCCTCTATTCCTAACCTTTTAATCACCGGCCCCGTAAATTCCATTACCTTATAAAGAGCTCCATCTACTCCAATTTTACCAATTGTATGCAAAATAAGGTCTTTACCTGTTACCCATCGGTTCAGCTTCCCCTTATAGATAAACCTTATAGTCTGGGGAACCTTAAGCCATACTTTCCCCTCCTTCATTACAGCCGCAAGATCAGTAGAACCCACTCCAAAACTAGCTACTCCTATTGCCCCAAAGGTGCAAGTATGCGAATCTGCCCCTATTATTAAATCCCCCGGCTTAAATAAAGCTGTCTCAAGCAGAAAAGCATGCTCTATACCACAGTTATTAATATCGAAAAAATTCCTTATCTTAAACTTACGAGAAAATTCCCTTAAAAGTTTTACATTGTTGGCTGCTTTTAAATCCCGCGCTGGAACAAAATGGTCACATACAAAGGCAATACGTTTGGTATTAAAAACTTTCCTGAAACCAGCTGCATAAAATTGTTTTACTGCCAAAGGAGCAGTAATATCATTGCCAAAGCAGAAATCAACGTTAGCATAGATAAAATCACCAAGTCTCTTTGAACCAGAAGCCTTCAATAGTATCTTCTCAATCAGTGTTAAACCCATAACAACAAACTAATTAACCAATTTTTATAATAAAACAAAGGAAAGAAAAAGAATTATTTAAACTCTTTTATAACCAAACTGGCATTGTGCCCCCCAAACCCTAAGGAATTAGACATACCTATCTTAATATTCACCTCTCGTGCCTTATTGGGGGTATAATCCAAATCACAATCAGGATCAGGATTGTCCAGATTTATTGTCGGAGGAATAATTTTGTTTTTAACCGCCAGACATGTGGCCACAAATTCTATAGCTCCTGCTGCGCCTAAAGTATGTCCTGTCATTGACTTGGTAGAACTAATAACAATCTCTTTAGTATAACTTCCAAATGCTCTCTTTATAGCGGCTGTCTCCATCTTATCGTTTAACTGAGTAGATGTTCCATGAGCATTAATATAAATTTTCTCTTCCTTAAACTCTGCCTCTTTTAATGCTAATTCCATTGCCTTCGCAGGAGCCTTCCCTTCAGGCTCAGGAGCAGTTATATGATAAGCATCGCAAGTTGCCCCATAACCTGCCACCTCACAATAAATCTGCGCGTCTCTCTTTTTAGCATGTTCAAGCTCTTCCAAAATAATAACTGCTGCCCCCTCTGCCATAACAAATCCATCCCTATCTTTGTCAAAAGGACGGGACGCTGCCTGAGGATTGTCATTACGCGTAGAAAGCGCCTTAAGCGCACAAAAACCTCCTACCCCCATGGGAGTTAAAGAAGCCTCCGCCCCCCCACAAAACATTATATCTGCTTCACCATATTTTATCATCCTGTAAGCTTCCCCAATAGCATGGGCTCCTGAAGCACACGCCGTGACTGTACAAAAATTAGCTCCTTTTAAACCAAAAGTAATCGCAACAACACCCGCTGCTTCATTAGTAATAAGCATAGGAATAAGAAAAGGAGATATTCTTTTTGGTCCTTTTTCTAGAAAAGTCTTGTGTTCTTTCTCTATTATCTCTAAACTACCAATGCCCGAGCCAATCACTGTTCCACAGCGAAAAGAATCAACATTATTCATATCCAATTTGCTCTTTTTAACAGCCTCATGTGCTGCAGAGAGCGCAAACTGAACGAATCTTGCCGTCCTTTTTATCTCTTTGGAGGAAAGAAAAGAGGAAGGGTCAAAATCTTTAACTTCTCCTGCGATTTGAGAATCAAACTGAGTGGGGTCAAACTGGGTAATTCTTCCAATGCCGCTTTTACCTGCAATAAGCGCTTTCCAGAAAGAATCTACTCCTATACCTACAGGAGAGACAACTCCACATCCTGTAACAACAACTCTTCTCATTGGGAAAGAACTTACGAAGATTTATTCTTAACTTTTTCTTCTATATACTTAACCGCTTCCCCTACGGTAGTCATCTTCTCAGCATCTTCATCAGGAATCTCAATGCCAAACTCTTCTTCTAATGCCATAACCAACTCTACCGTATCTAAAGAATCTGCTCCCAGATCATCAATAAAGGAGCTTTCAGGCTTAATTTCTTCTTTTTTTACTCCTAACTGCTCGGCAATTATATCTTTTACTCTTTCCTCAACTCCCATTCTTACCTCCTTTCTGTATGCTCCCTTTTATTCTCACCTTTATAAATACCTCCTTGCATATAACTAAATAAGCCCTCCGTCAACAACAAGTACCTGGCCATTTATATAGTCAGCATCAGAAGATGCCAAAAACAAAACTGCTTTTGCCACATCAAGAGGTTTACCAAATCTCCCCAAAGGAATACGGGAAAACATTTCTTCCTTTACGCTGCTGCTTAATCTCTCCGTCATGGCAGTCTCAATATACCCTGGAGCAACAGCATTGACTGTAATATTTCTTGAACCCAGCTCTTTGGACAACGTTTTGGTAACCCCAATAAGAGCGGCTTTAGAGGCAGCATAATTTACCTGACCGGGATTACCCATAATGCCAATTATAGAAGATATATTAATTATCCTCCCATAACGTTGCTTTACCATAAACTTAGTAGCAACTTTTATACAGTTGAAAGCGCCCTTTAAGTTTACCGCCATAACCTTATCCCAGTCATTTTCAGAGAGCCGTAATACCAAGTTATCCTTGGTTATCCCTGCATTGTTAACTAATATATCAACTCTTAAAAACTTGTCAATAACTTTATTGATATTTTTTTCTACCTCTTCTAAACTAACTACATTTACAACCTCCCCCATAACTTCGCCATACCTTGCTAGTTCTGCCTGGGTTTTCTTAAGAACATCCTCATTGACATCAAAAATAGCTACTTTTGCTTTCTCCTTACAGAACTGAAGGGCTATCTCTTTTCCTATGCCTTGTGCTGCCCCTGTTACTATGACTACTTTATCTTTAAACCTCATAACAAGCCTCCTTTAAAACCTCTCTAAATCCTCCTTCTTCTCTATATTGACAACCTTAATAGAAGGGTCTATTTTACGCAAAATCCCTTTTAGAATTCGCGAAGGACCCATTTCAAAGAAAGTGTCCACCTTCAAGGAAACCATATAATTAACACAATCCTTCCATAAAACAGGATGCGTCAGCTGATTTATAAGATTCAACTTGATCTCCTCCTTATCTGTATGAGACCTACCCGTAAAATTACTAACTATAGGAACGCTAGCATTAGAAAAGTCCAATTCTTCTATAACTTTCTTAAGACGGATTCTGGCTGGTTCCATAAAAGGAGAATGAAAACCTCCACTTACAGCAAGTTCTATAACTTTAAACCCCATCTTTTCCAGCTCTTCCCTGACGAAATTCTTTTTTTCTTTTGATAGGGAAACAACTATCTGTTTGGGAGAATTAATGTTAGCAACATAATAACCTAAACTTTGGTTATCATTAAGGACTTTTTCAGAAGCCCCCAACACAGCAAACATACAAGAAGGATTACTTTTTGCTGCCTCCTGCATTGCCAAAGAACGCTCTTTAACCAGCCTTGCTAAATCTTCTAATGATAAAACTCCGGCAGGATAAAGACAACTGTATTCTCCCAGGCTTAAGCCAGAAAAATAGTCAACTTTTGTGATTCTTTCTCTAAAAACCTCAAAAATAGCAAGCGAAGTAGCTAAAATAGTTAATTGCTGAACTGATGTATCCTCCAGTTCTTCCTTCGTTCCATAAAAACACTTATCTGAGACAGAAAAACCTACTGCCTTATCTATACAGGAAAAAACCTCTTTTGCCTTTAAGAAGCTATCATAAAAATCCTTTCCCATTCCAGGATACTGCGCCCCTTGTCCCGTAAAAATTACTGCATTCATAGCCTCAATTATCGTATTTGGTGTGCATACTGCGTATTATGTCTATTGATACCCGGCATAATATATTCACAATACATATGAGGCAATACGCACTACTATAACTATTCGGTACACGATTAAGCCCACTTTATAACCAAAGAACCCCAAACAAGCCCTCCCCCAAAAGCATCAAGAACAATAATATCTCCTTTCTTAATCAATCCTTCTTCGTATGCTTCACATAAGGCAACAGCACTTGAAGCAGAAGACATGTTACCATAACGATGTATATTCAAATACACTTTATCCGGAGGAAGCTTAAGTCTTGTGCGAACAGCATTTATTATGCGAACATTTGCTTGATGAGGAATTAGTAGTTTTACTTTGCTACTATCTATCCTGGCCTTCTTTAGGGCATCCTTGGCAGCATCAACCATAAGCCTTACTGCCAGACGAAAAAGCTCATTACCTCTCATTTTAATAAAATGTAAGCCCGCCTCAACTGTGTGTTTAGAAGCGGGCATGCGAGAGCCTCCTGCAGGAAGGTTAAGCAACTCGCCATAGGAACCATCTCCGCCTAAAGAAGAGGCAAGAAAACTTTTCTTTCTGCCCTTTGATAATACCGCTGCTCCTGCACCATCACCAAAAAGAACACAGGTAGCACGGTCGCCCCAATCGGTAATCTTTGAGAGTACTTCCACCCCTACAACCAGAATATTGCTTGCAAGCCCACTCTCTATCAACCCTTGAGCATACACCAAAGCATAAATGAACCCTGCACACGCTGCTGCTACATCAAGACAAGATGCTCTATCTGCTTTTAAATAGTGCTGTAAGTAGCAAGCTGTGGAAGGAAATTGGTTATCGGGGGTTATAGTAGCAACAATAATGGCGTCTAAATCCTTAGCAGAAATACCTGCCATTTTTAGAGCTGCTTTTGCTGCTGGCAAAGCAAGCATAGAAGCACTTTCGTTCTTTTTGGCAATACGACGCGTTTTTATCCCTGTACGAGTAGTAATCCACTCATCAGAGGTATCTACCATTTTCTCTAAGTCAAAATTAGTTAAGGTCTTAGAAGGCAAGTACTTCCCTAACCCTACTATCCTGGCATATCTCATTTAACCTCACCCTTATATTAGCAAGGAGATTCCTGTTTAACTCCTGGGCAGCAACTTTAGCAGCGTTCTTCACAGCGTAACTAGAAGACCGCCCGTGGCCAATTATCACCACGCCATTAACCCCCAAAAGAGGGGCTCCTCCATATTCGGCATAATCAATAGTTTTCTTAAATTTCCTAAGACTCTTCTTCATCAAAAAAACTCCCAATTTTGCCAACGGATCTTTCTTTATGGCTTCTACTAAAAACTTAGCCGTCATTTCCGCCACCCCCTCAGAAACCTTTAAAGCAATATTTCCTACCAATCCATCACATACTACACAATCACATTTTCCTGAGAAAACCTCTTTAGCTTCAACATTACCTATGAAATTTAAAGAGGAGGCAGAAAATAACCTATGGGCGGTTTTTATAAAATCGGAACCCTTACTCTCTTCTTCGCCAATATTAAGAAGACCAATCGTAGGATTTGGTTTGTTAAATACTGTCTCGTAATACAAAGAGGCCATAACGCCGTACTGAAGAAGATGCAGAGGTTTGGGGTTAATATTAGCTCCTACATCAATAATTAAAGATGCTCCTTTTAAATTAGGAAGAAGAATACCAATGCCAGGCCGCTCCACACCTTCAATAAGACCAACCTTTATGGTTGCAGCACTCACAACAGCCCCTGTATTCCCACAGGAAACAAAAGCATCTATTTTTTTATCTTTCAACAAAACTGCTCCCACAACTATTGATGACTGCTTCTTCCTTCTTATAGACATTGCTGGCTCATCATTCATATCAATCTTCTGGGGAGCATCAATAATCTCAAAATTATTTAAATCCACCTTCTCTTTTTGTGCCTCTCTTATTATCTCTTCCTGAGAACCAATTAAGACTATATTCAAAGAAAGTTCCTTTTTAGCCAATACAGCGCCTTTGAATATTTCCGAAGGAGCGAAATCTCCTCCTGAAATGTCTATTCCTACCTTATACCTTGTTTCTGCCATTACCGTTTTTTCTTCTTTTTCTTATCTTTATATTCTATTGTTATTACTTCTTTTCCTTTATAATAACCACAGAAAGGACAAACCATATGTGCTGGTTTCAACCTGCGGCATTCTGGACATCTTACCAGTGTAGGCTTAAAAAGCTTATAATGCGTGCGGCGTTTACGTGTACGAGAATGTGATTGTTTCCTCTTGGGATGCGCCATATAAATACCTCCTTTGAACGATTAACATACTCTTTTCTTACCCTTACAACGGCAATCTTCTTTATTGAGGTCTGCCCCACATCCAGGGCATATCCCCTTACAATCAGGACTACACAATACTTTCATAGGAAAATTAAGAAGGATTTCTTCTCTTATATCTGGGTCTATATCTAAATAAGTCGATTCCTTCGACAAGGAGTAGCTGCGCTTAAAATCCTGTATACACTCCTGATGGGCACTACCAAGACACCTTGAACAGATAATATCCCGCTCAAGCTTAACCTTACACTCAACAAAAACCTCCTTGCCTAATCGCCTAAATTTACAATCTAAGTGTATATCTCCCACAAACTTTACATCAAAACTGTCCATTTTCCAGGTTTTTGCCTTGATATCTTCACTTATTTCTAAAGGCTCTTCTTTTATCTGTTCTAACTCTATACGCATAAATATACCAACAAAGAGGATTTATATTTTTTTCTTTTTTCCTCTTTTTATTTTTCTTCTTAAGGCATCCATACAAAAACTGGGGAGAAAACCCTTAAGATTACCCCCCAGGAACACCACCTCTTTGACCAACCTCGAAGAAAGATATGAATAACTGGGGTGAGGCATTAAGAAAATAGTCTCTATTTGAGGAGACAATTTCCTGTTGGTTAAGGCCATTTGAAACTCATACTCAAAGTCAGAAATCATGCGTAGCCCTCTTACAATTACATGTATCTTTTTCCTCTTAGCAAAATCCACCACAAGCCCACTGAACCCTTCTATCTTTACATTTCTAATACCCACTATCGATTTCTTAACAAGACTGACCCTTTCGGTGTAAGAAAAAAGGGTGTTCTTAGAAGGTTTCTTAACCACAGCAACAATAACCTCATCAAAGATAAAAGATGCTCTCTTTATGATATCTATATGCCCAAAAGTAATAGGGTCAAAAGTGCCGGGATAAATTGCTCTTTTCATGAAAAAGGCCCTTTTTTATAAATATAAAGCCTGCTCTGACCATAGCTTTTAACAACAAGAAGCTTAAAATTATGGTAATAATTTCCTACCATCTCATCCCGGTAAGACAAAACTACAATATAACCAGAAGGGGCTAATATATCATATGCGTCTAATGTTTGCAAGGCTTTTTTGGCCATATCCTTATAATAAGGGGGATCAACAAATATGATATCAAACTTTATACCCTTTGCCTTAAAATCCCTTACAGCTTTAAAACTGTCTTTAAGTAAGAGCTGGCTAAAAGAAAGGATATTCAACCGAGAGATGTTATGTCGAACCGTTCTAATGCACCCTTTATGAATATCAACAAAAACAACTTCTTTTGCCCCCCATGATAAAGCCTCAATGCCCAACGCTCCACTTCCTGCAAAAAGGTCAAGAACTACACAGCCATCTATCACTTCCCTTATAAGGTCAAGAATTCCTTTCCTTATTCTAAAAGAAGTCGGCCTAATGTTAGAATAAGCTTTTAAAGGAGTTCCTTTGAACTTCCCCCCAATAACACGCATGCTTCCAAGAATATATTCTTTCCTATTCTATCTTCTTCTCAACCAGAAATCGATATGTTCCCTTATACATCGGTTATAAGGTTCTCTTAAAAAAGGGTCTCTTTTGATTAAATCATAAGCTACTCTGCGGGCCTCTCTTAAAAGGGCAAGATCTTTCATAGGAGAAGCTATTCTTAACTGAGGAAATCCCCACTGTAAAGAACCAAAGAAATCCCCTGGGCCTCTTAATTTAAGGTCCTCTTCAGAAATCTTAAAACCATCTGTTGTCTTAGTAATAATCTTTAATCGGCGGCGCGCATTATCCCCTATATTGGGTTTACTTATGAGGATAAAATAAGGCTCATAAACAGAGCGTCTTATTCTTCCCCGTAGCTGGTGCAACTGAGCAAGACCAAACCTCTCAGGATTCTCTACCACCATAACTGTTGCGTTCTCAATATTAACCCCTACTTCAATAACAGTTGTAGAAATCAAAACATTTATCTTATTCTCCCTGAACTCACAAATAACTTTCTTCTTCTCACCACTTTTCATCCTGCCATGAAAGACACCTACCTTAAAACCAGATAGTCTTTTCTCTGTCACCTCGTACATCTCAGTAAGCGACCGTAAATCACTGGTGTTGGCCTCATCAATCACAGGATAAACAATATAAGCCTGACGTCCCTCATTAAGCTTTTCTCTTAAGAAGTTATAAACCCATTCTCTCTTATCTTCTTCTACCCATATGGTCTTAGGCTGTTTTCTTCCAGGGGGTAACTCCTTAATAACAGAAAAATCAAGGTCCCCATATAAAGAAAGAGCCAGACTCCTCGGAATCGGAGTAGCACTCATAACTAAACAATGAGGAATATAATCCTTTGCCTTCTTGGGCAGAAGAGCACGTTGTGCTACTCCAAACTTGTGCTGTTCATCAATAACTACCAATCCTAACCGACTAAATCCCACCTCTTCCTCAATCAAAGCATGCGTTCCTACTACAATATCTATCTGGGAATTACTCAAATCAGAATATACTTTCTCTTTTTCTCTACGGGTAAGAGAAGATGTTAAGGATTTTATCCGGAAACCAAAGCCCCTAAACAGCTCTCTCAATGTTGTAACATGTTGATGAACAAGAACTTCTGTAGGAACCATAAAAGCTACCTGACAGTTGTTAATTACAGCAAGTGCTATGGCAAAAGAGGCTACAACAGTCTTACCACTGCCTACATCACCCTGAAGCAGTCTATGCATAGGATAAGGCTTAGTGAGGTCATCCACTATCTCTTTAATTACCTGTTCCTGTGACGAAGTTAACAGAAAAGGCAAACTCTTTTTAAACTGCGGGATAAAACCATCCTTATCAATAAAAGGAATACTTCTCTTTAAGCGATACTGTGCTTTCCTTAGATACACCAAAACCTGAGAGAAAAAAAGCTCTTCGAATATAAAACGCCGCCTCGAGATGGCTACACTATCTAAAGAATCAGGAAAATGAATATTCCTAAGGCTATAATAAATATTTGGCAGATTACTGCTCTCTCTAATATGGTAAGGAAGAGGGTCTTCTATTTTCCTAGCAAAGTTATCCAGAGAAAACTTTATAACACCTCTTATCATTTTCTGCGTCACGCCTTCTGTTAAACGATAAAAACTAACTATTTTCCCCACACCGGATGAAGACTTATCATTCTTATCTATAATATCAAACTCAGGAGAAACCATCTGTAATCTCTTCTTGTATCTTCTAACCTTGCCATAAATAACAATATCATCACCTACCTTTATATAATCATTCAGATACCCTTGGTTGAACCACACACACATCAAAACACCTGTATCATCTTCTACAGCAACCTCAAATATAGTATTTTTTATTCCTCCTCTGAATGGAGCCCTAAATTTAAGCGGTCTTAAATTTCTTGCTAAAACCTTCGCCACGACAAGAGCAACATCGTTCTCTCTCAATTCTTTTATCTTTCTTATATTACGGCGGTCTTCGTAGCGAGAAGGAAAATAATATAAAAGGTCTTTTACAGTATAAATCCCCAGACGGTTAAGAAGCTTCTGGCGCTTAGGCCCTATTCCTTTGAGATAACGTATATCCTCCCTTTTCATAAATATAATAATCAAACAAAATTTTCCTTAAATACTGATGAAATAATCCTCTATAATTCTACGGTGGTCAAAAGCAATCTTGGAAGGTAAATTGTCCTTTCTAAAAACAGCAGCATTCTTAGCATCATCCGACGCTTTTAGTCTTCCTTTCCCCTTCCCTACAAACACAATAGAAACTGTATGGAAACGGACATCACGGTGTGGTTCAGAATAGGTATGAAACTGCCTTATGTCTTTAAAGTCTAAACTGGTTTCTTCTTTAACCTCGCGCATAACGGCATCTTCCGCAGATTCTCCATAGTCGACAAACCCTCCCGGAAGAGCCCACCCAAATGGAGGATTTTTCCTTTCTATCATTACGATACCATCCTCATACTCTACAATACCATCAACTGTAAGGAAAGGGCCGCTTGAAATCTTCTTAAACATATACTCTAAATATCTTTCCACATTATTCTTAAAAGCAGAGCAAGCATCCTGGGAATACAATACAAAGACTATACGTTTAAGAGAAGGGTCCTTTATCTCTTGAATATAACGAAATACTTCCTGTGCCATAATCTTGGCACTGGCTTCATAGGGAAACTTTCCCACCCCACAACCCAAAGCACAGAAGGCTAAAGAAGACACTTTATGTTCCTGTGCGCATAAAAGGGCACTGTAAGTAGCCTTACGGATTATATCTTCGTCTGTCTTAAAATCAAGAGTCATTGTAGCTGTATGAATAACATATTTCGCCTTTAAACTACCTGCGCAACTAATCACAGCTTCTCCTACAGAAACAGGTCCTTTCCTCATTGCCTCTTCTTCAATAACAGAGCCTCCTTTCTTCTTAATTGCCAAAGCAACTCCTCCTCCCATTTCAAGATGGGTATTAGCGGCATTTACAATAGCTTCAACGTCAGCTTCGGTAATATCTCCTTTTACAATAGAAATCTCTAATCCCTTTAAGTTCATCTTTCCCCCTCTATTTTTTGCTTTCCACCATTCTTCTGGCCAAACGAAGTGCTTCCTGTCTAGTTCTAACCTTACCTAAAGCTTGCTCTTCTTTTACCTTCCCTAATATTTTACCTATAATAGGCGAAGGCCCAAGTTTAAATCTCCGCATAATAT
>CAYXBX010000004.1:0-24484 GCA_964463445.1 uncultured Planctomycetia bacterium
TGTCCTTGATAACAAGTGCTTTATTTACAAAGAAACTGCGAGGAAGGTAGTCGTTATAAAGATAGACATTTGTAAATTCGTCTTCATAAACTTTGTTAAAATTACCATTGCAAAAACTGCAAGCTGGACCAACATTCTTAGATACTATTATATATTTTATATTACTCGCTTTTAGGAAGTCAGGATATCCCAAAAAGTCAGAATAAGGATGCATTTTGAGCGGGTTAACGCTTGCGGAAGTTTTAGTATATTCCAGATATCTGCTTAAAGGCAAACTGGAATATCCTGAAAAAGAAAACAAATCAAAATCCATAGCGATATTCTTTATCAATATCTCGCGCGCCCACTTTATTTCTTTTAATTTAGATATAAATAACCACTTTTTTATACTCAGCTTCCTATCGTTCAATAAGCCGTAAGGCTCCTTATATCTACGATAAAGGCTATAAATTCTATATAAGCTCTTATCTTTTTTTAAGAAAGAAACGCTACCGGGCACAGTCTCAACAATACTGTCGACTTTACTGCGGCCTATTCCTGCATTACCTCTATATAAAAACCTCATCGGCCGGAATATATAGAGATTTGCTGTTATCAGGACAATCACAATAATATCCAGATATCTTCTCTTAGTATTAAACATGAAAGCAGATATAAACACCAAAAAAGATATAAGCACAATAATCAGAGCAAATATTTCAATGCCCATAATTCTCTCCTGCGGAACCATAAAATTATAATTATAGAAAAAAGGCAGATGATTGACAAAAAATACAAATCCTGCGGCGAAAATAGCAAAACAGGCTAAAACAACGATGGACTTCTTCCACCGGTTATCATCAACCATGCTCCCCAGAGTACTTAATCCATATCCTGAAAGTATAGATGCGGCAAAAGTAAATATCAAACCCGCTTCTACAGGATGTTTGAGCATATTAAACCCCGGAAAGCGCAAATGAGAGAATATATAATAAAAGAGGCTGTTCCTTCCTAACATTAAAAAAGCGCTGATTATAAGTAGAACAATAAACAACCTGCATCTTTTATCCTTCTTAAAAATAGACAAAATGACCAGAAGAAAAGGAACAAAACCCAAAAATAACGCTGTGCAGATATGAGAAACCGCCAATTCTCCGTTAATAGAAGAAGGAAAAAGGAAAAGGAAGAAATCGGTTCCGGAAAGATAATTCCCTGAGATTGATGCTGAAACTCTATAATCCGAATACACCCTCGCTGTAGATTTTACTAACTCCAACATAGGCAAAAGCTGGATGGAAGATATTCCCAAAGAAACTACTACAATTATGATTATTGCCAATACAATTTTACTGATTTGTTTTTTAGATTGGAAAAATTTGAAACAAAATAAAGAAAAGGCCAATATAAGAATATAGAAAAAATACTCCAGTCCCCCTCCTAAAAATTGCAGCCCCAAAATAAGCCCCGACAAAAATACATACCTATAATTAATCCCCTTCTCTGAAGGAAATATCCGTTCTAAAAACAGCGCTAATAAAGGCAAAGCTGAAACTGTAATTAAATCATTTACAGCTGTATATAAACTAAGCACAAAACCGTTGAATGTAAACAAGACTGAGGATAATAACGCTTCAACATTTTTCATCCCAATGTATTTACTATATAAATAAGTAGAGAAAAATATCCCGCTGTATAATGTTATTATCAAGAACATCATCCCCACCGCTGGATCCAGCAATTTGAGAAAAACTATGGTAAAAGGAGAAAAGAAAGCATATTTAGCCTCAGCATAGATAGGAAATCCGCCCAAGATATACGGCGACCATAGAGACAATATACCGTTCTGTTTATGCAACCAGTCATAAACAGGATAGCGGGTGGAATAAATAAATTTAAAGAGGACTCGTCCTGAGCCAAACAGGAAAGTCTCAAAAAATATAATCGTTAAAATAAAACCCACAAAATAAACAGAAGTCTTTCTGCTGAATATTACTTTACGCATAGATAATTATTCTATTGCACGCTTCTCCTCTCCTGTAACTCTCTTCTAATAATATGCTTACTGCGCCTGTTATCTTTATCATATTCGATAAAAACTTCTATTTCCTTAACCTTACCGGCATGCGGAGCAAGCCAGAAGATACGCATTGTAGTACCATAATCCCCTGTAGTCTCTTCCCATCGCGAAATATGCAGAAATTTAAGGCAATGCTTAAATACCTTCTCTCCTACGCGGATGTTTTCTTCTTTTAACAAAGCTACTTTCGCGGTTCCCCTACCCCGGTCTTCTACCTCTCCATTCCGATAATATTCCGTATAGGCATAAGGCTGACAGATTGTCTCTCCTATTCTCATCCTCAAAGGAATCTCAATTACTTCAGGAGAATATACAGCATAGCCTCCATCTTCATCTATTTCTTTAAATAACCTCACCCCCCCGTCATAAGTAGTATACAGAACTTTGTTGCCATCGTCGTAAATAAAGTTTTCCGCTCTACGGCCAGAAAAATCTATTACATCCTCAACTTTAAAATTCTTCTCGAACATATGCGAAGCAGAAGGCAGCTTGGTTTTGACAACCTGATAACACCAAACACTTCCTCCTCTATAAGGCCAGTATTTCTGAAGATTATATTCTTTGTAGTGGCTGCAAAAGAGGAAAAAAATCAGCAAGAAAATAAAAATTGCCATAAATAGCAACTTATTAATATGTTTTCTAAGAATAGCAATAATTTGCCTATGGCCTTCTGTTTGCATACTCATAACAGCTGCCTGTTTCTCTTTACCCCCCACAAACCACATATACAACAGAAAAAAGTCGTAATACTGATTCCCGCTCCTACAAAAAAACTCTTCGGTTTGTAAAGAAAAACTACTTTGTGGTTTCCCTTCTTAGGTATGTATACTCCCCGAAAAAGATAATCAGCGCGGTATATCTTTGCCGGCCGCCCGTCAACATAAGCATGCCAACCGGGATAATAACTGTCCAGAAGCACAAAAAAACCCGGATTATAAACTTTAACAGTGGCGACTATTCTATCAGCCTCATATTTATCAATCGTCAGCTTGTAAGGTTTCTGCGGATAGCTATGATAAGGAACGGCATCTTCTATTATAACGGTTTCCTGAGGGGCAAAAACATCGCTTTTGAGCCTATTCAGTATTTTGCGTGCATCTTTAATCAAAACAAACCCGGAGACAAATATTGCACGGGGGAAACATCCTTTATAGAGATAAATTTTATTCGAGGCATCTTCGTAAACTTTTTTGAAAGAATTACTGCGGCTAAAATACAAGTCATCTGCATTCTTGTTCATAACGATATATTTGATATTGGAAAGTCTAAGAAAATTAGGATAAATAAGAAAATCGGGATATGCCGTTTTCCTGAAAGGCTCTATATTAAGAGAAGCTCTGCTATATTCCAACAATCTTCTTGGAGGAAGGCTGGAGTATCCGGAAAAAGAAGAAAGAGAATGGGAAACAAAAGAGTTTCCTGCTAAACACATATCGGCAAAGATTAGATTATCAGCAAGATTGTTTCCGTGATAGAAAGCACTGTCAGAGAAATCAGAAAGACGTCTATTCTCACTATATGAGTATATCCTCGCCAGCCCTATATTCTTCTGCAAAAAAGATACCACTGGAAGTTTAGATTGGGCTTTAGCTTTATCCATGCTCAGCTTAAGACTATTCGTATTCACAAACATATCCAAAAATACATACACAACCAGGAACCCACCCGATATCTTTCTTTTAAATCTACCTGAAATTGCAATTAACTTATACATAAAAATAAAAAACGTAATGCTTGCGGCAAAGTAAAATAAATCTCCCGCCGCATTCTTCTCCAGATAATGCAGTAAGTGTTCCGGCATACCGATAAATATTTTCCCAAAACTACCGAGAGTTAGATAGGCGGGAATTAAAAAAAATAAAGATAGGGTTATAACAATTACCGAAAAGATATTCCTATCATTTGACAGCTTATCGGCCCCAATGCCGGATAAAACAGAAATGCCAAACACAAAAATATATAAAATCTTTAAGGGGTCTCTGAATAAAGAAAATCCAGGCAAAAAATTATAGAATATTTTGAAAAACGGCAGATTATTGCCAGCCGCAATTGTTATGGAGATTACACAAAGAAATAAAAAAACGCCTGTCTTGCGAAAATCAGATTTCGCGATACCCAGAATACCAAGAGAAATAGGAATTAAGCCTATATAAAAAGGCTGAAAATGGGAATACCGGCCTATTCCGTTAAAATGAGAAAAAACAAAAGAAAATAGTTTGAATAAATCTAACTTATCTGTTCCTGGAAATATGCCTTTAGAATATTTTATTGTTTCACGAGCGGTAAACTTAGTTAACTCATAAGAAGGAAGCAGCTGAACCGCGGCTATTCCAAGACCGATAGACAGAATTATTACCAGTATTATCGATTTATTTTTAAAAGATGTTCTCCCTTCAAAAAGACGCCAGAAGAAATAAAAAATGATTATCCCTGTAATGTAATAAGAGAATTGAAAATGACCGCCCAAGAATTGTATGCCATAAATAAGACCAGCGGTTATGGAATAAAGATTAATCCGTCTTTTTTGTTTCAAGGCTCTCTCCATATAAAACAAAATAAAAGGAAGCCAGACCATAGTAGCAAGCCCGTCAAGAACATCATGATAATCTATCAAGAACCCATTGAAAGTAAACACAACCGCGCTTACCAGACTTCCTATTCTGCTCATCCTTAATTCCCGGCTCAATAGAAACATCCCCAAAATAGCCGCGAAATAGTACGCAATTATAAGCAATGTCAAGCCGCGTTCTATAGAAAACAGAAAAACAAAAGGATATAGAAACGGCGAGAAAAGACCCAGGGCACAATTCGCAAGATAAGGATACCCACAAAATATAAAAGGATTCCATAAACTACGCGTAGATTTGAAATATTTCACCATAGGATAATGTAAATTAGTTATATCCCCTCTGTAGAATATCTTCCCTGAGAATAATTCCTGATGAAAAAAAATTACCACCAAGAGAAACAATAACAGGAGGCTGTATGAAAAACTTTTTCTGGAAACAAAATCAACCATTATCGGACAACCTTTGCAAGAAAGAAGGCACAAATATTATTCCCATAAGAGAAGGCAATATATACCAAACAAAAGAAAATAATACGCCTAAAATAAATAAATCCTCCTTAGCAGCGTAACCAGAAAACAGAAATAAAACCGAGGCTTCTCTTGTCCCCAATCCTGCGATGGTAACAGGCAAATTGGATATCATTATAACCATTGGCACAAAGATAAGAATCTTATAAAAAGGCATAAATATACCCACTGCTTTAGCCAACAAATAAAAATCCACCATCTGCAAAAAATCCATGAAAAAAGCCAATGCTAAAATTATACCTATTGCTTTCCCCCTCACTTGTTTAATGATAGAAAGAAGATTATCTTTTTTTCTCTGGAGTTTAGTCCACCAGGAAATAGTTACATCCCCAGATATCCCAAAGGCTTTAATGTTTAAATGTAAAAAAGGATTAAGAACAAAAAGGGAAAGCATCCCTGTAATAACCATCAGGCATAGAGAAACAATTCCGATAATAAAATTTATGACGACAGAAACTGTTCCTAAAGATAGAGGAAGATGATTCACTTTTGCGAGATATAACGCTTTTAAAAGCTTGCCAGCTTTTACCGGAATAATGTTTTCAAAAGGGCCGTTAGCCAAAATTATGTATAGACTATTCTTATAACAAAGGGATCCTCCCAGATAATTTACAGTCTTTCTCCATCGGTAAGCGCTGATAAAAGGATGAGCTATGATAGAAACAAGAAGGGCCGCTAAAATAAAATTCATCCTGGAAACTTTCATAAGCGCCACCACCTTATGGAAGTCTATACGACTCAACAGAATAATAAAAATAACGGCGGTAATACTTATTGCGCCAACAAGGCGTAAAGGCCCATTATTATTTTTCTTTGAGGTGGAATCATTATGATAAAGCATTGTTCAATATGTCTGCTATACGGCATATATCCTGTATGGGAATTGAATGCCTTAACCGAATCAAAAAGCTATTGCTCTCCATCCACTCCGAAAAAGGATAATGTCCTTTTTCGTTTATTAAAAACGCGCAATTTCTCATAAATCCCATATCAACATCTATACCTTTAGAGATTAACTTTTTAATAGCTTTCTCTCTATTTTTTGCAATTAAAAGAAGAAATAGATAAATGGGCTTCGTATTAGGAAGAATTTCTTGTGATTTGATAGAGGGTTTTAATAAAGATTTTAATTTCTCTACTTTCTCAACTCGCTTTTGGTTTACTATATCTAAAAATTCAAGCTGTCTTAGTCCTATAAATGCTTGTAAATCAGAAAGCTTAAAATCTCCATCGGAAATCTCTTTTCCTTTAAATCTTAAATATCTTCTTATTCTTAAAAAATCAAGTTCGGGAGAAAATAGATTAGTTAAGTAAATTAGAGGCCAAACAGTGAATGAATATACCTTCCTATTTAATAAAAACTTAGCTATGATTCCTTTTATAGATTCTTTCATTAATAAAAAATTTGAAAGTTCTTTGTATTTAGACACCCTTTTTCTCATTTCCATAAATAAACTTCTGTTATTAGTCGTAATCATCCCCCCCAAAAAAGTATTTATATTTTTTGTTAAAGAAAAACTAAAAAAATTCGCATCTCCTATACTTCCTACCTTCTTAAAGTTATACTCAGCTCCGCAACTATGAGCACAATCTTCAATTAAAAAAATTCCATATCTTTTTGCTACATTATTTATCTCTTCTATGTTTGCCACCTGTCCAAAGAAATGTGTAACAATAATTACCCTCGTTTTTTTTGTTATCTTTTTTTCAAGGTCTTTTATATTCATACCCAGCGTTCCTTTATCAATATCAACCAATATAGGTTTTAATCCTAAGGAAGCAATCAAAACAATTAACTGCGGAAAATTATAAGCTGATAAGATTACTTCATCTTTATCTTTTAAATTAAGTACTCTCAGAATAGTAACTAAACCAATGCGCCCTGAGCCTACACTTAACGCATATTTAACCCCTATATACTGAGCAAACTTTCTTTCAAAAACATCAACATATTTCTTATGATGTTTTCTTAAAAAAAACAAATTTTTTCTTATATCAGAAAATGCTCCAGGATAAAGAATAATCTCCCGACGAGGCAGAGAATAAAAAAAATTGCTCTTTCTCATCTATATTGTACAGTTTTTGTAATATACAGGTAGCCTGCCTTTAAAATTTTTCTCAATAAACCCTCTAATATTTCTGTCTCTTGAAGCCCGGCAGAACCCTACATTAAGATTAAAAAAAGGATGTTGATATATCCTCTGCCAGATATTTCTTAAAGATTCTTCCCTTACATTACCGAAAGAAATTTGCACAAGAGGACAGGGAATAACATCTCCATAACAAGTAATATAGATTTCCTCTTTACCAGCAGGACAGAATTCTCCTCTATATCCTGCATCCATATCACTCACTACAAAATTACTTTTAAAAACATCTCTTATTTCTCTAAAATCATCTTCGGAAAATGAAAATTCTTTTCCTAACCATCTACCCACAGGAGCCGGCATAGTAATGCCTAAGGTTATTTTTTTTCTTTTTGCTAAATCAACTAATCTAAAAATTTTGCCTTCTTTTAATAAGTGAGGGGTTAGAATCACACTCATATGGGCAAATATACCTTTTTCCCGAGTAATAAAATTAATAGCCTCCACAGCTTTTTTATAACATCCCTTTAATCCTCTACTCCTATCATGCTCTTCTTCATCAGGATTATCTATGCTTATCTTAAATATATCGACGCCTGCCGTTTTTAACAATTTTATTCTCTCTCTGGTGAGAAGAAATCCGTTAGTATTAATAGTTATAACTGTTTTATATGGTTTAAAGAATGAAATTATTTTTTCAAGATTTTCTTCCATTAAGGGTTCTCCCCCAGTAAAGTTAATCTGAATCGCTCCTAAGGATAAAACTTCTTTAGCTATCTTACGTAATTCTTCAAAACTTAATTTTTCTATTTTATTATCTCTCATTAAGGCTGAAGAGCATTTTTCACAATGAGCCATACACTCAAATGTAATTCCTATCTCTACTTTTCTCAGCCGTCTTTGCCTAAAAACAAATATTCTTATATAATTCTCGATGATTCTTATTAACAACAAAGGTTTTTTAGCCAATATTTTAAAATAGATGGAATATTTGACCTTCATTGGTTTACTTTGCGCGTAGATAAATCATTTTCTTCACCAACAGTTATTCTCTTAGAATTTAAAAGATTCGCTTCTTTGCGGGAATCATCAAAATACACTTTTTTGAGAGAAGACTTGGCTTTAAGATGAAAACTACCTATGTTCTTAGGTATTACAATATACTTCGCATTGGTAAGCTTGAGAAGATTAGGATAACGAAGAAATGAGAAGTAATTTGTATATTGCATTGCCGAAACCCGCAAATCGGATTTCGTAAACTCCAGATACCGCATGAGGGGGGCCACCACCTTGCCGCCAACCGAATCCAGATTGTAATATAGCGGTGTATCTTCCAAAAGATTATTCCGCTCATATAAAATCTGGCTCACTTCCTGCCTGGTCATCCATACTCTCCAAGAAATGCCCGTATTTTCTATCTTGTCATATGCGCTATTATTAATAATACTTCTGTCAACCGCCACAATTCTGCACAGTTTGGAATCTTTTTTCAAGAATTTTACTGTCAACGGTATCTTTGTAAGTGAAACGATATCTTTCTTTATTATCGAATTCCGAAAAGGAACTTCGGCTATCCTGAAAAGATAAAAATTCAGGAAAACAGCAGTGGTTAAAATAAATTTGACCTTATTGGCATTGATAACTTTATTATAAAACAAATAAACACTTATAAAGAAAACCATCCCCAACAGCAACAATATATTATACTCCCGCCACTCCAGAGAATGCAAATATTTAAGAAAAGGGAGGGGAAAGTTCTCCGGATTTAAAATGGCTCTGTTAGCCGGCAAGACGCTAAAAGCCGAATATTTACTTTCTAATTGAAAAAATGCGGCGGCAATAATAAATAAATAAATAATTATTGCAAAAGAAGAAATATACTTTTTTTCTTTTACAACAGCACTTGCTCCTATTATTTTGTCCATTCCAAAGGCTGTTAATATTGAAAATCCAAGCATAAACACAACGTTGCACCGTGTTGGGTCCTTCAAAACAGAAAATCCCGGCAGATGCAGCTGATAAACCAGGTAATAGAAAGGAGTATGTTTGCCCAAGGCAACAATAATAGCGATTAAGGAAACAACAGAGAAAAATTGGATATACCTGTTCTTTTTAAAAGAAAGAAGAGAAAGAAACAGCAATATAAAAACTATAAAGCCGAAGTAATGGTGGGTAAAGCTCCGAACATAATTTCCCTGGCTGTAATTAGGGAAAACCATCTCTGTAAAATTATTAAGGTCAAGGCTTTCCCCGGAAGGACGCACAATCTCCTGATAGGTTAAATCCCTGCGCGCCGAGTGCGTTATGAGCTCATAGGTAGGAAAAAACTGGACCGCAAAGATACCTAAGCTTATTAAAACTATTAACAGCGGAGATAAAACCTTCTCCCTCATGCGAAAATTCTTGCCATAGAAGAAGGCTTTAAATAAGAAATATAGGATAAACAGGACAAATGTATAATAAAAGGTTTGAAACATTCCGGTTAACCCCTGGATTCCCAATGTCAAACCTGCCAGGATAATATACTTTACCCGTAACTCCAGCGGCCGGCTGAAAATCATCTCTGTAAAATAGAGCAGTAAAGGCATCCATATTACAGACGTTATCCAGAAAAGGTGAATATAATTGTGCAGTACTATGCCGTTCATCATAAAAACCCATCCCCCGATTAAACTTGACAACCGGGAAATGCCTATCTGACGGCAATATAGGTATGTGAAGAAAACACCCCCGGCAATATGGACAAATATATTTATGCTAAAGGCTATCTCGACAGGAAGAATGAAATTCATCCAGTTTAAAGGATAAAAGAAACCCTGCTCTATATTAGCGATGAAGGGAAACCCCATAAAAACGTTATTAGTCCACAACGGAAATACGCCTTGACTCTTTACTGCAGCAACGAAAAAACTCCACCAGTCTATATTCGTATCGAAAAGAAAATAGTGAAAAAACAGCCCTTTTTTGGAAAAAATCACTTGAGAAAACAACAAGAGAGGAACAAAAAAGAGTAAAGAGAAGCAAAATCTATATAGATATTTCTTCATATTATTCTCATCTTGATGAGATTTAATAAAGGCTCCAATTTTAGTGAAAAAACCAAATTCACCTCTGCTTCTCCCACACACCAACACTGACTGCAGCTAATAGAATCCAAATGTTTTATCATCTTACACAAATCAATGCCTAATTCGATTCTCTCTCCTTGCCACAAAGGTTGAAATCTACTACAGGAAAATATCCGGCCATCAGCTTCAATACGGAAAAATAACTTTCCTGCACTGCACAGTAAAGGATAGGTATTAGGCCAATAATAAAGATATTTTAGGCCTGTCAATGAATTGTAAATATAAGGATTGCCTTTTTTCTTTAATTCAACCAACTTATTTATACATCTGTGATACGAATCCAGAGAAGGTAAAAGAGGGTTGGGATAATGTGTATCTAACAAAGTTAAAGTTAAAGGTTGAAAACTTGCCAAAACATCAAATCGCTGAGCAATTTTGATAACTGTTTCTATTTTATCTACATTAAGCTTATTTAAGGTAGTAGCTATTGCTACTCTTATATTATGCTTTTTTGCTGTTTCTAAAGCTTTTATAACTTCGTTATATGAACCTCTGCCTCTGATAATGTCATGAACTTCTGGTAATCCCTCCAAACTGATTTGTAAACCATCAATGGATTTAATTTGACCTATTTTATCTGGCACCAGGCTTCCATTTGTGTTTACAAAAATTATAAACTCTTTGCCCTTAGCATAGTTAATAATATCTCCTATATCTTCTCTTAATAAAGGTTCCCCTCCAGTAAAAACAATTATCAAAACTCCGCATCTTTTCAACGCATCAATTATCCAAAAGATATCTTTAGTAGATAACTCCTTTTCTTTTATTTTTGAAGTTCCACAATATAGACAGCGATAATTACACCTTCTTGTTAAAGCAAAACTCACTGCAAAAGGTTTATTTTTCTTCAGCCATCTTGCCTCTAAAAATCTTTTTCCAAAAATAAACATCTTTGAAAGAGGTATCTTCATTTGAACACCCTTTTTAAGAAATTACGTAAATAAACCAAAAAACGCCAATCCTTCTTTTTGAAAGCAGATAGGCCCTGCAATAGATACACCAAAAAAGAAGGGACAAACCGCAATATCATATATCGGTTAGCCTGCAGCATCCATTTCCTTAGGCTAAAAGGCAACAAAGGCAAAATTTTGTAAAAAACTTCTATATCCCGGTAGAATAGCCTGCTTAGATTAAGACTATTGTGTATTGTATCGGCGAATCTGCCTTCTTCAATTTTCCTGATATCCTCTATGGAAATCAAACCCTGTGCGTAAAACTTCCTGGTTAATTCTGCCATCGGAAAATAAGCCAGTTTGAAACATTTGACGCGGTTTAATAAGCGGCGGCCGCATAAATAGTCCAAGCTCTTCAGATAATCTTCCCTGCTATCGCCGGGAATATCGAATATCAAATCTATATCATAATTTAACCCGTATTTCTCGCAAAGGTTTAACGCTCTCTTGATTTCTTCATCTGTCTCTTCACGGTTTAATAGTTCCCTTCTAACATGTTCATTCCAGCTCTGAATCCCGAAATTAATATTGTAACAACCGCTATTTTTTACCAAGACAGCCATCTCTTCGTCGAAGTTGCTAACTCTGCACATAAACTTAAAAGGCTTATGGATTGCTTTTTTATAAACCGGCAGAAATCTTTTTACCCACGGTTTATCAATCAAGAAATCACTGTCAAAAAATATCACTTCTTTATATCTATATTTGTTTAACATATAACTCAATTCTTCAATAACAGAGTTTACACTTCTTTTTCTGAAACATTTCTCTTTATTATACAGCTTTCTAAGTGGAGCCTCACAACAAAAACTACAGTTGAACACACAGCCCCTTTGAGTCAGAATTATATAGCTAAAGTAATCTACATAACCGCTAAAAAGCTCTTTATCCGGGAAAGGAAGAGAATCTAAGTTATTTATTAAAGGTCTTAACTCATTCACAATAATATCTTTTCCTTCACGATAGCATAAGTTTTTAATACAACTATAAACTTTTTTATTATTTAAATTCTCAACAAGCTCTAATAACGCCTCTTCTCCTTCACCCCTAATAATAAAGTCAATATCTGCATCCTGAAGTACTTTTTCAGGAAAGAAGGTAGGATGAATTCCGCCAAATACTATTTTGGCATCAATATTATTTTTTATTAAAGACGATATTTTTTTTGCCCAGGAATAATTGGAAGTGTATACAGAAAATCCAACAATATCAGGATTTATCTCCAGAACTTCTTTTACGATTTTATCAGTTTTATCAAAAATTTTTTCTAAAAAGGGAGAATAAAAAGCATTGTCATTATACGAAAAGAGCCCAGGGTCATAAACTAGATATACATTGTGGCCTGCTTTTTTTAATATACTAGATAAATACTCTAATCCCAAATGCTCACGCACATTATGAATAAATACTACCTTAGCCATATTTTTGATTCTTTTTTCTAAATTTATAAACCTCTATCCCTTGAAATACTTTCTTAGAGATTAAATATCCTTTTGAAAGTAAAATTGAAAGAATAATTTCCTTCTCCCCTTCCCCCATCCATCTATCAATTAATAACCAGAAATTCTCTCCTTTATAGGAATCCAACAGTTTTAATTTTTTCTTTACTTCATTAAGAAAAAAAACTTTTCTTCTCTTTTGTGTTTGGTTTATTCCAATTATATAATATTTGTCTTCTTTAAAACACTGAAGAAGCATACCATTTTCTATTTTCCCATAAGTATCAATATCCCTTAACATCCCTTTTTTATTTTCTCCTCTAAAATAATAAAGAAAACTATTTAACTGGCACAGAGGAGCAATTACGATTGCATCATGAGGCTCGATACCTTCTCTCAAATAAATGACGGCTTTATTCCAGGCAATACTGCAATCCTTAGTGTAAAGAATATTGAAAAAAGGTGCCATTAAAACCGCTATTAGAAATAACATGGATAGAATATAGACTCTTTTCTGCAAGTATGCTATACCGCTAGCAACAAGCAGCAAAAAAGGCGGCAAAGCAACCATCAGATGTTTTATTGCAAATACAGGGAATAGAACCAGGGAAAATAGCCAGCTTACGGCGATAGGGACAACAAACCACAACAGTATAATATAAAAGGCTCTTCTATTGTTTCTTATCAATCTTACACTCCCCAGACTCATAAACAGAACAAATATCAGAAAGAGAATGTTGATAATAATGACATTATGGTTTATCCAGAAATCGTCCAACCCATACCTCGGCCCCCCGTAGATAAAAGTATGAACTGTCTCAACAATACTCTGTATCCCCGGTTTTTTTATCCACCAAACATTTCTTGCCATACGTGCTTTGTCGGCAAGAGAAATCCATACCGCTATACCTGCACAAGTTGCTATATTATACAAAAACCAGCGCCAGCCTTTCCTTGCTCCAAAAACCAGCAAAGCTGAAAGGCTCTGTGCGATTACCACGGTGAGTCCATAAGGATGGGTAAAAATAACAGCGATGTTAAAAACAACATTATAAATAAAGAATCTATCTCGGGGACTGGTCATTATCTTCAAAAAATAGTAATAAGACCCCATACTTAAGGCCGTAATAAAAGTAAATTGTCTTATCTGCTGGCTATGGTAAATATGGAAACAAGAAATGCTAAGCAAAAAAGCACTAACCAACCCTAAGCGATTGTTATCGATAAGTCTGCCTATTTTATACATCAGAAACACACATAATATGCCGAATATCACAGACAACAGACGCAACTTTACCGCGTCGACTCCCCAAAGATATATCCATAATTTAAGAATAAGAAAATAGAGAGGCTTATAGCTGAAGTATAGGTAGAAACTATAAGGAGAAAGGCTCTTCTGTGCGGTAGCTATGCTGCGAGTTTCATCATACCATACCTCATGAAAGCCTATATGATACAATCTCAAAAAAGCTGCTAAGAGCAATATAAAAAAAAGGGCTGGTTTAACATAGCGTTTCTCCATAATCAATCAACAATGCCTGCTGACTCGTTTCCACAATTCCCGTCTTGCTTTTGAATATAATCTTATGTGGTTTTCGTTAAAAGCATTAAACTTTTTATCTTCCCGGGCGTAACTTTCCTGAGATAACAACATATCCCAAAAAGCCAAAACTTTGCGTTTCAGTTCTAAAAAAGAACGCAAACTCAAAATATGCTTCAGCACAAATAGAGGCCTGGCATAATAAGAGATATATGCCCAACGAACCAGTTTATCGATCTCTCTATTTGTAAGGTCAGTCCATGGCCGAGGCAAAGGTCTATCTTTTTCTTCCCCAAGTATCCAGCCGCGCCAGTAATCTCTCTTAGTAGTTTTCACCATCTCTTTCCATAAAGGAGTAAGGGGTTTAGCTAAACATTTCGAAAACTGAACATAATCTAACCCTAAGCTTTTTGCGAACTTAACAGTCTCTTTGACAGTATCTTTTGTATCGCCTGGCGCTCCGATTAAGAAAAAACCTAAAGTTTTTATACCTAAATCCTTACAAGTCCTAATAATATTTCGTATTTGTTTAAGAGTTATCCCTTTATTTACTCTATCCAGTATTTCCTGAACTCCTGACTCTATACCAAAATATATCCTCCGGCATCCTGCTTTTTTCATCTCTTGAAGCAAAGTTTCATCTACTGTGTCTATGCGAGAACGGCATGCCCAGATTATGTCCAAATTCTTTTCTTGCAGCAGACGGCAAATTTCTACTATCCGTTTCCGGATCCCTGTAAATTCATAATCAAAAAAATCAATCTCTCTTATGCCATATTTATAATAACATTCCTCTATCTCTTTTATTACAGTTGCAGGAGAGCGAGGGTTGTAAGGGGTCCTTCCTGCTTCACAGAAGCTGCAAGAAAAAGGACACCCCAGCGAAGTAACCATTACTGTAAAATTACGCCGTTCGGTAGGAAACTCGGCATAAAGTTCATTAGGCAACAAGTGTCGGGCCGGGACAGGAAAATCGTCAAAAACTATCCTTTGAGGATGCGGCGTAACAATTATTTTTCCATTCTTTTTATAAACAAGCCCTGGAACATTATCAAAATCTGGTTCTTCCTTCTCCAACTCTTCAAAAAGGGCAGGAATTGTATAATAAGCGTGTTCAACTACCCCAAAATCTATCTCAGGATGAGAAACTGACTCCCGGGGGTATACTCTTAAGTTATATCCCCCTATAACTACAGGGACCCCTAAATTCTTCTTCAAGAACTTTATCCATTCTAATGTGTCCTGAAACATATAGGTAGTCATCATAAACCCTATGATATCTGGCCTAAACTGCTTTAATATCTCCAAAGTCTCTCCCATAGACAGCTTTAGCGTGCGGGCGTCAACAATAATCACTTGGTGTCCCGCCTTCTCGGCAATAGCCGCAACCCAAGCAAGACTTAAAGGAGGAAACAAACCGAAATATTTTTGAACCACCCGTACATTTTCTTCATGAACTTTATATTTAAATGGATTAAAAACTAAAGCAAACTTCATTTCTCTACTCTGATGAAAATATTCATTCTAACATCTATCAAGAATATTTTTTGCAATACTATAGATTTCCTCAACAGTTATTGCCTGCATGCATCTATTGTCTCTGCAGACTGACCTACGGTGATTATAGGCGGATACACAGGGGCTGCAGGCAAAATTTTTATATATAATTTCTTTACCGTCAGTGAGGGGAGCATAGAGAACAGGGGTTTCGGGGCCAAATAAAACAATCATCTTAACTTGTGTTAATGATGCCAAATTCGTCGCTCCGCTGTCATGGCTTATAAGAAGATGAGAGATATTACATAAATCTATTAATTCTTTGATTGAAGTTTTCCCTGCAAAGTTTATACAACGTTTATTTTTAATTGCTTCCCATACAAATTGAACATCTAAAAACTGCGATTTAAGACCTATTAAGACTATAAAAACATCTTCATCCTTTAACAATCTTTTTGCCAGTTCTATATAATTTTTAACAGGCCATCTTCGCAAAGGCAAAATATCGTTGATACCGGGGTTTAATATAACTATCTTATTTTCTTTGTCTATTTGACCATTGATTTTTTTTAATTTCCGCAATATATTCTCCTTTGCTTCCTTATCCGATTCTATTTTAGGCACAGTTGTAATATAGCTGGTTGTGTCCATTTTAAGAAGGGGCGTGTCTTCAGAATTGGCTCTCAATGACTGAACAAGTGCTAAGAAATTCTTACTTATATGTATATAAGGGTTATAACTCACCTTATGCGTATGTAGATTCCCCCTATAAAGGCCTTCTAAAGAAAATCTATGAAAGCCCACTCTAATGTTTGCACCGCTTAAATAGCTTAAGATGCTGGAGAATCTTGAAAAAAGCTCCATATCAATAACAACATCTATTTTCTCTTTCCATATTCGCCATAGATTCTTTACAACATCTATAATCAAGAATAAAAAATTATTGGTCCTCATCGCAATCACATTTTCTTCGGGTATGACATTTAATATATGAACGCTATCTTCATTCTCTTTGAAAATCCAAAAATAGAGTTTGGCGCCGGGATAGGTTTCTTTTGCTTTTTTTATCGCCGAATATGCCAAGATGGCGCTTCCCATTTCAGAAAGCTCCAAAAACATTATTTTCCTGGGCTCGATTTCTTCAAATCTCCCCGGAATAAAAATCTTTTGTATTCTGTGGAACGCAGACAGAACAAAACAAACCGGAATCCCAAGCCAATAATCAACATTCCTTGCAAAATTAACCCTCATAGTATTATCTCTAAATCAATCTTTGGTAAAAATCATCATTTTTCCCTCTGAGCTCTATCAATAAAAGTACGTAAAATTTCTGTAAAAATAAATGAGTATGAAGCCTGGCCAGCAGAGAATCATACGATGACTGGCTTTAGGTATTCCAAAGCCTCAAGAAACGAGGATTATGCGGCTCTCTCCTGGGTGTAACTGATGGCGCCTGGGCTCCTTAAAAGCCTTCGTAGAAGCATTCCCGAAGACGCTTCGCCAACGTTGCTTCTCGTACACAAAAACGCAATATCTTAAGCAAGGTACCAGAGGGTGTTGTCTTGGAAATAAAAGCCTGCCTCAATACCGTATATTATGCACTGAATAAAAAGGTTGCCTGCATAATACAGGTACAGGCTCTCCGGAAGCGCTCTGGCCGTTTTACCCTTCAGCAATTGCCAGTTTTGACGATAATATCAATGTTTGTCTGGCCCATTTGGCCTCTCCAGCGAAACATCGAAGATATATCAGCTCCACAAGCCTCGTAGAACGACCTTTCCTTGAAGAAAAACTGCTTAAACACCATTCCTCGCTTCTTCAACGAAAAATGTATCAAAGAACGTTCTATTAAACAACCAGAGAGGATATTTATGAAAAACTATTTTACAGAAAAAATTAGAGCTTGACCCAATATCTTTGCTAATTTTTAACATCCGTAACTTACAAATTCGGAAAAAAGTATAGGAATAACATATTGTTCTAAAAGCTCTTTTTTAGCAAGGTTACCTCTCCATTTGAATCCAAATAATAACAACTCGATTTAGAAAAATCAGTGTCTTTCAGGAATGCTTTCTTTATATTCGTTTTCTCTAAATACCCCCTTTCAATCATAAATAATTCCTTTCTCTTTGTATATATTGATTTTTTTAACATCTCTTTTAAAATCCGAATGCCCGTTCTCCTTGTAGTTTTAAATATTCTCTATTATTAGATACCTCCGGATTATGGAAATAAGCTTTTCTTTTATCCTTTAACCCCCACCCCTTCTTTATTACAAAAGTTTGTCTTTTATTATACCATAATTTGTCCAAAGAATTAGGGAATCAGGGTACACGATGTGTGTATACAAATTGTCACTAAAGGCGCTCAATATATATTTGTCAATTACTTACTAAACCTAATTCCTTTTAAAGTATCTTTCCTTTCCTTTAATATTTCCCGGGAAAGACCATCAATACAAACAACACTATCACAGTTCCCGTCAAAGCTGGACCAGTTATAAGGCTTACGGATGAACTTGTTCTCCAGGTTGCTATACAAATCTGTACCGGGAAAAGGCACAGCATAAGAAATCTGTAGAGAATCCGGGTTGACATCTTTTATAAATTTAACAGTCTTATTAATACTTTCGCTCGTCTCAGCAGGCAATCCCACGCAAAAAGTTAAATGGGTTTTTATACCGATTTTCTTAGTATAATTAATGATGCGTTTTGCTTTATCTAAATCTATATTCTTTTTGCAGCGCTTTAATATTTCTTTATCAGCCGACTCTATACCGTATTTAATTGCGTACAGGCCTGCATCTCCCATTATTTCCAATAACTCTTCGTCCATCAAATCCACCCTCGCCATACATGCCCATGGAATCTTAACATTCCTATCCATTATCTCTTTACAAATAGACAATGTATACTTTCTATCAATATTAAATACATCATCGTCAAAATAAACCGCTTTAAAATTATACTTATTGACCAGATATTCCATCTCATCCACAACATCTTTCACATCTCTTTTCCTGTATTTATGCTCTCTGTACATAACCTGCGGCCACAGGCAGAAAGTGCATTCAAAAGGACAACCCCGTGATGCCCACATCTGAACATTTGGTTTAGGTAAACCACAAAATCCATCGTTATAATTATAAATAGGTACATCTTCTCGTTCTGGCCAAGGTAAACTGTCTAAATCTGCTATTGTCTTACGATAAGGATTCTTAATAATTTCTTTGCCTTCCCGATACGCAAGCCCAAAAATAGTATTCAAATCCCCATTTTCCTCAAGACAGCTCACCAGTTCAAGAAGAGTGTATTCGTATTCACCAATCAAAACATAATCAAGAAACTCATAGTCAGAAAGTATCTTTTCCGGAAAAGTGCTTGCGTGAGGTCCGCATATAGCAAGCTGGCTGAATGGAATACTGTTCCTAATATTTCTTAAAATATCAATGTCATTGTAAAAAGAGGGTGTGGACGTTTCTGCAAGCAGGAGGTCCGGGTTATACTCCTTTATTCTTTCTATACAATACTTTTTTTTCCAATTCTCTGCAATAAAATCAAAAAGTTTAGCTTCCTTTTTGTTTTCTTTCAACAAAGAGGCAGCATAAGCAAGAAAGAAAGGGAAAGGAAGGTAATGTTTTTTTCCCTGCTCTAACTCTATAGTAAAAGGCCAACGTGAACCTGCTCTTACTCCATACCTCCCTTCTGCTACTCTCCATGGAAGATTTACTAGGAGCGTCTTCATCTTTTCAAATCAAGATTCCTTTCTATTTCTTCTAAGAAAGAGGTCAATTTATATAAATTTTGATTAATATCTTTTGAATCGCAATTTATCTGTTCGATAATTTGCCGATTTTCTTTTATCTCCTCCATCTTATCTTGTATATCTGATAAAACAACAGCTGTCTTTAATGCGCTTTCTTCTAATTTCTTTTGGATATTTAGTATATCTGACAGGACGGGAATTGTCTTTGAAGTGTTTTCTTCTAATTTCTTTTGGATATTTAACAAAATGGTGTTTGTTTGAAACACACTGTCTTCTATTTCGTGCTGCAAATCAAATATATGGGTGTTTATCTCTGTAACGGATTTTTCCATTTTATTTTGTATATCCAATAAAGCTGCGGCTGTCTTTGAGGTATCTTCTTCTATCTTCTTTTGAATGTTTAACAGAAAAGAGTTTGTCTCTCTTATCCTCTCACTTAACTCATCATGATGTCTGTTTTCCTGCAAGAGAACATCCCGAGAATTTAACTGGATACCGAATAAAAATTCCCCCATATTAGACAATACACGCAAAACAGCAAAAGCTATGACCCCAGACATTAGAATAATCACTGCCGTCAGCCTCTGCTGAGTGTATATGAGATAAAGTGTGCTTACGCTTACACCTCCAAAAAGCATTAACCATGAGATTAATATCAAAATCCATCCTGTAGGCGTCTTTTTCATTTTTCCCCCTTTTTTTTCAATATCCTATAAGAACTATTAACAAGGTCAAAAAAAACCGGGTAAGAAGAACTCAATCCATCTATTGAACGTTTAAAGTTATCTACAAAGTACTTTAAGAAACCTCTTTCTAAATGGGGATGCTCTTTTGTTGTAAAGCCGTCCCATCCGTGAGGAGCAGAAGCCATAAACAGTATCTTTTCAGACAATACATCAAAATCATTTCTACTACGCAAGAATGTTGTTAAATAATATTTTATCGCTGTCTTTAACAGGTCACCGTCTCTTAACCTGCCTCCTAATATACTGCTAAACAATAAGCAACAAGTAAAGAAATTCTTAAGAAGACTATATTCTTCTAACGTGAAGCTTCTTAATTGTTTCTGCTTAAAATCCAAGTGATAAAAAAAACTTAAATCCAACAAAAGAAGATAAACAATATAGAAAGGCAAATTATCCTTAATTAGATATGTTTCTTCTTCCTTATTATAAAAAAATAATAAGTCCTTTAGGGATAAGTACAAAGGAAGCAGTAGGTTGATATACAGCAATTGAACATCGTCTTTTATGATATCTTCTTCCATAAATCTATTGGCAAGACCAACATTCTCTTTACATTTTAGACAAAGGGATGATTTATCTTTGTAATACCCCTCCTCGTAATGGTAATAAAATTGCCACCTCCAGAAATTGTTAAAGAGAGAATGTATATCATCTTCCCTGATATGGAAAGCTAATGCTTCTGGCTCATATGCAAGCTTAAACCCCTTACTATGTAAACGATTGGATAAATCCACATCTTCATAATTATTCTTGTACTCCTCATTATAACCCCCTATGTTGATAAGGTCGCTCTTTCTGAAAACATTATTGGAACCAAACAAGAAAGGAACATCATTTTGTTTACTATCTCCCCAATTCTGCCTCATGTGGTTAAAACGCCATTTAATTATAGGGTCATCTGTATTAGATTCTACAAGCCTGCCTCCCACCCCTGAAATACTGTCATCAAAATTGCTCATAAGAAGCGCAAGCCAATCTTTATGGGGAACACAATCAGCATCTAAAGAAGCAATGAAAGGGGTTTTGGTATTTCTTATAGCAGTATTCCTTGCTGCCGCTAATCCTCTGTTTACATCGTGCGAAATAATCCTCACAGGGAATCTCGAAACTCTACTCAAAGTATCATCTTTAGAACCATCATCGATAATCAGCACCTCTTCGACAGGATAAGTCTGCCTCAAAACGGCCTCGAGGCATTTCTCAATATATCTTGCAGCATTAAAACAAGGTATATAGACAGTAACCTTTTTCTTCATTTTTTTAGCTCTGATTCAAACATACACTTTATTTCTGTAATATCTAATAGCAGTTTTCTGATTTTATCTTTTTCTATATACTGAAGGCTATCTTTATTATAAAATAATTTTCTTTTAAATAAATTTTTTAATCTTAGAACGATGTCACGGGCTGATTTTCTTGAAGAAACATAAAACCTATACCTTCTTGCTATGCTCTTGATTGCATGTTTACTGTATTCTTTTAACCCCCTTCCTTTAACTCTCTTCAAATTCATAATAACTTTACTGGCAACAGTATCATCTCCAAAAATATCATCATAACAACTCATAACACACCCTTTACACCCTTTACTACTTATATCTTCCCTTAACTTCTTATGTCTTTTGGAATTCCATATATTTATAAAGCGGTTTTCTTTTATACTCCCTATAAGATAACGGTCTTCTGTCATTACCCAGCAGGGGTAAATTGAACCATCAGAGGTGATAGCAGAACTTGACAAAAGAGCAGAACAGCCGTTGCCACCTTTTTTGAACTTGCCGGAAAGATACAAAGGAATTGTATTTAAATATGACAGGGGATTTAATGCTATCCCGCATTTTACACATTTCGATACTGCCCTATTGATTACACCCCTTAATTCTCTGGCTTGTCTATGGTTAATAAAAAAATGCTTTCCTTTATTCTTATTGTTTATAAATAGGGTGTTAAAAGGCTGAAATTTTATCGTTGTAGAACCATACCTTATAGCTGTATCAACAATAAACTCTAAATAACGATAATTATAAGAAGACACCATTGTAGCTATAGTCGATTCTATATTGTGTTGCTTTAAGTTATACAATGCAGAAAGCACCCTCTCAAAACTATTCTTACCTCTTAAATAATCATGGATTCTTTGTGGCCCTTCCAAAGAGACATTCACAACGTCAATGCCTGCTGATTTTAATTCACAAGCACACTTTTCATCAATCAACAGACCATTTGTAGTAATACAAGTTTTCATGTTGTTTTTTTTAACAAATCTAATTAATTCAAATATATCTTCTCTTAAGAGCGGTTCTCCTCCGCTAAATACAATGGTTTTTGCCCCTAGCGAAGCGGAATCCGTAATAACACCTTTCCACTTTTCAGTACTCAGCTCCTCTGTAGCAGTCAAAGGTATATCACACATTCTACACTTTAAATTGCATCTATTTGTAATAGATATTACTACTTCCCTTAAATTAAACATGCTTGTATATCTTTTAAACTCTGTTCATATTTACTCAGTATCTTCATTGCTTCTTGAATGAATATTTTTCTATTGGGGTTATCTTTTATTTTGCTCAACAGAATATTCACTATACCTGTTAAAGAATCGGATTCTGGATGCGCCCAGCACGTCTGAAGACACGGCTTAGGACAAAGTTTCATCTTCCCTCTTGCCTCATAGGCGGCTTTTGTTTGTAAACACTCCTCCAGAGTTATTTCTTTTACATTCCCGAAAGAAGCCCCACAACTTCTCACTTCTCCATCAGGACCAATATTTATAAAAACAAAAGGATTGCATTTCCACTGGCGCTTAGTTAGTGTGCCCTTAAAATAATCAAGCCACAGGTAAGGGTCATGCAAGAAGGCAACAAGTCCATATTTATTTTTATAATCTACAATCTTATCTATCTGCTCTCTCAATATCTTGAGATTGTCATCCCTTATCCAGAAAGGAGCGTCTGCTGATGTATTTTGCATATCATCTTGTGCTACAATTACAGGATGATACACAAGACATTCAACACCCAGATCTCTAACTAGAGGTATAATATCAAAAAGCTCAGTTACATTTTCTTTCATAATCGTTGTCCATACAGAAATCTGGGGGCCTTTTCTGTTACGTTTTTTAGCACTAACTAGATTGGACAAAGCCGCCAATGCCTTTTTAAAACTTCCCTTCTCCCGTATAGAATCATGCGTTTTAGCTCTGGCTCCATCTAGGGAAATGGCAATATTATTAAGTCCTGATGAGACTATTTTCTTTGCTAAATCTTCATTTATAAGAGAACCATTGGAAACACATTCTGTTGTTATTCCTTTACTGACTGAATATCTTATAATATCAAAGATATCCTTTCGCAAAAAAGGTTCACCACCCGTTAACATCACCACTGAATCCCAATTCCAGGAAGCTACTGCATCTAAGGAACTCCTTATAACACCAAAGGGAAGTTCGTACCCTTTAAGAATTTTCACCACCCCACACATCTGGCAAGTGTATGTACACCTGTGACTTAAACTTATATAAACCCAGTGCGGCTTAGCAAAAGGATAATTCAGCTTCTCAGAAAAATAATATGTTAGATTCTTCTCAAATTCTTTGAGATAATCCATCTTTTTTAATGACAAATCTGTCCATTACTAGAGTATCTATCCCGCTCTTTACAAACGTATTATAAGCATCAAGAGGTGAATTCACAATTGGTTCGCCTTTTAAATTAAAAGATGTGTTAAGAAGAGCAGGTACACCTGTTTCTCTATAGAATTCATCTATTACGGCATAATATAAGGGATTTATCTCTCTATAAACAAACTGCGGACGAGCAGTACTATCGACATGTGAAGCGGCAGCAATCAAATTATTCTTTGTAGATAGGGTATAAAGCATAAATCTAAAAGGATATTGATCCTTGATACCGTCGGTATCAAATAATAAATCTGTATGTTCATACAAAACCGATGGCGCAAAGGGACGAAAGGCTTCACGAAATTTTACTTTTAAATTTATATTGTCTCTCATATAAATATTCCGCGGGTCAGCTAATATAGAACGGCTCCCTAAAGCACGCGGTCCCCATTCAAAACGGCCCTGAAACCAGCCGACTATCTTCTGCTTAACTAAAGCCTCTTTCACATAATTCAACAGCTTTCTTTCATTATTAAACTTTATATAATGCACACTTT
>CAYXBX010000005.1:0-22365 GCA_964463445.1 uncultured Planctomycetia bacterium
CATGGCCACACAGATTCATCCTCAAGCAGTGGTAGATTCACATGCCGAACTCGATGATGGTGTATCAGTAGGTCCCTTTGCAGTTATTGGGCCCCATGTTAGAATAGGAAAATTTACAGAAATTGGCCCTTCTGCCCATATTACAGGTTATACACAGATTGGAGAGAGCTGCAAAGTGTTTTCTCATGCTGTGATAGGTAGTGCTCCGCAGGATTTAAAATACAAAGGCGTAAAAAGTTTTCTTATTATAGGTGATAATAACACTATAAGAGAATTCGTTACTTTAAATCCTGGCACAGAAGAAGGTTCAAAAACCATTGTGGGTAACAATAATCTTATTATGGCATATTCTCATATTGCCCATAACTGTATTGTGGGAGATGAAAACGTATTGGCAAATCTGGCTACCTTAGCAGGGCACGTAACTGTAGGCAATCATGTGGTAATTGGAGGGATGGTTGCTATTCATCAGTTCTGCAGGGTTGGCGATTTTGCTATAATTGGAGGATGTTCTAAGGTTGTTCAGGATGTTCCTCCTTTTTCCTTGTGCGACGGTCGTCCTGCTAGTATAAGAGGTGTAAACTTAGTGGGTTTAAAAAGAAAAGGGTTTTCAAAAGATAAGATAGATATTATTAAAAAAGCATTCAAGATTCTATTTTTTGAAGGCCACACCTTAAAACATGCTAAGAGTATAGTTAGCGATTTACTGCCTGATAACGCAGAATTGGAATACTTAATTTCCTTTATTTCCAGTTCCGAAAGGGGAATTTCCCGATGAAACTAGGTGTTATAGCGGGAAACAGGCTTTTTCCTCTTCTATTTTCTAAATCAGCGAAAGAAAAAGATAGCAATATCGAGCTAATAGCAATCTGTTTTTATGGAGAGACTTCTTCCGCTATAACCCGTTATGTTGACAGATGCTACTGGTTGCATGTAGGTGAGTTAAAAAAGCTGGTAGACATAATTCGTAAAGAAAATATTAAACAGATGGTAATGGTGGGTCAAATAAGTCCTCAGAGGATATTTGAGAAGAAGTACTGGGATGATAAAATGTTGCGTCTTGCCGATGATATAAAAGATTTTCGTCCTCATACCGTATTCTTAAGGGTAATCAGAACGTTAGAGATAATGGGGGTGGAGTTTCTCGACTCTACCCTTTATATGAAGGAATATTTAGCAGAGGAAGGGTTGATGAACTCTATTGAGCCAAGAAGAGAAATATGGGAGGATATAAATTTTGGAGTAGAGATTATTTCAAGGTTTGTAGATTTAGATGTGGGGCAGAGTGTAGTGGTGAAAAATAAAAGCGTGGTTGCTTTGGAAGCTCTTGAAGGAACCGATAATACCATTTTGAGAGGCTATAAGATTGCAGGTAGAGGATGCGTAGTGTTAAAATTTAGCAAAAAAGGCCATGATTTAAGATTTGATGTTCCTGTAGTAGGTCTTAATACTCTAAAAGTTATAAAAAAAGTAAAAGCTTCCGCCCTTGTCTTAGAAAAAGAAAAGGTTCTTATTTTAGATAAAGAAAAGTTTCTTAAGAAAGCACGCCATCTAGACATCCCTGTCATTGGAAGAGAAAAAATTGATACAATATCATAAACTTACTAATTTTCCGCGAGGAGGAATAAAGAGGGGGGATAAATGGAGGAAAAAGAAGTAGGAATAGTTACCCATTATTTTGGTAAGATTTCTGTAGGGATAGTTCAGTTAAAGGATGAGCTTAAAGTGGGGGATACCATTCGTATTAAAGGGGTTCATGACGATTTTACCCAGGTTGTTGATTCCATGCAAATTGAGCATGAACAGGTAGAAAAGGCAGGCAAAGGAGAAATGGTGGGGATAAAGTTAGCTAACAAAGTTCATCCCAATGACAGAGTATTTCTTGTATCACAGTGAGGATACTGAATACCTCTAAAGATGGAAAAATTACGTAAGGATATAGTCTATTTCTTGAAGCAGCAGCGCTTTGTAATAGTTGCTAGTGTAGATAAGGAAGGTTTTCCCCATACTTCCTGTAAAGGGATAGTTAAAGTTGAAGAGGATAAAATTTATATTCTTGATTTATATTTAAAAGATACTTACGCAAATATTAAAAGGAATAAACTGGTAAGTATTACCGCCGTTGATGAAGATAGGTTTATGGGATATTGCATAAAGGGAAGGGCTAAAATGGTAGATTTAGCATCTGACAAAGATATGTTAAAGAAATGGGACAGCAGGCTGTTAGAGAGAGCTTCGCGGAGGGTTTTAAGCCATATCAAGAAAGATAAATCCTCTCTGTATCATCCCGAGATTAATATGCCTCGCCCCAAATATATGATTGAAATAGAGCCAAAAAAGATTATCAGCTTAATTCCTCCTCATGAATAGTTTTCTTAAGTGGAATCTGTTTAATATAGTTTTATGCCTTTTATATCTTGTTATTCCATCCTCTGTATTTTCTGGTAGACTGGTTAATTCCTCTGGAGATGTCATTGAAGATTATCTTAAAGAAATAGATTATAGGGAGGGAACATATACTAATGTGGTGTTTCGCCTTAAAGAAGAAACCAGGTATAAAGAAGCTATAGATTTGCTTAGGTTCTATCTAAATAAACGGCGAGACAGTGAGTTAAGACTTCTGCTGGCGCAGATTTACTGTCTTGCAGGAGAGAACAAGAAGGCCCTTTCTTTGTTTAGAAGCTTGGATGACAAAAAATTTTCTTTCTTAAAGTACCTTTATTTAGGATTAATATATGAGGATTTGGGGGATTATGTTTCTGCCATAAAGTATTACCAGCAGTCTTTAGGTAGAGGAGATAATTCCATAGCGTTATACAGATTGGCAAAAATATTCTATCATAGAGGAGAGTATCGTAAGGCAGAGGAGGAGTTTAAGAAGGTTATAAAATACGACCCAAGCATAAAATTGGCAAATTATTATTTAGGTGTTTTGTATCTGCAGAATAAAAAATTTTCTTTAGCGTATAGATATCTAAAGAAGGCAAATAATTTTTATCCTCAAAGCAGAATAATTCTCCAGAAGCTTACCTTGGCAGAGAGATCTTTAGGGAAAGAGTATTTCTTAAAGAAGAAGAAAGAACTGTTGAAAAGAAGAAAAAAGATAAAATTAGCCTCCTATACTCCCAAAAGAGGTAATATACCTAAGGTTAAAGTTGCTGTCTTAAGAGAGATAAATTCGGTGGGTTTTAAGTCTTCAGGTGATATATCTTTAGAAGATAGGTTTCATAAATTTTCTCTTAAGAAAGATGTTTTATACACCATTGGTAACAGTAAAGGTAAGATTTTTCTTAAGGAATATGAGAGCAATAAGGTAATCGTTGAGCTTTATCCCCCCGTTTGTCTAAAAACCACCAACTACCCTTTTTACATTCTTGGTGCTGTTTATGGAAAAGGTAAATTCTGGCAAACTACTTTGGATTTATCTTTAAGGGGTAACTTAGAGATAGTTAAGTATAGAGATAAGCTGAATGTAATTAACACAATAAATGTAGAAGAGTATCTCTATGGAGTTTTACCCAGCGAAATATACCCCAGAGCTGATATGGAAGCTTTAAAAGCACAGGCAGTAGCAGCCCGGACGCTTATTCTTAGAAACAGAGGCAGACATAAAAAAGAGGGGTTTGACTTTTGTAGTACTGTTCATTGCCAGGTTTACCGTGGTATGGCTGCCGAGAGAGAAAGAACCAATCGAGCTGTAGATGAAACTTATGGTGAGGTTATGGTTTATAAGGGAGAGCTTATTGAGGCATTTTATCATTCAAATTGTGGAGGTTGCTTGAGAGGGGACCTTTTTGGTAATAGGGGATATCTGGAAAACAAACTGGACTCAGAAAAACAAGAATTGAGTTTCCCCAAAGAGGATTTAGAGAATTGGTTTAAGCTGCGCCCTTTGACTTTCTGTTCCTATGCAAAGAGTAAGAGTAATTTTCGTTGGCAGAGAATTTATGACGAAGAGGATTTTAGAATGATTTTTGGATTTTCTTTAAGAGAGCTAAAAGGAATTAAGATAGTTAAAAGAGGTGAATGCGCTCATATTGAGGAAATGGATGTAACTGTAGATGGTAAAGTTATAAGATTAAAAGGAGATTTAAGCTTAAGGAGATTCTGGGATGGTTTAAGAAGCAGTGCTTTTACCTTAGAGGTCAAATACAGTCAAAAGAATCCCTCCTTTGCTAAGTTTCTCATTTTGTGGGGAGCTGGTTTTGGCCATGGGGTAGGGATGTGTCAGGAAGGGGCGATAAGGATGGCCGAGGATGGTTTTAGTTATAAAGAAATATTAAAGCATTACTATAAAGACATAGAGATAGAGAAGTGTTATTAATTTATCATTCTTTGATTAACCTTTTTTAAAAAAGCCAAATCCTCTACGGGCAGTTCTATTTGACTTTATTTTGTTTTTAAATTATACTTATACTGAAAGACAATGAGATATAAAAGACGCTATTCTCAAAATGCTTTCCTTAATTATTTCTTTTCTGAAAACAAAAACAGTTTTATCCTCATAGAGACTATTGTGGTTTTAACCATTATTGCCGTGGTATCTACAATGACAATTGTTTCCTTTACTTTAGTTGATAGCAGGCGTATAAAAAGCGAAATGTTCCGCATACTTTCTGATTTTTCATGGGCAAGGGAAATGGCAATATCAAAACACCAGAATTACACTATTTCTTTTGATACTTCTAATGATACTTATGATATAAGGGATGAGTCGGGGAATCTTGCAAAACCCACAGTAAGACTGAATCTTGTGGATATCACCACCGCTCCTCATACCGTTACCTTCGAGCCTCCTTTTGGGAAATTGTCTTTAAGTCCAAATAATGCTGATACTATAACTTTAGTTAAAGGGTCAAAAGCTATTGATATTCAGCTGTTTGAAGAAACAGGATATGCCCGTTTTGATTTAACAGGGGGAGGAATTTATTGTTTTATTGCTACTGCTGCTTATAGTGGAGAGCCGGATAAAGGAGTTAGAGAATTAGAAATTCTTAGGAGATTCAGAGATAGTTACTTACTTAAAAGTTCTCTAGGCAGAAAGTTAGTTGAAGTTTATTATACAGTTAGCCCCCCTCTTGCTGATTATATATCTCAAAGGCCATGGGCAAGAAAAATTACAGTGATTTTGCTTAAACCAGTTGTATGGAGTTGTGAAAGAATATTAGAGAGTACCTATGAAGCGCAAGACCTTCAGTCTTATTGAAATATCTATTGCTATTGCTATATTTGCTATTGTAAGTGTATATGTGATGCGGATTCTTTATCAGGGTTATCACTATTCTCGTGGGTTTAAAATGAAAACAATTGCCTGTCTTCTCGCCCAGGAAAAGATGGAAGAGCTTTCTACAGACAGTGATTCAACTCTGTTTTCTAATCCTAGTGCTCACAATGAGTCGCGGGCTCAGGTGGATAGTGATTATCCTGATTTTGACAGAGAGGTTAATGTGACATGCCCCTATCTTGGCAATAATAATTTAGCGCATATAAAGGTTACTGTTTACTGGCAGGGAGAAAAAGGAGAGAGGTCTGTTTCATTGCAGACTTTGATTGCTGATTTTTAACTATGAAAAAGATTATAAACACCTTTACTCTTTTTGAGACAATAGTGGGCATTGTTATTCTTTCTCTTGCTATGATAGCACTTTCGCGGGTAGCAATATCTTCTAACTTTGCCTGGCTTAAACAAAGTATTCAGGCTACATTAATTCAGGAAGGAAGATGGGCGCTGGAGCTTATGAGCAATGAGTTAAGATGTGCAACAGTTTCAAGTATTAATACAGATTTCGTGCCAAATTATTGGGATGGAATGCGTATAGATTTTGAAGGAGATATTGATAATGACGGGTCTTTAGAATGGGTAAGATATGAGCGTCGAAGATCTGCGGCGGCTTTTATTAACAAATTAGTACGAAGAGGAAGAACAGGATGGGGATGGGGTCCTCGAGTAGATTTAAGTGTTCTTGTTGTTGATAACCCCGGTAGTGCAGTTATTTTTTCTCACGATGGGAGTGGTTTAATTACTATTAAGATTACTTTAAGGCCACGGCCGCTTTCTCCAGAAGGTGCGGGTAACAGAAATGTTACTTTTAGGACTAAAGTTAGAGTAAGGAATCCTTGATATGAGAGCTCAGGCATTGATATTTGCGATTTTTCTTCTTTTTATTGGAGCGGTAATCAGTGTGGGGTTAATGAACTTATGGGAGCCGACCATGCTTACTTCTTCTTTGCAGGAGAAGAACTTGATTGCTTTCTATCTTGCCCAGGCGGGAGTTGAGCGGGCAAAAGTAGAGATATTGAAGAATGTAAGTTTATCAGGAGACTCTACTGATTTTAGCGGTCTGGATGAGTCAGGGGATAACTATAATTTTTATTATAATTTCAGTGTTTCTATTTCTGGAACGAGACGTGATATTGTCGGTAGAGGGGAGGTTTACATAAGAAATCAAGATGGAACAGATGGAGAGCTTATAGCTCATAGAGAAGTTGCTGTTACTGTTGATGGTATTGTAGATAACGTAGATAATGCGACAGGGTTGCCTCCTGCTGATGGTATTGATGATGATTTAAGCGGGAGTATTGTCTCGGGAAGTTGGCGAGAAATCTAATTGGCCACGAATAGCGTTTAGCCAATAGCGGTTAGCGTCTAGCGAATAGTGCATAGTAATACAGTAAGAAATTAAAATGTAAGATGCAGGGATGCTTGATTTGTGTTAATTCAGTATGTGCTGTTGCGAAAGGTGTAACTTTGAGCTATTAGCCATGAGCTAAGAGAAAGAAACAATTATGCCTTTACAGAGATACAGTTATATAGCAAGGGATGAGAGAGGTAAGGTTGTAAAAGGGGTTATGGCTGCTAATAGTGAGATAGACCTTGCCAATAAAATAAGGAATTTAGGGTATTTTCTTACCAAGGCAAGTATATATCAGGAGAAAGAAAGTGGCAGTAGGATTTTTAAGATAGGGGAAAAAGACCTGCTTACATTCACTATACACTTAGCCACCTTGATTGAGGCAGGGATTCCCCTTGTAGAGGGCTTACGGGATTTAGCACGTAATGCAGAGAAGGAAAATATCCAGAGATTAATAGATGATTTGCGTTACCGTGTAGAGAGTGGTTCTTCCTTAAAGGAGGCCTTAAGTGCGTATCCACGTATTTTTAATAATCTTTATCTTGCTCTTGTAGGAGCAGGAGAGGCAACAGGAAAGCTTGCATTTGCTCTTAACAGTCTATCTTCTTTCTTAGAATGGCAGATGGACTTGAAAGCAAAAATAAAAGAAGCAGCTACTTATCCTATTCTTCTTCTTATTGCTATGATTGGGGTAGTTTCTCTTTTAATGATTAAAGTTGTTCCCATATTTAAGCCAATGTTTGACCAGGTGGGGGCAGAGTTACCCCTTGCTACCCAGATTGTCATTGGAACGAGCGATTTTATCAAAAAATATGTACTTCTAATATTTCTTTTCTTTGTGCTTTTAGGCGCAAGTATTAAGATATTCAGTCTAAACCCTCAAGGGAGATATTTTATTGACAGTTGGAAGCTAAAAATGCCTTTATTTGGAGGTTTGCTTCATAAGATAATTCTTTCTCGGTTTTGTCATATTTTAAGTTTGTCTATTCAGTCAGGAATCAATGTTTTGGGAGCTTTAGATATTTCTATTAAGGCAATGGGCAATAAACGTTTAGAGGAATCTACCAGAAAGGCCAGAGATGCTATTAATTTAGGAGAAAGGATTGCTACCAGCTTAGAGATGACCGGTGATTTCCCCCCCTTAGTTATTAGAATGATTAGCGTAGGGGAAGAGTCTGGAACACTGGCTCAGAGTATGAGTAAAGTAAGTGAATTCTACGATAAGGAAATCCCTCGGACTATAAACAGGATTTTTACCTTATTTGAACCTCTTATGATTATAATCATGGGTGTGGTAGTGGGTATTATTGCTCTGGCAATATTTATGCCTATGTTTAAGCTTGCGCAGTCTTTGGGAGGATAAAATGAAACATTTAATTGGTATAGATATAGGTACGCTTTACACCAAAGTGGTAGAAATAGAGATAGCTAGTAAAATCTTTATTAAGAGTAGATTTCTAATTCCTACTCCTTTATTAAGTGGTGTCCAGGAAACAACTCTGGACAAGAATGCGCTTGCTCAAGAGATTCTAAGAAAGATACCTTTGAGCCGTTTTAAAGAGCCGAAGACAAAAATAGGAATAAACATTCCCTTTTTTTCTCCTGTTATCACTACAATTGTTCTCCCTAGGATGAACAGAAAAGAGTTAGAGATTGCAGCGATGACAGAGGCGCGCCGCAAGATGATTCCTGCTCCTGGCCCTAAAAGTGTTTTTGAGACGGTCTTTCTGGGAGAAACGATAGAAGCAAATATTCCTCGTTATGAAGTTCTTGTGGTGAGGGAGGAGAAGGATTTTGTAGAACTTGCTTTAAATTTATTTAAAGAAGCTGAGCTAACCCCTCATCTTATTGCTCCTGTATGTGCTTCTATGGGGGCTTTGCTTGTTAGAAAGCCAGAATATAAAAATAAAGAGGTAGCATTTATTGATATTGGATATACATCTATGAATATATCTATAAGTAGAGGCCAGCATATTATTTTTAACCGCAGTATTTTCTTTGGGTGCAGAGATATTATTCAAGGAGTAGCTAATGGTTTAGGGGTTTCTCCTCAGAAGGCAGAGGATATTATATTGAAGGAAGGCATTCCTGATGTAGAGTTTGACCCTAAAAATAGAGTGGCTATTGCTGAGGAGATAATGCGTCAGAAATACGAAGCAAGCATGAATGGCAAGGCATCAGCAGAAACCAATCCTTTAGAGCTTAGAATGTTTATGGAGCCTTTTTTAGAGAGAATTGTTCAGGAGATAAGGCGAACTTTTATATATTTTAAGGAACGTTATGAAGCAAGAAATATTGAAGAGATATTCTTTGTAGGAGGCGGATCGCTCATAAAGAATATCGTTAGCTTGGTAGGGAAAAGGATTTCACCTTTTCCTAAGCTTATAGAGATAGATAAGTTCTTGAATATTTCTTTTCCTCAAAGAGAAGAGAATAAAGAGTTTCCTCTTTTTCTGGGAGCGATAGGAACAGCTCTTGCTACCACCCTTAAACCTCAGGAGGTTATCAATTTCTTACCTTTTGAATTAAAGAGAAAAGAAGAGCTTGCTATAAAACGGTCAATTTTTAGTGCTGTATGTATGTTTATAAGTTGTGGGTTGTTCTTGGGGTGGCTTAATTTCTGGATTATAGGTATGAGCGTAAAAAGAGAGCTTAAAAGGGTTAATTTTGAGATTGAAAGATTAGAAGGAGTGCACACCGAAGAGAAGAGTCTTTCGAGTAAAAGAAAACTTCTTGAGAATAGAATAGCAGCTATTCAGGAGTTAATAGAGAAACGAAAGAATCCACTTCCTTTACTTTATGCGCTGGATATACGAAAAACAGATAAAATGTTTTTTTCCTATCTTTATGTGGGAGGGAAAAAAGATAAGAAGACAAGCTCCCAGCAGCCCTCCTTTTCGTTTCTCAAAGATGAAAGTACAAAAAGCAGTTATATCTTAAAGCTCAAAGTTAAAATTTGGGGTGATTATGAGTCAGCCTACAAGGTTATAAAAGAGATAACAGCCGATCTTAGAGGCATCAATATTTTAAGAAACATTAAAGTAATTCCTCCTAAGCTTGATAAAATAACACCTCAGGTTACCGGAGATAGCGTGCAACTGACGAATATGGGCTGGCAGGAGTTTATCTTGGACGCTGATTTAAAAATGTAATATTATGAGAAGGTTTTTTTTAAGTATCCGTTTTATCTTGCTTCTGATAACTGTATTTTTACTGGTAGGCTTTATTTACCAGATAACAAAAGTTAATGCTTTAAGAAAAGAGCTTAAAGAGAAAAAAGAATATTTAACAGAACTGCGCGGAGTTAAAAGAAAGAGTAAGAAAATAGAGAGAGAGATTGAGAAGTACAAGCTTAAAGAAGAGGAAGTCTTAAGAAAGATTCCTAAGGGTAAGGAATCAATACTGCTCTTGGTGAGAGAATTAGCGTCGATTGCCGATGCTATGATGATAAAAAATATTACTTTTGAGATGACACCAGAAAAAAAGGCAGAAAGCGAAGAAAGCCCCATTATGCGTAAAAGAAGCAGGCCAGCCAACAAGAAAGAAGCAACAGGTCCTATAAAGCCACATGATTTTAAAGTTAGTTTTAATGCCGGCTACAAAGAAACAGTAGAGTTCATAAAAAGAGTTATTAACTTAGAAAGAGTCGTATCTGTTAAAAACTTAGAAATTGAAAGGAAGGATGAAATTCTTCCTCTTCAAAAAGTAACACTTACCCTTACCACCTATACTCTCAGAGAAGATACTGCAGAAGAATAGAGCATTATACCAAACTGTAGCTATTTTTGGTGTTTTTTGGTTATTATAGAGAGCGTGTTGCTGCTACGTCAAAATGTTAAATTTTTAGGTACTGCCAAGAATTTTTCACAAATTGACATTTAAATAAAAACGGCATACCCTCAAAAGGTATAATGCTAACAATATTAACCTTTAAGCTTGCTAGAGAGTCTGAAAGAGAATGATTAGGCCTGTTAAATGGTCTCTACGTGGCCTTAAAGGATTTAACCTGAGTTTAAAACTTTTATGGGCTAAACTATGTTTATCCTTATGCAGCTTTACAGCTATGCAGTATGCATAAGCTGCGCAATGCCTTAAGCAAGATAAGAAACAAGAGAAGAATCATAAAACACTAATACATCAAGGGAGAATAACCTGTAGGGTAGGCTATTTTCAGAATCAGAAGAGTCTGGATATATTCCAATACCTCTAACCCTGAAGGGCTTATTATAGATACAGATAACGGGGTATGCCAGCATTAAGGCAAAACCTGGTTCTTTAGAATTTATGGATAATTGTTGATAGTGACTGCCAAGAAGGGGCTATTGACTTGAATGTGCAAATATACTATACTACTTTTACTTTTACTTGAAAAAAGCATATACGCTATATCTAAGGGAAAAGAATTACATTTCTTAACAATCTAAGAGTATGAAAGAAATAGTTAAAAGAAAATGTACTGGAAGTAGTTACGAGAAGCTTCTTCTCCTTAATAATCCGGCAGTGATAGAGTTCATTGGAGAGGTTGTTAACCTCTGTGAGCCAAAGAGTATTTTTGTAAAGACAGATTCCCAGGAGGATACCGATTATATAAGAAAAAGAGCTTTGGAGTGTAAAGAGGAATTTGCTCTTAAGATAGAAGGTCATACTGTTCATTTCGATGGTTTGTATGATCAAGCCCGTGACAAAAAAGCTACTAAATACCTTCTTGCTAAGGGGATGGAATTAGGAAAGAACATCAATTCTGTCTCTCGCAGAAAGGGGCTGAAGGAAATAAGAGAGTTTTTGAAAGGAAGTATGCATCATAAGGAAATGATTGTATGTTTCTTTGGGTTAGGCCCGCTTAATTCTGAGTTTTTTATACCCTGTATTCAGATTACGGACTCTTTTTATGTTGCTCATTCTGAAAGTATTCTTTACCGAAGTGCTTACGAGGCATTTAAAAAATTATCTCCCAGGGCCACATTCTTTAGATTTATCCACAGTGCTGGCGAGTTAGAAAATGGCGTAAGCAGGAATATAGATAGAAGACGCATATATATTGATTTAAAAGAGGATACCGTATATAGTGTCAATACTCAATATGCAGGGAATACTGTAGGATTAAAAAAATTAGCGTTGAGGTTAGCTATCAGGAAAGCTTCCCGTGAAGGATGGCTTGCTGAGCATATGTTTGTTATGGGGGTGAAGAAGACCGAAGAGATAACCTATTTTTGCGGCGCTTACCCTTCTGCGTGCGGTAAAACTTCAACTGCTATGTTGAAAGGAGAAACAATTGTAGGCGACGATATTGCTTATCTTCGTAACATAGATGGTGAAGTAAGAGCAGTTAATGTAGAATGCGGTATTTTTGGAATTATAAAGGATGTAAATGCCGATACTGACCCTATAATCTGGGAAGCCCTTACTACAAAAGGAGAGGTTATTTTTTCCAATGTGCTTATAAGCGAGGATGGGGTTCCTTTCTGGCTGGGAGACAAACGCACGCATCCCTCAAGAGGGATAAATTTTTCAGGAAAGTGGTATCGTGGAAAAATAGATGAGATGGGAAATGAGATTCCCTGTGCTCATAAGAACGCCCGTTATACTATCAGTTTAAGAAGACTTAAAAACTGTGATTTCCATCTGGATGACCCTAAGGGGGTAAAAGTGGGAGCAATTATATACGGAGGAAGAGACTCCGATACGTCTGTTCCCGTGCAGGAGGCATTTGATTGGACGCACGGCGTGATTACCATGGGAGCCTCGCTTGAGTCGGAAACGACAGCTGCTACTTTAGGCAAAGAAGGTGTAAGGACATTTAATCTTATGTCCAATCTTGATTTTCTCTCTATCCCCATAGATAGATATATCATAAACCATATTAACTTTGGGAAGAGGTTAAAAAGTCCTCCTTTGATATTTAGCGTCAATTATTTTCTGCGCGACGACAAAGGGGTTTATCTTTCTGATATCGAAGATAAGCGTATATGGCTTAAATGGATGAATGAACGTGTGCATAGAAGAGTTGACGCAATAAAGACTCCTACAGGGTTAATCCCTAAGTACAGCGATTTAAAGAGATTGTTTAAGGAATATTTAAATAAAGATTATACCAAAGATGACTATCGCAAGCAATTTACGCTGCGTATACCAGAGAATATTGCGAAAATAGAGAGAATCATTAATATATACAAGGAAAACATTTCTTACACCCCTCAGATACTTTTTAGTATTCTTAAGAAACAGAGAGAAAGGCTAATTAGTTTTAAAAATAAGTATGGCGATTACATTGAGCCTTTATTTCTAGAGAGGTTGTCGAAATGAATTTTGGGATGGCAGAAAGAATTGTTTCCACCACTGAACTCGTAGGTCTTAAGCTGTTTAAGCGAGGTAAAGTGCGCGATATGTATGAACTTGATGATAAGCATCTTCTTATTGTGGCTACAGATAGAATTTCCTGTTTTGACGTGGTTTTGCCTACAGGAATTCCTAATAAAGGTAAAGTGCTTACTCAACTGTCCAGTTTATGGTTTAATTTCTCCCGTGTTATAACTCCCAATCATTTTGTTACTACAGATATCACTAAATACCCCCAGTTAGCTAAATATGCTGATATATTAAGAGGGCGCTCTATGGTTGTAAGAAAGGCGCGCCCTATTCCCCTTGAATGTGTTGTGAGAGGGTATCTTGCTGGTTCTGCATGGAAGGAGTATAAGGAAAAAGGAGAAATTTGCGGTATTAAGCTTCCCGAAGGACTAAAAGAGTCAGATAAACTTCCCGAGCCAATTTTTACTCCTGCACGCAAAGCAGAACACGGTCATGATGAAAATATTAATATCCAGAGCGCTCAAGAATTATTAGGTAATACCTTAGTGCAGAAGATGAAAGAGATAAGTATTCAATTATACAAAGGCGCAAGAATTTATGCTTTTATAAGAGGGATTATTATTGCAGATACTAAATTCGAGTTCGGGCTCATTAATAATGAACTTGTTCTTATCGATGAAGTTTTGACTCCTGATTCATCGCGCTTCTGGCCCAAGAAAGAATATAAACCAGGAGGTCCTCAGCCCAGTTTTGATAAGCAATTCGTGCGCGATTACCTTGAGAGTATTAATTGGAATAAGACCCCTCCTGCACCTTCTATTCCTCCAGAGATAGTGATTAAAACAGAAGAGAAGTACCGGCAGGTACTAAAGATACTTACAGGTAAGGACATAGAGTAGGTTTATAGTCTTGTCCCATGAAGGCCTCTTGTTTTGATTATTTTTTACCCAGGGATTATATTGCCCAGCACCCTTTAGAGAAAAGAGACGAATCGCGTCTTTTGATAGTTGATAGAAAACGGGGAGTATTTAAGGAAACCCTTTTTAAGGATATTGTCAATATACTTTTGCCTTCTGATTGTATTGTATTGAACAATACAAAAGTCTTACCCGCAAGGATATTTGGCAGAAAAGAAACAGGAGCAAGAATTGAGTTCTTATTTATTAAAGAATACGATGAAGGATTATGGGAGGTTTTAGTAAAACCCCAGAAGCGGTTGAGAGAAAATACAGTAGTTTCTCTGCCAAATAATATTAAACTTAAGGCAGTAAGGAAGATTGTAGGAGGCAGGTGGTTGGTTAAGCTTTTTTCTTCCTCTGTTAAATCCGTTCTTAAGCTTTATGGTGAGATGCCTACCCCTCCATACATCAAAGAAGAGTTGAAAGATAAAGAACGCTATCAGACCGTTTACGCTAAAAAAGAAGGGGCTATTGCTGCTCCTACAGCAGGATTGCATTTTACAAGGAAAATTATCAGTATGCTCAAGAAGAAAGGCGTAACTGTTGCCTATCTTACTCTTCATGTAGGGCTTGGGACCTTCCGTCCCATTAAGGCCAATGATATAGAGGATCATAAAATGGAGGAAGAAGAGTTTTCTATATCACGCAAATATGCCACAATAATCAACAAGGCAAAGAAAGAAAGAAGAAGAATTATAGCAGTGGGGACTACTGTTACCCGTGCGTTAGAAAGCGCTGCAAAGATTATAGATAGAGGTTGTTATATCAAAGCAGGTAAAAGAAAAACAGGCCTTTTTATCCAGCCAGGATATAATTTCAAGATTATTGGCGGTCTTCTTACTAACTTTCATTTGCCTTTGTCTACCAATCTTGTTTTAGTTTCTGCCTTTGGAGGTATAGAGCTTGTTAAGAAAGCCTATGCTTACGCTATAAAAAAGAAATTCAGGTTTTACAGCTTTGGTGATGCAATGTTAATACTCTAAGATTATGTACACATTAACTTTTGGTGAAATTTTAAAGGAAGGAAAGGTTAAATTAAAGGAGAAAATATCTCTCAATAGAACAATTCACGGCATATCAATAGATACGCGTACCTTAAAAAGAGGCGATCTTTTCTTTGCTTTAAAAGGAGAGCAGTTTGACGGTCATAAGTTTCTTAAGGAGGCAGAGAAGAAAGGTGCAGCAGCAGCCGTAGTGAAGCAAAGAAACAACTCATTGTCTCTTCCTCAATTTGTAAGTTCCGATGTTGTTTTCTCTTTGGGCAATATAGCTAGATACATAAGAAGTAAATGGAAGGGAGATGTTATTGCTGTTTGCGGTTCTAACGGTAAAACAACAACAAAGAATATGCTGCACTGTTTGCTTTCAGAAAAGTTCTCTGTAGTTTCTTCTCCTGCCAGTTATAATAATTTCTGCGGCGTTCCTCTTACTATGCAACTTTTGAACAACAGTGTTCAGTTGTGCATTCAGGAGATGGAAACTAACCAGCAGGGGGGTATCATGCGTCTTTGCGATATTGCCCGGCCAAAAATAGGTATTGTTACTAACATAGGCTACAGTCATCTGGAGAGCTTAAAAACTCTCTACGGAGTGTTTAAAGAGAAAAGCGAACTTATTCTAAACCTGCCTGCTGGCGGCACAGCTGTATTAAACTATGACGATAATTTCTATCGCCGATTTTTGAAGAAGGCAAAGGGCATTGAGGTAATTTCCTATGGTTTGGGCAACAGAGCGGATTTTAGGGCAAAGAGTATTTCTTTTGGCAGAAGAGGTATAAGTTTTAACGTTAAGGGGCAGTCCTTTCGTATACCTACCTTTTTTATGCCCGATGTATATAATGCTCTGGCTTCTTTAGCTGTTGCCTCAGGGGTGTACGGAATTTCTTTAAAACAATGCGCAAAGAACCTTAAGAATTACAAACCCCTTCCTTTACGTTCTGAGGTTAAAAAAATTAAGGGCCGCACATTTATCCTTGATTGTTTTAACGCCAACCCTTCTTCTTTTAGCGCCAGCGTTGAAAATTTAAGGAATTTTTCTCATAAAAATAAGCATATTTTAGTGGGTGATATGCTCGAACTGGGTAAAGATTCTCCTAAATTACACAGATATTGCGGAGAGGTTCTGGCGGCTTCCTGCGTGGATAAGGTTTTTTGTCTGGGAAGCATGGTACGCTGGCTCATAAAAGGATTGGAGATTAATAAAAGAAGGAGAGACAGAATTTTTTATTGTAAAAACAGACAGGAGGCTGTAGAATTTTTAAGGCAGTATACAAGACGGGGGGATTTGATTATGGTAAAAGGCTCTCGCAGCTTGCAGTTAGAGAAGATAATACAAGCTTTCGCAAAAAGAGATGAAACCAGCAGGTAAACTTAAGAAAAAGCTTAACTTTATAGATATTTATGCCCTCGCTACAGGGGCGATGATAAGTTCAGGACTTTTTATTCTTCCTGGTATTGCTTATGAAAGGGCAAAGGCCGCTGTGGCATTGGCTTACCTTATTGCCGGACTTTATGCTTTTAGCGGTGTTTTAAGCCAGGCAGAACTTGCTTCCGCTATGCCAAAGGCAGGAGGGGAGTATTTTTATGTAATGCGCAGTATTGGCCCTCTTATGGGGACAGTTAATGGAATAATTATTTGGTTTGCACTTGTTCTTAAGAGTGCTTTTGCTCTGGTTGGTATGGTTGCTTTTGTCAGGTTGGTTATACCCATCGATGCAAACATTCTGGCCTTATTATGTTGTTTGATATTTGTTGCTTTAAACTTTATCGGCGTAAAAGAGGCAAGCCAAACGCAGATTTTTATGGTGTTTTTGCTTTTAGCTATTTTGTTTCTTTATATTGTATATGGCTTCAATAAGATTGAAGTTGAGCATTTTAAGGATTATCTTTCCGCAGGATGGGGAAATATCTTGGGTACAGCAGGAATGGTTTTTGTTTCTTATGGAGGGCTATTGAAGATTACAAGCGTGGCTGAAGAAGTCCGCAACCCTGCCAGAGCTATACCATGGGGGTTGATTGTTTCGCTGTCGGTGACGATGATGATATATTTTCTTGTAGTATTTATTACTACAGGATTGATGGGTTCTTCTTTAGGTAGTTATTCAGGGGGCGAGGCAAATCTTACTCCTATAAGCGATGCAGCATTAATTTCTATGGGAAGATGGGGGAAGTACCTTCTTTCTTTTTCTGCTATACTTGCTTTTATATCCACGGCAAATGCGGGAATTATGGCTGCCTCTCGTTATCCTTTTGCTTTAAGCAGAGATAAGCTCCTGCCCGAATTTTTTAGCAGAATAAACAGGCGTTTTAATACTCCCCACTGGTCTCTTATTTTTACAGGCTTGTTTATGATGGTTATGCTTTTTATTAAACTGCGTATTCTGGTTGAGGCTGCATCTACAGTTTTAATCTTAAGTTATATGTTTTCTTCCATAAATGTGATTGTTATGAGAGAAAGCCGTATTCATAATTACCGGCCTCTTTTTCGTTCTCCTTTTTACCCCTGGGTTCAGGTAATAGGGATTATAGGCGCGTTGGTTTTTCTTTTTGAAATCGGGTATGAGGCCATATTTATGAGCGTTGCCTTTATTATTGTTGGCGCTCTTGTTTATATTCTGTACGGTCGTTTTAAAGTGGCAAGGGAATTTGCCCTGTTGCATTTATTGGAGCGGATTACCTCTAAAGAGATAACAGGCAACATGCTTGAAACAGAACTGCGGGAGGTTATAAGAGAAAGAGACGGTATAGTTAAAGACCGTTTTGACCACCTGATAGAAGAAGCAACAGTGTTTGAGGATGCCGATTATAGTGATGTGCACAGTTTGTTTAGAGGAATAAGCGGCATAGTTGCTGAGAAGCTGGGGCTAAAGGAAAGCGAGATAGAAAACCTTCTTGAGAAGAGGGAGAAAGAAAGCAGCACTGCCATATCTCCTTTTCTTGCTATTCCCCATATTGTTATACCCGGAGAAAATAAATTTGCCATATTTCTTATAAGGTCTATTAAGGGCATTTATTTCTCTAAAGAGATGCCCCGGGTACATGCCGTGTTTATCCTTGCAGGGACAAAAGATGAACGCAATTTTCATCTTCGCACGTTAGCTTCTTTTGCCCAGATTGTTCAATCATCAGGTTTTGAGAAGCGGTGGATGCAGGCACGCAACAAACAGGCTTTGCGTGATGCTATTCTTCTCGGAGAAAGGCGGCGTTATCACTAGAAGAAGAGGCAAGCTTATGAAGAAAAAAAACATTAAGAGTTATCTTAAGAATTTTATATGCATTGACGCAGAGAGGGAAAAAAGAAATAATATTCCTGAGTTTATATTTGCTGAGAATAAATCCTCTGCTATGGTGGAGGAGCTTTTATATTCTATCGCAGAAAGCAACGGGTGGTCAGCAGCAACCCGCGTATCTTCATCTGTGGCCGATTATCTTGCCGGCAGGTTTAAATCATCTTCGTTTAAATTTAGATGGGAGAAAGAAGCCAGAGTATTCGTAGTATATAAGAAGAGTTTTTCATTTAAGAAAAAATACCCCTGCCCCGTCGGTATTATAAGCGCAGGAAGCAGTGATATTTACATAGCAGAAGAGGCAAGGGTTGTGTGTTCTTTGCTCGGCTGTCAGACAGTGACCTATTATGATGTGGGTGTTGCCGGTTTACACCGTCTCGCAGAGCCCCTTGATGTTATGCTGAAAAAGAATGTTTGTGCAGTTATAGTTGTTGCCGGTATGGACGGAGTATTGCCCACTATTGTTAAAAGTCTTATGCCTTTGCCTGTTATTGGTGTGCCTTCCAGCTGCGGGTATGGATGGAGAGGCAGGGGCGAAGCCGCCTTAAATACCATGCTTCAGTCATGCAGCCCTGGTTTGTTAGTGGTTAATATAGACAATGGCTTTGGCGCTGCTGTGGCAGCTGTTTTGATTGCAAAGTCGGCCAGTAGAGAATATAATTCAGGGAGGAGGAAAAGATGAATTTTTCAAGGCGGATTTCTTCTTTGTCAGAGTCCGTTACCCTTCGTGTTTCCGCTCTTGCTAAGAGAATGAAACAAGAGGGAATTGATGTTGTTGGTTTTGGCGCAGGCGAGCCTGATTTTGATACCCCTTCTCATATAAAAGAAGCTGCCAAGGAGGCAATTGACGCAGGATTCACAAAATATACTCCTGCAGGCGGCACTAAAGAATTAAAAAAGGCTATATGTGAGAAGTTTAAGAAGGATAATGGCCTTGACTATGGCGAGGATGAGATTGTTGTTTCCTGCGGGGCAAAGCATTGCCTTTTTAATGTTATTCTTGCCATATGCGATGACGGCGATGAGGTAATTTTACCTTCTCCTTACTGGGTAAGTTATCCTGAGATGATAAAAGCCGCAGGAGCAAAAGCGGTTATATTGGAAACAAAAAAAGAGAACGGCTTTAAGATTACAAAAGAAAACTTAAGCAAATCTATAAGCAAAAAGACAAAACTTTTTATACTCAACTCTCCCTCTAATCCCACAGGGGCAGTCTACAGCGAAGGTGAGCTTAAGGGTATTGCTGAGGTTATTGTTTCCTCTGGTATTATGTGTATATCAGATGAGATATACGAAAAGATTATTTATGAGGGAAAGCATACAAGTATTGCTTCTTTAAACGATACAATAAAAAAGCATACAATCGTTATCAACGGCGTCTCTAAAGCTTACGCTATGACAGGCTGGCGGATAGGATATGCTGCTGCAAACAGAGATATTATAAAGACAGTCAGTAATCTGCAGAGCCACTCTACGTCAAATCCTGCTTCTGTTTCCCAGAAGGCTGCCCTTTCTGCCTTGTCCGGCAGCCAGGAGTGTATTCAGAAGATGGTAGAGGAATTTAAGAGAAGGCGGGATTTTATTGTAAAGAGAATTAATTCCATAAGAGGATTAAGTTGCCTTAAGCCCCAGGGGGCTTTTTATGTTTTTGTCTCTATAGGGGAGCTGTTAGGGAAAAGATTCTCCGGTAAGCCTTTAGATGATGCCTTAAGCTTTAGCCAGTGCCTTCTTGAGAATGCTCATGTGGCAGTTGTTCCGGGTGAGGCTTTTGGCAGGAAAGACTACATAAGACTTTCTTATGCGTCTTCTATGGAAAACATTAAAAAAGGCTTGGACAGAATAGAGGCGTTTGTAAAGAAGCTGGGTTAAATATGTTTACAGGCCTTATTAAGGAAACCGGCAGGGTAAAATCAGTAAGGAAAGGCTCAGGCCTCATGCGCCTAGGAGTTCTTTCTTCCTGTGTGTATAAAGAGGCAGAAAAAGGAGAAAGCATATGCGTTAATGGGGTGTGTCTAACCGTAACCGATAAAAAGAGCGGTGTTCTTTATTTTGATGTAGTAAAAACAACCCTTGATAATACTACCATGAAGAGGCTTTCTCTTTCCTCCTGGGTAAACCTTGAGCCGGCACTAAAAGTGGGAGATAAACTGGGAGGACATTTTGTGCTTGGGCATGTTGACTGTGAATCTAGAATTAAAAGTATAATAAGAGAGAGAAATTACTTTGTTTTAAGAATAGGTTATGAGAAGAAATTTTCTTCTTATATTGTAGAGAAGGGTTCAATAGCTGTTGATGGGATAAGTTTGACTGTACAGAAAAAGGAAAGCAGCTTCTTTAGTGTAAGCATTATTCCCTATACCTTTGAGCATACCAATTTAAAACATAAACGCACAGGAGACTGGGTGAACCTGGAATTTGACTATCTGCTTAAAAAAGATAGATAAACAGTGTTTAGCGATTAGCGTATAGTTAAAGTCACAATGTCACCATGACACAAAGTCACTTGTGCAGAGAAGAATACTCATCTGATGAGAGAAAAAAGATAGAGAAAGATGTTGACATATTTGTAACGGGTGACGTGGTGACCTGGTGGCGTGGTGACTTTTTCATCGGGAAGTAGCGCAGTTTGGCTAGCGCGCAACGTTCGGGACGTTGAGGCCGTGGGTTCAAGTCCCACCTTCCCGATTGTTATAGCTCATTTACATGTCGTTTAAAAGTAAGGTGGTAATAAAAGGGTTCGCCCCAAACCAGAACGAGGAATTAAAATGCCTATAAAAGAAGTAGTAGAAAGGTACCTTCAGTTAATAAAGACAGAACACTTTGCAAAATATGAGAAAGATTTCGCCTGCCAAATTCAATTAGGTTTAAATGAAGGATACCAGAAAGGATTTCATGAACCAGAAATGGTCTCAGTAATAGAAGGAATCATAAATAAACTAGATGGGTTATCAATATCTGTTAATAGATTTAGGATTTCTACCAAAAGTATTTTCATCCATGGGAATAGATCTCAGGTAAAATTTGAATACTATGGGCAAAGAGTCCAGAGAGAATTGGGGGATCTTATTTTCATACTATCCGTTATCTATAACGGAAGAGAATATTTTGAAAAGTATACGATTTCACAGTTTAAAAAAGATGATGATAAGTTAAGATGGAATCTCCGCAATAAAGAACAAATTTATTTACTTTCTCGTTTTCCATCATTTCGAGGAGTGAAAGGCTCTATAATTCCTATAAGAGAATTCAATATGCCTAATTATTCTGGATGTTTAGGTTCTTTCAATTTGCTTTTCAGGCCAGGAGATTTTATATATGTAAGCGCTTCTCTCTTAGAAAGAGTAGCGGAAAATAGAAAATCCATTAGTATAGCCAACATATCTAAACTCTGGGAGCCATGGAGTTGTTATTGTACCTATCCTATACCTTTTGATTGGCATCATATAGAAGAGTTGTTCTTCTCTTGTCGAAAACTATGGAGGCACGGAATGTTCATTACATTTTTCTCACCCTATTTTATAGGTATCCTGGGGTTTTCTCATTCTGCTTATAATATTCATGAGTTTGTGAATAAGTATTTAAGGGGCAATATTGGAGAGTTAACTTATTCAGACATTGGAAGTTACAATACTCCTGCTTTTGATTTTCTCCAAGAGCTACTTTCTGCAATAATGAAAAAAGCGCAAAAAAAGAAAAAAGCAGAACTTATAAATTTCGTAAATGAATTTTTTTGGTTACCCATATGGTAACAATGAAGGAGGCACGAAGAAAAAAGAGGAATTTAATTGCGAAGGTGGGGGTGTAGGTATTATCTATACTTCAATCAATTTGGGGGAAGGTGAAGAATAATGGTAGCGGCGTATAACACGGTGTTTGTGATTCTCTTTGTTTGTTCAAATCCGCCTTCGGCGGACTTCACAAACACCGAAGACGTTAGGCGGCATTGCTAAGGAGGTGGGAAGATGAAAGTATTCGTTTATATAGTAGCTGCCTCAAAAAATCCCGATTATGTGGAATGTATTGTCCCATTTGAAGTAAATAATGATATAATTTTTTTTGGACCTTGTAAAAAACGCCTGAGAAGAAACCTTTACGAATGGTATTTGAAAAACTCCCCTAATGGAGAGAAAGATGTGTCTTCTGAGGATTTGTATGTCATAGGCTTAAATGGAAGCAATTCGAG
>CAYXBX010000006.1:0-20762 GCA_964463445.1 uncultured Planctomycetia bacterium
TTCTGAAACCCAAATATGTTAGAACGGGCAACCCGTGAATGTAGAATGTCTCCCACAATAAGAACCTTTAAATCTTCTAAAGTGCCTTTTGCCTCTTTTACGGTAAACATATCTAAAAGCGCCTGGGTAGGGTGCTCATTTTTACCATCGCCAGCATTAACAATACTGGCTCTGGTATGCTTTTTAAGAACCTCTAAAGAGGCGCTTAAGCCTATGCGGACAACAAGAATATCTGGATGATAAGACTCTAAGTTTTTTATAGTGTCGATAATACTTTCCCCTTTGCTTAAACTACTTGCCGAAGAGGAAAAGTTTAGGACATCTGCGCTTAATCGTTTAGCTGCTAACTCAAAAGACGTGCGTGTACGCGTAGAATTTTCAAAGAAAAGATTAATTACTGTTTTGCCTCTTAAGGTGGGTGTCTTCTTTACCTCTCTCTGGGAAATCTCTTTAAAATTTTGGGCTATGCTAAAAATAGTCTCAATCTCTGAACGCGACAAATCTTTAAGGGCAATTATATGCTTTTTAGTCCAACCTTCCATTTCAATCAGCTTGCTGGTGTAAGGACGACCACCTCTTCTTTTTTATCTATCTCATTAAGCCTTACCTCTACTAACTCCGTCTTTGCAGTAGGAATATTTTTACCAACAAAATCAGCACGAATTGGTAACTCACGATGTCCTCTATCAATTAAAACGAGAAGCTCCACTCTCTTAGGGCGACCAAAGTCGGTAATTTCATCTAAGGCAGCACGGACAGTCCTTCCTGTAAAAAGAACGTCATCGATAAGAATTACTACTTTGTCGTTGATATCAAAATTGATTTTAGTCTCCTTAACAAGAGGACTCGGTCCTACCGTTGTTAAATCATCGCGATAAAGAGTAATGTCCAAAATACCTAAGGGAAGCTCTATGCCTTCTACTTCCTTTATAATGTTTTTTAGTCTTTGGGCAATAAATACCCCTCGCGTCTGAATACCTATTAACGCAAGCAGTCCTGTATCTGGTGTCTTTTCTAATATCTGGTGGGCTAACCGATAAAGAGTTCTTTTTATGTCTTGGGCTGATAAAACACAGGTTTTTTCTCTAAATCCTTCCATAAAAAATAAATCCCACCTTAACTGGTGGGCCTACTTGTTTCTTTTCTTTGCATAGCTACTCCTTACTGGCCTCACGGGACCAGCTTAAAGGTTTTCTAAAATATAACTTAAAACATCGCGTATGTCAAGGATAATCTGCAAAAAGTGATTTCGCTAATAAACCCTTATTGCTCTAAAGACTCGAGGATTTTCTTACACGCCCCTTGAATTTCCCTCATCGCCTGGGGAGTAAGAACAAAATAAAGCCCCCCCTTAATTCGACGCTCAACTTCCTCAAAAAAAGCTTCTATCAATAATACATAATCCTCTTCATCGTAAGGAGAAGCTACTGAGTGAATAATCTCTGCTAAAGGGCCATTTATAAGGGTAGGAATAGAAGGAACAACGGGGGTTTTTAAAAATATACTTAAAGCCCCTGCATAAGACCCAATTACTACATTGCCTATTTCTTTAATAACGGAAAACCCCATCTCTGTAAATTGCGCAGGCTTCTCTTTACCATGATTCGTGTAACATATACTAATAAGCTGAAAGGCGCTTTGCTCCTCTAAGATAAGCACAACGCTTCCTGAAATACCGCTTAGGATTCTGCTCTGCACACTCACTACGGGGGTATCTGTAGCAATCTTGGCTGTTAACTGTTGAGGACGCAAAGATTCTAAACTTGGTAGAGTTAAATTTATCTTTTTCTTAAGCATCTCCGAAAGCGCACGACTACCATGCGCTGCCGCTATAGAGCTTACTTCTCTTAGAATATCCATTTCATCTTTCATTGAATTCTCCTTGTGATTAAATTTCTTTCTATTTTTTTATAATGGCTTGCGTATTAACTATAAATTAGATTAAAAGGCCTCTTTTGTCAAGAAATTTGTTTTTATTAGCTTGCAACGATAATAAAAAAGTTTACTTCTATCTCAAGGAAAAAGGTTAATCATATAGAGAAAGTCTCTTTTGTATTACTAAAATTCGTCTAATAGTAGCCTCTATGCTCTGTCTCTTCCAGTATAACCTCTATAATCTTCCGATATTTTAGAGCGCGCAGTATCTCCAGTTTAAGTTTATCGCCGGCTTTATGATTCCTTAAAATCTCCAGAAACTGTCCGGAGAGAAGTTCACCATAGGGACCACGTTTACCCCCAACTTTACAAATAATATCGCCCGGCTTTAGTCCTGCTTTATACGCAGGACTACCAGGACAAACATCCAGCACAACTGTAGAGGGCCCATCCACATATTTTTCTTCCTCTTCATTGGTCAACTTTTACAGCAAATTATTTAATGACATTAAACACGATGGGAAGAAAGAAGAAACACCACAGCAACTGCAATGAGGCATAAAAAATATTTTCTCTATTTCTGCCGATTATCTATTACAATAACAAACTCGCCTTTGGGGGGGGTTTTCTGGATTATCTTCAGCACATCAGCCGGTTTTCCTCTTACGACCTCCTCATAAACCTTGGTCATCTCTCTTGCAAGAGCAATCCTCTTCCCGTCGAAACAATCCTTGATATCCTCCAGAGTCCCCGCAACCCGATGAGGGGACTCAAAAAATATTAGGGTTGTAGCAAGTTGAGACAACTCTTTCAGTTGCCTTCGGCGCTTTCCCTTTTTTGGCGAGAGAAATCCGGCAAAATAAAAACTGTCTGTAGGAAGACCGCTTAACACGAGCGCGTTCGTAACCGCACTCGGCCCGGGAATAGCGGTAAAATCTAACCCGCTATTTACACAGGCACGTATAAGATAAAATCCCGGGTCGGAAATTCCCGGCGTACCGGCCTCAGAGATAAGTGCGCAATCTTTGCCTTCCTTAAGAAAGGACAGCACCTTTTTCGTGCAGAAAACTTTGTTGTGGTCATGAAAACTTAATACTGGTTTTTTAATCCCGTGATACTTTAAAAGGACTCCTGCTCTGCGGGTGTCCTCGGCAAGAATGATATCCACTCCTTTAAGCACCTCCAGCGCACGCAGGGTAATATCTTTTAAATTACCTATAGGAGTAGAAACTATATAAAGCATAAACCTGCTTTCTGTGAGACATTATTTATTCTACCGTTACCGACTTCGCAAGATTTCGTGGCTGGTCAATTTCACATCCTAAGTTTTTAGCAACAAAATAGGCAAAAAGTTGTAAAGGCACTGCGACAAGAAGAGGTACAATCTCTGGATGTTTTACTTTGGGGAGATGAATAACAGCATTGGCTAATTTTTGCGCCTGATAATCCCCTTCATTAACAATGGCTAAAACTTTCCCTTTTCTTGCTTTTATCTCCTGAATATTAGAAATAATTTTGGAATATAACTCGTCGCCCGGGGCAATACACACAACCGCCCGATACTCATCAATAAGGGCAATGGGGCCGTGCTTCATCTCGCCAGCAGGATACCCCTCAGCAGGGATATATGATATTTCCTTCAGTTTTAATGCCCCTTCCAAAGCTGAAGGATAGTTTATGCCCCGGCCTAAAAACAAAAAGCAACCAAAACGGGAAAACTGCCTGGCTATTTTTCTTATCTGAGGGGCCTTGTTAAGAATCTTCTCTTGATAGGCACCAACTGTTTTCAGTTCGCCAAGAAAAGACTTGAATCTGTTAAGCAAAATCTCCCTTCGTAAACGTGCAAGATAAAGGGCAAAAAGCATTAAAGAAAAAACCTGGGCAGTGTATGCCTTGGTAGAAGCAACACCGATTTCAGGACCCCCAAAAGTATAAATAAGACTGTCGCTTTCTTTGGTAAGAGTGGACCCTAAGACATTACATATCCCTAAAATGTGCGCCCCCTGTTTCTTCGCTCTACGTACAGCAGCTAAGGTATCAGCTGTTTCTCCTGATTGAGATATCGCTAAAACTAAACTTTTCTTGTCTAAATGTATCTTTCTGTATCGCGCTTCCGATGAAACATCTATCTCTGTGTCTATATTGGAAATCTTTTCTAAAAAATACTTAGCAACATATCCTGCGTGATAGGCAGTGCCACAGGCAAAAATATGAATCTTTCGCAGAGACTTAAGAACTCTCTCTTTAAGCATAAGGTTTTTAAAAACAACCTCGTCTCCTTTGATATATGCTGTGGCTAAACGGCGCATAACCGAGGGTTGTTCGAATATCTCCTTCAACATAAAATGAGTATAGTGCTCTTTTGAAATATGGGCAGAAGAAATATTAATGTTCTCTATGGATGGTGTTATTTTTTTCCCTTTAAAGCTGAATATTTCTACTGTATCTTTTTTAACAACCCCCATCCATCCATCTTCTAAATTGATTATCTTTCTGGTGAAACCTGAGATTGCAGGTATACCCGAAGCCAGAATAAACCCCTCAGGTGTTTTCCCCAGAACAAGAGGAGAATCTTTTCTGGCAAAAAAAATCGCTTCTTCTTTTGGATAAATAACCGCAAGAGCAAAGCTACCCTCTAAAATGCCTACGGTCTTGCGCAAGGCATCTAAAAAATTACCTGAGCGCGCATAATCTTCTAAAAGGTGCACTAACACCTCTGTGTCTGTCTGAGAAATAAACTTGTGGCCTTTTTTCTGCAGCCTACTTTTTAATGGTTGGTAGTTTTCAATTATACCATTATGAACCACAAATATATTCTTACGACAATCGTAATGGGGGTGGGCATTGTGCTGATTGGGAACACCGTGCGTTGCCCAACGCGTATGGGCGACTCCTACAGAGAATTTAAAATCCTCTTTTAGCAGCCCCTGGAGGCGAACAATTTTCCCGCGAACCTTTTTAAAAAATACCCTGCCTACTCTCAAAACAGCAATACCACAAGAATCGTATCCCCTGTATTCTAACCGTTTTAGAATATCTACTAAAAACCTTATATCTTTTTCCTTACCAATATATCCTGCGATACCACACATTACACTAAGAAAAATTGCTGATAATTTTTTTGCTGGTAAAATACCAGATTAATATACCCGGATAGATTATCCGAAAGAGGGTATACTTAACAATAGACGGCTGCAATACAGTCAAAACAAATAGGACAAATACATAAATAGAGGCGAAACATACGGTAAATTTGCGACCCCAATTTTTTCTTTTTAAAATCCCCACGCCACTAATGATGTACAAAAGACAAATTACCATCTGGATAGTTATTGCTACTTTAACGGTTGCGTAAGTCAAGGTTGTCTCTATGCCTCTACTCTTAAGTAATTCTGTAATTGTCGCAAGAACTCTGGGATTGGTAGTTAGAGAGATGTATAAAAGTAAATTTGCCAAAAATAATACACCGAACCATCCTACATTTATCATCCCTAATATAAGGATGCCACGCGCTATCTGAGCTCGCTGTGAAGATGTATCGTCCATCTGGCTCTTGTTAAAAATAAAGCGACCCCAGCCGGATTTGAACCGGCGCCGTGGGCTCGAAAGGCCCATGTCCTAACCGGGCTAGACGATGGGGTCGGCGTTTACCAATTATAAAAAGAAGTGGGGTGTTAGTCAACCCCTTAACCTTATTTTTCACAAAGTTAGCTTTCCGGAACAATCCGTGTTGCCGAAGAGAGCTTATCTCCTTTATCAAGGGAAATAATTTTTACCCCCTGGGTTGATCGACCTGTCTTACGTATGTCTTTGACGCGGATTCTGATAAGAACGCCTTTCTGGGTTATACACATAACTTCATCCTCTTCAGAAACAAAAACCACACCTTTTGCAGCACCTATTTTAGAAGAGAGCTTAAGATTTATAATGCCTTTACCTGCCCGCGACTGAACACGGTACTCCTCTACATCTGTACGTTTGGCAAAACCATTCTCTGTAACCGTAAGTATGGAAAACTCTCCTTTCTTAAGACCTCCTCTTAACAAGACCATACCAATAACCTCATCGTGCCTGGAGAGACTTATACCTTTTACTCCTTGAGACTGCCTTCCTGTAGGTCGCACCTCTTTTACTGAAAATCTTATAGAGAACCCTTGTTTCGTCGCCAGCATCACCTCATCATTGTCTCTACATAACGCAGCGCCTATTAACTCGTCATCTTTAACAAGGGTTATGGCGTAGATTCCGCTTTTTCTCATATTAGAGAACAACTCAAGATTTACTTTTTTGACCAGACCCTTCTTGGTAGCCATAAATATGAAGCTCTTCTCCTCAAATTCTTTTATAGCTAAAATAGCGCTTAAACGTTCTTTGGAGGAGAGGTTTAATAAATTAACAAGCGCCCTGCCCCGAGAAGACCGAGAGCCCAGAGGAATCTCGTAAGTCTTTAAATGGTATACCTTCCCGTTATTGGTAAAAATTAAAAGAGTGTCTTTGCTTGAAGCCACAAAAAGATGCTCTACAAAATCTTCCTCTTTGGGGGACATAGCGGTAATTCCTCGCCCTCCTCTGCCCTGACGGCGATAAGCACTTGCCGGTTGACGTTTTATATAACCTGAGCCCGTAACAGTCACTACCATGTCTTCCTCTACAATCAGATCTTCTATCTCAATTTCTTCCTTCTGGGCAACAATTTCTGTGCGACGAGCATCGGCAAACTTTTTCTTTAATTCATTCAGCTCCTCCTTTATAAGAGCCTCTTGTTTTCTCTCCGAAGCAAGAATGGAGTTAAGATACTCTATGCGTTTTATAAGCTCCAAATATTCCTGGTCTATTTTCTTTCTCTCCAGGGCGCATAATCTCTGCAACTGCATTTCTAATATGCTCTGTGCTTGTATTTCAGTAAGAGAAAATTTTTTCATAAGACCTTGCTTTGCCTCCTGAGGCGTCTTTGACTTCTTAATAAGCTCAACCACTTTATCTAAAAACTTTAAAGCTATTTTTAATCCCTCTAAAATATGCGCACGGTGCTGTGCTTTTTTCAGCTCGTATTTTGTTCTTCTTACAATAATATCTTTACGAAAATTGATATGGTGAAAGAGTATTTCCTTAAGGTTCAATATTTGAGGGCGGCGGTTAACGAGCGCCAAAAAAATAACCCCAAATGTTGTTTCTAAATAGGTGTGTTTATAGAGCTGATTAAGCGTTATTTCTGGTTGAGCGTCCCTTTTCAACTCTACCACAATTCTAATACCGTCTTTGTCGGACTCGTCGCGCAAATCACTAATACCCTCTATCTTCTTTTCATTAATCAAACGGGCGATTGACTCAATAAGATTAGCCTTGTTGAGTTGGTAAGGAATCTCTGTGATGACTATCTGCGCCTTCCCCTTTTCCCGCTCGATTGTAGCTTTTGAACGGAGAGTAAGCTTCCCCTTGCCTTCTTTATATGCTTTAAACACTTCGGCTTTCCCACATACAATGCCTCCTGTGGGAAAATCTGGCCCTTTAATAATTTTATGCAATTCTTTGATGGAGGCTTGCGGATGGTCTAAGAGATAAATTATACCGTCACAAACCTCTGCTAAATTATGTGGTGGAATATTCGTCGCCATCCCCACAGCGATACCGCTTGCGCCATTAAGCAACAAATTGGGAAGAACCGCGGGAAGGACTTCCGGCTCTGTTAAAGAGCCGTCAAAGTTAGGAAAAAAATTAACCGTTTCTTTGTCGATATCCTGTAATAAATAATCGCTTATGTGTGTAAGACGTGCTTCGGTATATCTCATTGCCGCTGGAGGGTCTCCGTCAATAGAACCAAAATTGCCCTGGGCATCAATCAAAGGGTAACGCAAAGAAAAATCTTGCCCCATTCGTACTAGAGCGTCGTAAACTGCTGTATCGCCATGAGGATGAAATTTACCCAATGTCTCTCCCACAATGCGGGCACACTTTTTATGCGGCTGATTGCGCCTTAAATGCAGTTCGTGCATGGCATAGAGAATTCTACGCTGCACCGGCTTTAACCCGTCGCGAATATCGGGAAGCGCCCTACCTACAATAACACTCATTGCATACGAAAGGTAGGACTCCTTCATCTCTTCCTCTAAATACCGAGGGGTGATTTTTTCTTGAACGCTTAAATCTTTCATCCTATTTACCTTTTTTACACATCTAAATTCTTCACTTCATGGGCGTGAAGTTGAATGAATTCCTTTCTGGGCTCTGGTTTTTCTCCCATGAGAAGTGTAAAAATATTGTCCGCCTCCACAGCGTCTTCTAATGTTACACGAATGAGGCTGCGTTTTTCGGGAGACATAGTACTTTCCCAGAGCTGAGAAGGATTCATCTCGCCCAGACCCTTATAGCGTTGAACGTGCATCCCTTTAGTTGCTTCTTTCTTTACCTCAAAAAATATATGTTTTAACCCTTTTACTTTGGTCTCTTCTTTTCCATCATTGTTAAAAATGACAAACTGTGACGTCTCTGAAACAAAATAACCCTTAAGGGAAACCCCCAGTTTATTTAACCCCTCCTCTATTTCATGAATACGGTGTGACTCGAAAAGCTCTACAACATTCAACTCTTCTATGTCTCCATAGGAAGCTAACTCTTCCTCGTCAAAAGCAAATACATTCTTATTATGAATATGGATTTTGTAAAGAGGAAATTTCTGTTTTTTATCGTGCATCGCTTTTAAGTAGTCTGATATATACACTCCCTTTCTTTCTAATGTAAGGGCTAATTTTTCAAATTCTATAAGATAATCCACTAATCTTTCTAGTTCTTTTTGCGAAAACACATGCTTTTTCTTCTTTTCTATCTTGACAAGCTTAATATCTTTTGTGCCTAACTTAAGGATAATCGTGTTCATTTCCTTTTCTGTGTGAATATACTCTTCGACATCCTTTCGTTTAATACGATACAGGGGCGGTTGAGCAATATACACATACCCTTCTTCTATCAGCTTAGGAAACTGGCGATAAAAAAACGTTAAAAGAAGGGTACGTATATGAGAACCGTCCACATCTGCATCTGCCATAATAATTATCTTATGATAGCGCAACTTACCAATATCGAAATCGTCGCCAATACCTGTACCTAAAGCGGAGATAATCGTTTTAATCTCTTCATTGTTTAAAACCTTATCTAGTCTTGCCTTCTCCACATTAATAATTTTCCCTTTTATAGGAAGAATGGCCTGAAATGTCCTGTCACGGGCTTGTTTAGCACTACCTCCTGCGGATTCCCCCTCAACAATAAAAAGCTCACTAATAGCTGGGTTTTTTTCTGAACAGTCAGCAAGCTTACCAGGAAGATTAGAAGCATCTAGCGCCCCCTTACGTCTTGTAAGCTCTCTTGCTTTCCTTGCTGCTGCGCGGGCCCGGGCTGCTAAAATGGCTTTCTCAATAATCTTGTTTGTAACTGTGGGATGTTCTTCAAAAAACGAAGAAAGAGCTTCAAACACCACTGATGATGTTAACCCCTCTACTTCTGAATTACCTAATTTTGTTTTTGTCTGTCCTTCAAATTGGGGGTTGGGAAGCTTAACACTTATTACCGCACATATCCCCTCTCTCACATCCTCACCAGAAATACCCGAAATATTTTTAAGCATATTCTTGTTCTTAGCATATTGATTAATGGCTCTCGTTAAAGCTGTTTTAAATCCTGTCAAGTGTGTTCCGCCCTCTAAGGTATTAATATTGTTTGCAAAAGAAAAAATGTTCTCTTTATAGCCATCGTTGTATTGAAACGCGCCTTCTATAATGATACCCTCTTTCTCTTTAGAGAAACTTATCACTTTATGCAGGGGATGTTTATTGCGGTTTAAATACTCAATAAAAGAAACCAGCCCACCCTTAAATTTAAAGTTGGCTTTTTTGTCGCTTTCCTCCTCGTAAAGAACAATCTCTAAATTTTTATTCAAAAAAGCAAGTTCTCTTAAACGATGTGAAAGAATATCAAAAGAAAAGTTGGTATTTTTAAAAATGGTCTTGTCAGGTTTAAAAGTGATTTTTGTTCCTGTATTTTTAGCCTTACCAATAACCTTTAGTTTGGTGGCGGGTTTACCACAACTATACCGCTGATGATAAACCCTCCCTTCCCTTTTTACCTCCACTTCCAACCATTCACTTAAGGCATTCACCACACTAACCCCAACTCCATGTAACCCCCCAGAAACTTTGTAAACCCGATGGTCGAACTTTCCTCCTGCATGGAGAGTTGTTAGAACCACCTCCACTGCTGGCTTTTTCTGGGTTTTATGGATATCTATAGGAATACCCCTGCCGTTGTCCTCTACTGAGACACTACCATCAGAGTTGATTGTCACTTTTATTAAATCGCAGAAACCCGCTGTTGCTTCATCAATAGAATTGTCTACCACCTCATATACTAAATGGTGTAATCCCTTAATTGATGTATCGCCAATATACATCGCTGGTCGTTTGCGGACTGCTTCAATACCGCCTAAAACCTGAATGTTGGTCGCGTCGTATTTCTGTTTGTTGTTACTCATATATACTTTTGGTTTTTATAATAACTGTTTTGATGTTGGGGTGTATTTTATTTACCTCCTCCAATATTTTCTCCTTCAATAAATTAACTTCATACCCCACCACCGAACAATCAACATATAAAACTACCTTATCTTTATACAGTTTTCCTATTTTGACATGTGGCTGTAGCTTTTTGTTAATAACAGCATATACTCTACGAGTTATCTCTTGTTTTATATTTGTGTTTTGTTTATATTGGTTTAAAAATTTACCTATGAGATGCTTTATATGTGTGGCCACTTTATACCCGTGTCGGCATGACTAAGTAAATATAATCTTGCGTTCGTAAAACCACCGGTTTATCAACATCAAAAAACTCAAACGAAACCTCTGCTTCTTCTATATTTTTTAGAACATCGATTAAATAATAGGGATTTATCCCTATGGAAAACTGTTTACCACTATATACACAATCTATTTCTTCTTTTATTTTTCCTAACTGGGGTGTTATTTTATGTATTACCAACATATTCTTTTTTAATTCCAGCTTTATACCTTGATATTCACTGGTGGCTAACACAGCTGCTCTTCTAAGAGCGGCTAAAAAAGTCTGTCTATTAATTATCATTTTATTCTGTTGTGGTTGTGGTATGTGATTTTCATAAGGTGGGAATTCACCTTCTATGGGGCGTGTTAAAAACTGGATATTTTTAAAATCGAAACCAACTTTATTTTCTGTTACATAAAAATGTATATCTTCCTCCTTGTCTTTTAACACTTTTTGTATTTCCACTACTGTTCTGAACGAAAGAATAAAATTTATTTTAGTTGCGATTTTAGGTTGATTGGGAGATAGTTTTCTTTTAACAAAAGAAAGTCTTTTACCGTCTGTCGCAACTCCTTTAATAAAATCCTTTTCTACCTCAAACAAGATTCCGCTTAAAACATAGCTGGTGTCTTCATGCCCTACACAAAAAGATGTTAATCTTATCATAGAAAGTAGATCTGCGGAGTTGATTTTGATTAGAAGGGTTTCTCTAGGGGGTGTTATTTTTGGGAATTCATCCACGCTCAGAGTATGAACTTCTATTTCAATTTTTTCACATTTTATTAAGAGGTTATTCTTGGTTAGTTCTATTGTAATTTCTTTTGATGGTAATTCTTTTATTGTGGAAAAAAATTGCTTAAAGGGTATTAAACTTTTTCCTTCTTTTATTATATTGGTATCTAGATGGGCTATGATGGTTGTATCCAAATCCGTGGTGGTTAATTTTAATTTATTTTTTACAGCTTCTAATAAAACACTGCTTAATGCAGGTAAGGATTGTTTGCTTAAAGTGGGGCCTGCTACGTTTTGTAAAATATCTTCTAATTTATCCTTCTGTATTAGTATCTTCATATAGTGGTAGTGGTAATAAGTAGTGTGAAAATAGTGAATTCACAGTATTCTACCAAAAAAACATTTAAAAAACAACACATTTAACTTACATTCCCTATCCATTATTTTTTAATTTCTTGTGTTAAGTTGTGAATAACTGTCTGAAGCTTCGAATCTTTCTTTAAACGCTCTTTTAACTTTCTTGTGCTATACAACACAGTGGTATGGTGTTTAGCGCCCAAAATATTACCTATTTCCGGTAAAGACATATTGGTTAACTCTCTCAATAAATACATAGTAATATGACGAGGCATAATCAGGCTCTTGTTGCGCCTTGTTTTTTTTAAATCCTCAACAGTTATATTAAAATAATCGGCTACCTTTTCCATAATTAAAGCAGGTGTTATTTTTTTATCAATCTCTTTTACCATATCTCTTAAAATATGTTTTGCCAAATCAACATCAATAGCCTTATTATCAATTAAAGAATAGGCAATAATTCTTACCAGCGCACCCTCTAATTCTCTAATATTAGTTGTTATGTTTTCCGCAATAAAATGAATCACAGTGTCTTCTATTTCGATGGGTTCATTCTGGAGTTTTTTTCTTAAGATAGCCACTCTTGTTTCAAAATCGGGCGGCTGGATATCCACCACAAGCCCCCAACTAAACCGCGATACCAACCTCTCCTCTAATTTTGGTATCTCTTTGGGAGGTCTATCAGAAGAAATAATAATTTGTTTGTGGTAGTCGTACAGAACGTTAAAAGTATGGAAAAATTCTTCTTGCACAGCCTCTTTGCCAGAGAGAAACTGAACATCATCAATAAGTAAGACATCGATATTGCGATATTTTTGCCTAAATTTTACTGTGGAACGGTTTTGGATGGATACAATTAACTCGTTAGTAAACCGCTCGGATGAAATATACTTTACTTTTAGTTGAGGGGTTTTAGAAAGAATATGGTGGGCAATAGCCTGCATGAGGTGTGTTTTGCCCAGTCCCACTCCTCCATAAATAAAAAAAGGATTATAAGACTTACCCGGTGCATTAGCTAATGCTAAAGAAGCAGCATGCGCCATGCGATTGGATGCTCCCACAACAAAGTTATCAAAGGTAAATCGCGGATTTAGTTTGATAGAATCCTGAGGTTCTTCTTGAAAGGTTTTTTTAATGCTTTTGAAAATTTTGTTATCTTTCTTTTTTAATAACGCAGGATTGACTTCTAATACAATCTGGTAATCCTTATTTGAGATGTGTTTTATAGTGTTATGAATAGTTTCTAGGTAGTTGCTTTCTATCCAGTTTTTAAAAAAAGCATCCGGCGTTTCTAGGATTACAATATTATTTTGTGCTGATTTAAAATGTAAAGGGGCAATCCAAGTTTCAAAGGATATCTTTCCCAGGGATGTTTTAAGCGACTCCAAGCAGTCCTGCCATAATTTTTTCATAAGTGATTTTCTGTTTTAGAGATTCACAAAAATCACAGGTTATTCACAGCATTGGGTTTGAAAGATAGAGAAATTATACCTCATTATAAAGGGATTGCAATATTTTTTTGTGGTTTTGTTCTTAAGAAAGCAAATTAAAACAACAACTGCCGTTAAATTTTTATTGACACCCCAAAAAGTTGTGTTACAATTACACCCTATGAAAAAAGGATTAACAACCCCTACTAAATTACGAGGAAAAAGAAAACATGGTTTTAGGGTAAGAATGTCTTCTCGTAGTGGTAAAAGAATCCTTAAGCTCCGCAGAAAAAAAGGACGAAATAAGCTTACTGTATGAAATTTATAGCTTCTTTTCTTATTAAATTCTACCGCAGCACAGCCTTTATTTTTCCTGTACAATGTAAATTCTATCCTTCCTGTTCACACTATGTGGAAGAAGTATTTAGGAAGTACCCCTTTTTTCAAGCAATTAAATTGTCTTTAAAACGGTTGATTCGTTGTAATTGGTTTTCTCGAGGGGGCGTAGATCCTGTACCTTAAAGATTATGGATAAGCGCACTTTTACTTTTATCCTTATTACTATAGTATTTTTTATGGGGTATAGCTATTTTCTTTCTAAAATATACCCTCCTCAGAGAGTTCCTCTGGATTCTTCGCAAAAAGAAATCGCGCAGAAAGAAACATCTACTCAACTATTGGGATCCCAACAGGTTAAAGAGACGTTAATGCCTTCGTCATTTTCAGAGCGTCTGGAAAAAGTTGAGATAGGTAATTTTATTGTAACTGTTTCGCTAACAGGAGGTTACATAAAAAACATTCACGTTATCCCCTATAAAGAGGATTTAAAGTTTCATAATTTCGGGGTTACCCCTTCCCTTTTCGATTCTACTTTTACTTTTAGCCAACCCACACAAAATACGATTGTTTTAGAAAATAAGAAAGCAGGGATTAAAAAAACATGGAGGTTTCATAGATACACCATTGGTTTCTCTATTGATAGTGCCACTTCAAATATTCCTATATATCTAGTTTCCAGTAGGTTAGACAAAAATCATTTCTATCGAAGATATCAAGAGGTGTTTTATAAAATACACCAGAACACCCCATTCAAAAGGATAAATCAGAGTCGCCTCAGACGATTTAAAAAGTCCCAGGTAATTATTGCGGGTATAAGAGACCGCTATTTTTCTTACGCCCTTTATAACGGTCCTTATAAAGATATTGAATTTATTCCTCAGAACAAAGAAGAAATCATTCTGCTTACCCATAATACAAAAGCTCATTCTCATTGGGATTTTTATCTAGGCCCTCAAATCGAAGATGAACTAAAACCTTATGGATTAGAAGGAGTTATAAATTATGGGATGTTTAATGGAATTGGTGTATTAATTCTTAGAATCTTGCATTTTTTTAATAGACTTTTCCATAGCTGGGGTTTTAGCATTCTTCTTCTTGCTGTAATGATTTATATTGTTCTTTTCCCTTTTACTATGAAAAGTACTCAGGCAATGAAAAAGATGCAGGAAATTCAGCCTTATATTCAAGGGCTCCAGAAAAAATACAAGGATGACCCTCAGAAGCTTCATAAGGCACAAATGGAATTGTTCAAAAAACATAAAGTCAATCCTTTAGGGGGCTGTCTCCCTCTTTTCTTTCAATTTCCTGTATTTATTGCTCTTTATCAAGTATTGTTTAGGTGTGTAGAATTAAAAGGAGCGCAATTTTTATGGATAAAAGACATATCTTTACCAGACCATACATTTAAACTTCCTTTTGGACTCCCTTTCATAGGTCATTATATTAATATTTTGCCTTTGTTTTTAGTAGCTATTTATTTTTTTCAGCAAAAAATAACAAGTGTTAATCTTGATAGTCAGCAGCAGTTTATGAGTATGTTCTTTGTAGTATTTATGGGTATGATTTTTTATAATTTTCCCACTGCTTTAGTTTTATATTGGCTAGTACAAAGTTTGTTAACTTTTATTTACCAGTACCGCATAAAGCAAACTTCTTCTATTGCCCAGACTTCGTAGCGTTTTCACGTGAAAACCTTCCCATATCGCCTTATTTTATTATAAAAATCACAATATTAGCAAATTTAATGATTTCCAATCACAGGGAATTTTTATTCCAAGATTAGTTTTATAAGCAAACCTTTTTAATTCTAAAAGGAACCATAAGCATATTTTTGTATTCTACAGATTATCACTTTTAAAGCCCTCGCAATTTGATAAATAAAAATGAAGATGTTGATATATATGAATAGAAATTTTTATAACTTTTTATCCTTTTTTATGAGAAGTTTTCACGTGAAAACATTGTAGAAAAGCCTTGATTTATAAGACAAAACCTCTCAAACACACATTTTACAAACCATCTCATACGCTCAATAAAAACCATTATTTATTAGTTGGATGAGGTAAAACGAAATTACTTGACAAAAATTTTATATTTGGATAAAATGAGACGAAGTTTTCACGTGAAAACAGTAGAGAAAATGCTTTATTTATGGGCAAAATCATCGGTATATGTAATCAAAAAGGTGGGACAGGCAAGACCACAACCGCTATCAATCTGAGCTCTTATTTAGGCCTAGCGGGTAAGCCTACTTTGCTTGTAGATATGGACCCGCAGGGCAATGCTACTAGTGGAGCCGGCATAGAAGAAAAAACCATAGTCAGCGGTTCTATTTACGAGGTCTTAATAAATGATGAGTCTATCGAAAAAACAGTTAAACAATCTTTATGGCCTAATCTCTGGGTTGTTCCTTCCAGTATTGCCTTAACAGGCGCAGAAATCGAATTAGTGAGTATTAATGAACGTGAAAGAAGACTTAGAAAGGTTCTGGAATCCTTAAGAGACCGATTTGCTTATATCATTATTGATGCTCCGCCGTCGTTGGGGCTATTAACAGTTAATGTTCTCACTGCCGCGGATAGTATTATAATTCCTATTCAATGTGAATATTATGCCCTGGAAGGAATGACACGACTTTTGAATACCGTTGAGTTAGTAAGAGAGAGACTGAACCCCTTGCTGGAAATAGAGGGAGTATTATTAACTATGGCTGATTTTCGAACCCGTCTTACTTTGCAGGTGATTGAGGAAGTTAGGCGCTTTTTTAAAGAAAAGACGTTCAACACCATCATACCGCGAAATATTAAACTAGCAGAAGCTCCCAGTTTTGCTAAACCAATATATTTTTACGAACCCATATGCGTGGGGGCAAAGGCGTATATGAATTTGACGGAGGAAATATTGGGGGAAAAAATTGAGGTGTTTAACACCCTCCAGAAAGGAGGTGTTTAATGGAAAGAAGAGTTTTAGGTAGAGGATTAGATGCGTTAATTCCTAAGAAGCCTCACGACACAACGCAGCGAGAATTGGTTTACTTACCGTTGGATATGATTCGGCAGAGCAGTTATCAGCCTCGCACCACTATGGATGAAAAAGAACTTAAAGAACTCGCCCAGTCTATTAAAGAAAAAGGATTTATCCAACCCATTGTAGTGCGTAAAAAAGAAGGAGAATTTGAAATTGTTGCAGGGTCTCGGCGTTTTCATGCAGCTAAGTTATTGGGGATCAAAGAGATACCTACAATAGTTAAACAGCTTAACGATAGAGACACCTTTATGTTAGCAATTATGGAAAATCTACAGCGAGAGGATTTAAATCCTCTGGAAGAAGCCGCTGCTTTCCGAAGGTTGATGGAGGAATTCAAACTTACCTTAGAAGAGATAGGTTCTATGTTAGGCAAGGATAAAAGTTCTATTGCCAATACGCTTCGTTTGCTCAAGCTTCCCCAAGAGATAAAAGACGCGTTAAAGAGAGGTATTATTTCCCGCAGCCAGGCACGTACACTTTTAGCTTTAACGGACGAGAAGAGGCAAAAAGAATTGTTCCGTCGCATTTTACAGGAGGGCCTTTCTGTAAGAGAGATAGAGAAGAGAGTTAAGAAATCATTACGTCGAAGAAAGTCCACCAACCCTTTTATAGCTGATGTTGAGGAGCGGCTGCAAAAAGCATTGGGAACAAAAGTGAAAATAGTAGACAAAAAGAATAAACAAGGTAAAATTATTATCGAATATTACAGCGCTAAAGATTTAGAGAGAATTATAAAGATTATTATATGAAAGAACAGGCAACATTAGTTATTATTAAACCAGATGGTTTAAAGAAATCCCTTACAGGGAATATTCTTACGCGCCTTTCCGAGTCAAAACTTAAAATAATCGGAGCAAAAATTGTAAAAGTCTCTAAAGAGCTGGCTAAGCAACATTACGCACACCTTAAAGAAAAACCGTTCTTTCCCGAACTTCTACAATATATAACCGGCGAGCTTCATGGCGATAATAGGGTTATGGCTTTAGTATACTGGGGCGAGGACGCTATCCAGAAGGTACGCAGCTTAGCAGGAGCAACTAATCCCGAAGAAGCCAGTCCTACAACAATAAGAGGACAGTATGGAAGAATCTTAACCAGTGGGTTATTTGAAAATGTTATACATGCCTCAAGTAATGAGAAGGAGGCTGAAAAAGAGATAAAGTTATGGTTTGAGCCCCACGAGATAGTCTACGATTTATATCCCACCAAAGAAACAACCATAGGTAATTTTAAAAAGAGAATTTGGAAATGAAAGGAATGACTGCCTATGCTTATGCGCGGGGGACAAACAGAGGCTGCACCATAGAGGTTATATTACGCTCAACCAATTCCAAATATTTGGAAATTTTTACCCATCAGCTTCCCATCACAAAAATCTACTTAGAAGAAGAGATAAAAAAAGAAGTACAGAAGAAAATTCATCGGGGGAGAATAGAAATTTATTTTTTGTTTAAGGGACACTTTGCACAGCGTCTCTTTGTTGATAAAGAGCTGCTTAGCCAGTATTATAGACATATAAAATATTTTTCCCGCACCTTTAACATACCCCAGGAAGCACTTGTTAAAGATATTCTAATGTTGCCAGGAGTAGTGCGCTTGGAGGAGAAGCAGCACACAGTTGATAATACAGCCATCCTGTCAGTAGTGAAGGAAGGCATAACCAGATTGGTTGCTTTCAAAGAAAAACAGGGCAATGTTATAAAAAGAGAGATTAAGAGTAATGCTCTTGAGATAAAGAGGAATATAACCAAGATAAAGCAAAAGTTATCTATTATACCAGAAGATGCCAACGGGAATAAAGATATAGCAGAGGAAATAGCACTTATCTTATTCTATATCAATAAGTTACATAAAACAATTACCTTGGGTAAAAAAACCCCCAAGGGCAAGGCGTTAGATTTTCTCGTACAGGAAGTTCAGCGGGAACTTAACGCTGCTTCCAGCAAGACAAAAGATGCTGACATTTGCGGCCGGCTCTTAGAAGCCAAAAATGCCTTAGAGAGAATCAAAGAGCAGGCTCAAAATGTAGAATAAATTCAGTATGGCAGGAGAAAGAATTATTGTCATTTCAGGCCCTTCCGGCGCAGGCAAGACCACACTGTTAAAGAAATTATTTTTAAAAAAGTTTATTAAAAATAATTTTCTACTCGCCGTATCTTGTACAACTCGATTAAAACGAAAAGGGGAACGAGAAGGGCGCGACTATTTTTTTATAAACCAGAAAAAGTTTAAAGAATTGATAAAGAAAAAATATTTTTTAGAACACCAGAAAGTTTTAAACGATTATTATGGGACGCCAAAGTATTTTTTACAAGAAGCAAAAAGACAAAAGAAGGATTTAATTCTTTGTATAGATGTCAAAGGGGCAGTGTATTTGAGAAGAAGATTACGGAGAGATAAAATAACCACGGTGTTTATAACTGCACCTACCGAAGAGGAACTTTCTCGTAGGCTATGTAAAAGAGGGGATAGCGCAATTGTGAAAAAAAGACTTTCTCTGGCAAAAAAAGAGTTGCAATTTGTGAAAGTTTATGATTATTTAATAATAAACCAAAATCTAAAGAACGCATTGAAATTATTGGAGGCAGTTTTAATAGCCGAGAGACTTCGGAGGAGGAGTCTATGAAGAAAAATTATTTTCCCACAGAACAGCTTCTTAAGGCAAGCGAAGGTTCCGTATATAAACTTGCTATGTTGGCAGCTAAGAGAGCGTTGCAGCTTGCCGATGGAGAGAAACCTTTGGTGGAGAGTAAGGATGAGAAGTTGTTAGACATAGCATTGTTGGAGATAGCAGAGGGAAAAATTAGAGTTAAGCGCAGAAACAAATAGAGTTGTTTCGTCGCGTACGCTTTTAACTTTATAGCACTTTGTATGGTGGCGTGGTAGCCAAGTGGCAAGGCGGCGGTCTGCAAAACCGCTATTCGCCGGTTCAAACCCGGCCCACGCCTTTAATAGCGTATGACGGAGCATATAGTACGAGTTTTAAGCTTATAAGTTGTCCGGTAAAGCAACCTGAGATCTGACTAAGTACAGTTAACAGTTAAAGATAGAGCTTTGTGGTTTTCTGAAGATGCGCTTTGTTCATGTGAGCATATTTCCCCGGATGATAAAGGGATGTTAGGGAGAAAATTGTCTTTTGTATTTAGCCGGGGTGTTGGAATTGGCAGACAAAGCAGACTTAAAATCTGCTGCGCCGTAAGGTGCGTGCGGGTTCGAGTCCCGCCCCCGGCATGCTCTTTGCAATAACTAATAGGTGAAGGGGGACTTAAGGGTTGCAATATTCATCGTAAGCAACCTCGGATACAATAACCCTTCGGGTACTCCGACTGGCGTCGGAGATTGTATACGAGTCCCGCCCCCGGCAGGCTATACTCGTGTTACGTAACGCGTAATGCGTATCGCGATTAAATATACCACAAGGTGAGCAATACACACGATATACTGTAAATTACGCAATACGCACAGTGCAATACGCGGTGGGAATTCGGGCGGTTAGCTCAGATTGGTTAGAGCGCAACGTTGACATCGTTGAGGTCACAGGTTCGAATCCTGTACCGCCCATTTTTGTTCCGTATCAAGAAAGAGTTTGAAGGGGAGCCAAAAAAGAAGCTGTTTTACTAAAGTAAATTGTTCTCGTTCAAACCCTATATTATTTATTATAATTATATATTGTCGGGACAAATTAGAGGCAGAGTCTTTAAGATGTCCTGAATAGTTGTGAGAGTACCGAGGTGTATGCTCACATAACAAAAGAGGAGGTGGAGAAGTGAGCGAGAAACAGTTAGCAATGTGGACACACCTTTCAGCATTTGCTGGGTTTATTATTCCTTTCGGGAATATAATTGCTCCTTTAGTAATATGGCTTACCAACAAAGAGAAATCTTCATTTGTTGATACTCAGGGGAAGGAAGCCCTTAACTTTCAAATTACCGTTACCATTGCATCTCTTGTAAGTTTGATTCTAACCATTATTGTTATCGGTGTACTGCTTGCTATTGCGGTGGGAATTTTTGATGTGGTAATGATTATTATCGCCGCCGTTAAAGTGAGTAAGGGCGAAGAATTTAGGTATCCTCTTTGTATCCGGTTCATAAAATAACAAGAGATGCGGTTATTTGGCATTGACTTTTTTGGAGAATTAATTAAAATAAAAATTTCTTTTAAACGCTGTTT
>CAYXBX010000007.1:0-20240 GCA_964463445.1 uncultured Planctomycetia bacterium
ACGAACGGCTCGAACCATATATTAAAAGACAGAAAGCTTTCATTTTATTGGTCCGGGCCGTTCAGTATAGTTGCCAAAATTGCCCTGACTCAAAATTGGCGGAGAGGCAGGGATTCGAACCCTGGGTACCCCCCTTCAGGAGTACAACCGCTTAGCAGGCGGCTGCCTTAAACCAACTCGGCCACCTCTCCGAAATGAGCTTTCAATTGCGTCTTTAAATAACTACCCTTTAGGCTCTTTAGGAACCGCTCTCTCTCAATTGCTTCTCTTTTGGTATCTACAGATTCAGAGTAAACTAGTTCTAATGGCCGCCTATGCTTTGTAGACTTATTACTACCACGATTATGCGACTCTATCCTCTTTACTAAATTAGACGTATACCCTGTGTAAAACTTACCATCTTTTAAACTCTTTAATATATACACGTAATACATCTCTAACCGCTTAGCAGGCATCCTTATACGGACGGCCGTTTGAGGCCGGCTGCCTTAAACCAATCCTCATACGGACCAACTTGGCTCGGCCACCTCTCCGGGGTACATAAGGGACTCTGTCCCTTGATAGTTAACTCGTAAGAATATCAAAGAAAAGAAATTTCTCTATATAATAATATCTTTATAAAAAGAAAGTACCCCACCCAATAATCTATTTATCTAGAATATAATTTCTCTAATCTCTTCTTCCTAAAGAACTCTTTCATAACCTGGGAGCAATCATTTTCCAGAATTCCTTTTTTAACGTTTATTTTATGATTGAGTTTTAACTGATTAATATCTAACTTTGAACCAAATGCTCCAGCTTTAGAATCAGAAGCACCAAATACTACCCTTCCAATTCTAGCTAAAACCAGCGCTCCTGCACACATACTGCAGGGTTCAATGGTAACATAAAGTGTGCATTTGTTCAACCATTTTGATTTTAAATAGCTTGTTGCTGAAGTTATGGCAATCATTTCTGCGTGGGCAGTTGGGTCCTTAAGCATTTCTACCTGGTTATAACCTTTGCCAATTATTTTATTCTCATATTCTACCACTGCTCCCACAGGAACTTCGTCTCTACTTGAAGCCTGCAAAGCAAGTTTTAAAGCCTCCTGCATAAATTTTATATCTGCTTTTTTCATTTTACTAGAAGCACTCCCAAAATAATAAGGACAGTGCCTATTATTCTTGCCGCTGTCACCTCTTCCTTTAAGAAAACCATTCCTAAAAGGACTGCCACCAGAGGATAAGTTGCAGCAAGAGGAACTATTTTAGAAGAAGGATTTATTTTTAACACCCTGTAATAACAATACATCCCCAGAAATCCTGCCAAAATCCCGCTCATTGAGAAAAGAATTGTATTCTTAAAGGGAAGATAATAAATATTCTTTAGGCGTCCCGTAAATACAAAAAACAACAGAAATACAAAGAAAGCAACTGCATTTCTTACAAAAAGGCCGGCTAAAGGGCTTGCCCCTTTTAAAGCAGCTTTCTCAAGGATTGGAGTAGTCCCCCATGCTAAAATTGTCAAGATGAGAAAAAACCAGCTCAAAGCATTCATGGGAGTTTATTGTATCAAAAATAATTGCAAGAGAAAATAAAAAATATTATAATAAAAACAAATGGCGATTCTCGAAAAACTCTTCTCTGTCCATTCCAGCGGTTCCAGCTTAAAAAGAGAAATTATCGGCGGCCTTACCACCTTTATGACTATGTCTTATATAATCTTTGTCCAGCCTGCGGTTCTTTCTGCCTGCGGAATGAATAAAGACGCCGTCATTGTTGCTACCTGCGTGGCTTCTGCAATCGCAACATTCCTTATGGGAATCCTTGCAAACTACCCAATAGCACTTGCTCCAGCAATGGGTCATAATTTCTATTTTACTTATGTGGTATGTATTGGCATGGGAATCAGCTGGCAAATTGCTCTTGGGGCTAATTTTATCTCAGGAGCAATATTTATTCTTCTGGCATTCTTCGGACTACGGGAGAAACTGGTAAACTCTGTACCCCTGTCATTAAAAAACGCCATTGCTGTAGGAATTGGCCTTCTGATTGCTCTTATAGGCCTGGAGTGGTCGGGTATTATAGTTGAAGCGCCGGGCACTCTCATTGGCCTGGGAAATTTAAAAAGTCCTCATGTACTGCTTTCTCTTTTTGGAATATTAACCATTGGCATATTATTAACCATGAAAGTAAGAGGAGCAATTCTTATAGGCATTATTCTTAATGCAATTATTGCCCTTTTCATAAAACTTACCTATTTTCAAGGCATCATAGGGAAACCTCCCTCTATATATCCGACACTGCTTAAGCTAAATATTTTTGGTGCTTTAAATTTAAACATGCTGGGGGTAATTTTTACTTTGTTCTTCCTTGACCTTTTTGACACAGTAGGGACATTAATCGGCATTGGAGAAGAAGCAGGATTTGTAAAAAATGGCAAACTGCCAAGGGCAAAGAAAGCCCTTCTAAGTGATGCCATAGGAACAGTTGCAGGAACATGCCTGGGCACATCAACAGTTACAAGCTATATAGAAAGTTCAACAGGCGTAGCAGAAGGGGCAAGAACTGGGCTGGCTAATATTGTAACAGCCGCTATGTTCCTTCTTGCTCTGCTATTCTATCCTCTCATTAAGATGGTCTCTTCCGGCATTACAATAGGAGAAAGTACTTTCTATCCCATTATTTCTCCTGCCCTGGTTATTGTTGGCATACTTATGATAGGAAATGTAAATAAAATAGACTGGTCTGACTTTACTGAATCTATCCCGGCTTTTTTAACAATTATAATTATGTCTTTTTCTTTCAGCATAACAGAAGGGATTGCCTTTGGTTTTATATCCTATACAATATTAAAGTTTATAAAAAGACGATTTAAAGAAATCCCCCTTTTAATCTCTATTTTCTCCCTTCTTTTTATTCTAAGATACATCTTCCTTAAGTAATTTAAGTTAAACCCTAAGAATAACTATTAATATTTTCACACCCCTCTTGTATTATTCATAGAATTTGTTAAAAGTCATTGAAGATTAATGGTGAAAGCGTTTTCACAATATTTACACTATCCCCTAAAAAAAACTCAAATTATATGTTATGTTTAGGGAGGAAAGTGATGAAGAAAAATAATCAATATATATCAAAAAAAGAGCGACGCAAATATCCGCGCCATAAAACATCCCTTAAGGTTGTACTATGTCCTTCCCAATACCTTTTAGAAAGAGATCTGCTTACTAAGGATATCTCGGAAGAAGGTATATGTTTACTCAGCCCTTACAAAATAGATATCGGAGAAGAGATAGAGCTGGGAATATATCTTCCTGAATTTAAAAAACCTGTGATAACAAAAGGACGGGTTCTGCGCAGAAACGAAACTAACGATATAAAATACCCCTTTATCTTAGGAATACAGTTTACCCAGATAAGTAAGGATACTTATGACGCAATTCTAAAACATATAAGATATTACTTCTTAGAAAGTAAATCCGCTTCCTTCTGATTCTTTCTGTATAATCCACCTCTTTCTTCAACACCTCAAAAATATCTATACACAATTGAGGCTGAATACTAAATTCTAAATACTTGATTTTCGAGGTTGGAATCTTTTAACTGGCAACGCTATTCGCCAATCTCTACACCCTACACCCTAACATAAAAGTCGCCGAACCATCTGTTTATACACAGATTAGCGCAAGATGCAAACAGATTAGCACAGAATGAAAACACAGAAAATGCATCAGGCTTTTGAGTAACGATAGGGTTTGTTTCAAAAATAGAGGTTAAGGAATAAGATTGTTGGCGGATTGTCGTTGACGGCAAATTTATTTAAAAAACATTTCCTTTATTCTCCTGCGTCCTGTCGTGGACTTATAAAACTTTTCTTTTTGCCGTGCTTCTTTAAGCGTTTCAAAAGATTCTGTATGAATTATCTTGTATGGCCTATATGGTCGTGACGCCTTAACTCTACCGGCATTGTGCATCGTCAATCGTTTAATTACATCATTGGTAACTCCGGTATATGTTCTCGTCTTAGCCTCATTAAGAAGGATATAAACATAGTACATATTTGTTTCTGTATGGCGGATCCGCCTCGCTTACCAAATTTGTTTTGCAAATTTGGTGAAGCGGGCGAGATCTCGCCACTTTTTGCTTAGCAAAAAGTGGCGGAGAGGGGGAGATTCGAACTCCCGGACCCATAACGGGTCACACGCTCTCCAGGCGTGCGCACTAGTCCAGACTATGCGACCTCTCCGGTATCGAAATCAAACTATCGAGGTAAAGAAATCTTTTCTACTTCTTTTATACTGCTGCCTATACTGTCTAAGGCCTGTTCTCTGTCTTTATTGTAAATAGAAGAAAATTTGGTAATCTCATGAAACGTCTTAATATCCTTCTCTTTAAGAAGATATAAAATCTTTGTCCTTAATTGGTGCTCTCTAAGAACATAAACAGTCTCTTTTCCTGTTGCCTCAGCGAGCTTGTCTCTAAAAACTGTACATGGTGATTCTTCTTTAATGCAATTTGTTTTGTAATCATACTTCCACATCACTGATACCAAAGGACGCTTCTGGTGCATAAAGGAAGTCTCTGAAATTTCCTCTGCTACTCTTTGAATAGTATTACCCTTTCTGAATCTTCTTAAAACCACTAAGATATCAATAAGATTTATTAAGGAAGGCGGTATGTTCATAGGAGCATTCTCTAGGCGGGTAAATGCTTCCTTTGTGTTAGAAGCATGAATTGTCCCCATACAATACTTACCAATATTCATCGCTGTCATCATATCTTGAGCCTCTCTTCCCCTTACCTCTCCAACAATAATACGTTCTGGTCTCATTCTCAAAGTATTCTTTACTAAATATTCTAAAGATAAATCTTCTCCGCTTTCTAAACGGGAAAAATTTTCCATAAATCTCGTGTTTAATTCCAGAGTATCCTCTATAATTACTACTCTTTCATTAGAAGGAATGAAGCTCAAAAGTGCATTAAGAAGCGTTGTTTTTCCTGTCCCCGGGCCTCCTACAATCAACATATTAGCGGGCCGCAAACCCATCCCTTCCACTGCTAACCAGAGAAAAGATGCAGTAGTATAATCCAGAGTACCGCTTTCTATTAACTGAATAATACTTAAAGGCAACTCCTTGGATTTCGTTATCGTAATCTGAGGACCAAAAGGAGAATGTACAATATTAACTCGACCGTATATATTAGGTAAACCGTAGTCATTTATCTTTCTAACATAAACTCTTCCTGCAAAAATAATAAGTTTTCTTTGAAAGAAGTCAAGGTAACGTGCAGTAGAGAAACGCTTGTTCGTTTTAACAAATCCCCTGTTTGTCATATGAACAAAGATAGGATTTGTACTGTTTATATCAATATCTTCTACCTGCGGGTCTTTAATAAACTCATCTACCTCATCGTAAGAAAGAAACTGCTCAATAAACACCCTCCTTTTTGCATGGTTATCATAGATATCCTTTATCTGCCCATCACCTGACTCATAAGCTACATCTTTTAATGTATTCTCTACTAAATCCCACCTCTCTTCATTGCTCATATTAAAATGGAACTTATTCTCCAATCGTTTAAGTAGAATCTCTCCAGTTTTTAAATAGAGTTCGTGACTAAGCATTTTTATAGATGCTGAGTTTTGAGAATCTCACAGACAAATCATTTTCTGATAAGCTTTTTAAGTATTTCTCTTTCTGCTGTCTGCCAAATCTCAATATCTTTGCCTACTGGTTTTCCCATGTCTTCCCAGATATAATAAGCTCTTGTTCTTATATACTCAGCGATTTTGCTTAATGTGAATTCAAAAGAATCGTCTTTTGTGCTTGTTCTGTTTGTCTTTGACAAACCTTTCTTAATTCTTATCCCTTTCTTTGTTGAAGTACTTCTTTTTTTAAGCATCTACCCCTCCTTTCTTAACCTGCACGTTACCCTGTAAGAGCTGCTCCTTTCTTTTCTGATAAAAAGAACCGTTATCTGTTGATAAGCCTTCTCGAACCCAGCTTCTGACGACGACACAGAATACAACGGCACAACAAACACATCTGACAAACTTACATTGAAATTAATCTCTATACCGGTAAAGCTATCCTTAATAACTAAACTATCAATATTGTTTAAAACCATGTTCCCATCAAAAGATAAAGAATCTCCTTTTGTAAGAAACTTTACTGAATCTTTAGAGGGAAGATAAATATTAAATTCCACTCCAAAATAATAATCCTCTAAAAGAGCTGTTTTAGAAAACACATATTCTACATCAAAGGAAGGATTATTAGCAAAGCTTACTTTCTTGAGGAAATCAAGCCCTTCTTCTTTATAACGACATCTTAGAGAAATTCCTGATTTTCTTTTTGATAAAGAGACCTGATAACGAAAGTTAGATAGTGTATTTACTTTCTTCTGTTTAGAAAAGTCTTCCAGAGAGATATCTTTTCTTAAAAGATTATCAACAAGACTCACCTTCTCGTAATTATCATAAATAAGGTAATTCTCAAGCCCCTTTTCTTTAGCTCTAATTATATCATGAATGGTAGAAATTCCGTTTTCTTTCTCCTGGGCAGCTTTGCTTACCCTGCTATGATAAGACTCCTCCTGACGGGTAATGGTATTAAGCAGGTTAAAACACTTATCTTTATAACTTAGCTCAACAATAGTTGCCCCTTTTTCTGACAAGGTTAATATAAGGTGCCTATTTTTTAGGGTAATTTCCTCATAACCGTCAAAATTAAAGTCCCTCCTTTCAGCTATGGGAAAATTCTTTAATACTCTAGCATCAAACTCTTTTTCTGCTTTAATCAAGTTTTCATAGATAGCTGCTCTTATATGACCAAGATAAAACCCTCCAAAGATACCATGCCAATAACCACAATTACACTGTGCTCGCCAGAGATGTTTTAGAATGCTTTTGGAATCTTTAACTTTTCGTTGGGCGTGTATTTTGTTGCTTAAAAAGAGCATCTTCTTGTGCATAAAATTAATTCGAGGGTATTTTGCAGAAAAGTTTCTAAAAAACCCTCCTCTTAAGAAGTTTTTCCATTGAACGCTCTTGGGATTATCTGTAATGTACTTTTGAAGCTCTTCGAAACTCCTAAAGACTCCTGGCGCAAGCACCCATTCTCCCATCTCCTCATAAGAAGCAGTAGGTAAATACACAAGAGACTTCGGAGAAAACTTTTTTATAGCTTCTGAAGCAGTGATTGTTTCCACTGCATTTATATTCCTGGTTAAGAGTTTAAAAAAACTGTCCAGCCACCCTTTGTTATAAACCCAGTCGAAAGTATGAGGCCACAGGCCAAATTTCTCACCATCATCAAAAAGAGTAATCAAGGTATCACCGTTGTTGGCAAAGCTCTTAAGAAGCTCGACTGCCTCATGAGCCTGAGAAAAAGGAATCTTATAACGCAATGTCTTACTTATAGGGAAAACAAATATTTCTTTTCCTGCATCTTCAGTGGTATAGTAACCAAGAAATTCCTCTTCAGACAACCCTGCATAACGAAAATGCGTATCATCCAAGAAAGTATAACTTAAAGAAGAATTATGAATAACCCTTGCCAGATAAGGCTCCCATACTCTTTCTGCAATCCATATGCCAGCGGGATTTTTATTAAATTGGTTTTTTATAAATTTATTCATAAGCTCTATCTGAGAATATTTGTCCTCATCAGGTATGATAGGAAGAATGGGTTCATAATAGCCCCCACTTATAATCTCAAGCTGTCCTTTTTTCACCATAGCCTTAATCTTATCCATAAAATGTTTTCGGTGGGAAATAATCCAATCGTAAAGAGGGCCGGTTATATGAAGATTACATTTTACAAGGGGATATTTCTCTAAAATGTCTATAAAAGGAGCATAACACCTGTTAAAAGCATCTTCAAACACATAATCAAAATTTCCCACAGGCTGGTGATTATGGACACCAAAAAGAAAATATACTTTGCTCATAAGGTATACCTCTATTGTAAACCATTTTTAAGCTATTGGAAATTATCTATCTATTATATAGGAAGGAAATTTTTTGCCAAGTATTTTGTACACCTCGTGTATATAGGAAAGAAACAGCCTGTTGAAATCTCCTGTTGTTTCCTCAAAGGTATTCCACCAGTTCCAGTCGCTGCCTTCAATAATATAAAAATACTTTAAGAGCTTTTCTTTCTTATTCCTGTCTTTTACTTTCTCTATCTGGTCTCTAACCCTTCTTAGAATATACCAATTATGGTTGTTCTCTTTAGAACCTGCCCATACCCCAAAATCTCCATTAATCCAAGAACCAGGGCTTAACCTCTCAAGGGGCTTTGAGTGGTGTCCTTTCAGGAACTCTGATGGTGTCGTAGAACTAAGAATTTTGCTATGCTCCAAAGCATTGTAAATTGTCTCTAAAAACTCTACTCCATTGTTGTTATAATACTCCCAAGCATTCTCTCCATCCATAATAATCACAATGGCACGCTTTTTCAAAATGTTCTTCGTGTAATAGTGAATCCTTTTACAATGTTCAAGAAAATCATTAGCAGCAAACACAGGATCTTCCCAGCTCTGATAAATAAAACTTAACGCATCAGAAAGATTACGGTCTCTAAAAAATACGTTTAAGCCGTTGAAATTATATGCTCTATATATAAGATGGCGCTGCTTTTTTATAAGGTCATAAGGAACGAACTCTGTAGTAAGACTTTTAAACAGTATCTCTTCGTCAGCTCCTATCCATTTGAATCCTTCTTGAGCATAAACACGGGCAACATCCTCCGATATGCTACCCTCTGACGGCCAACTCCCTTTTATCTTTTCACCAAACACATTCTTAAAAATACGCACCGACTTATCTAAATGCCAAACGCAATCCTCAGGATGAGAAAACCTAAGAGAAGGCCTCTTCAAGTAGGGGAAATCTTTTAAAACATCCGTATCATAAATCAAAGGCATAATGGGATGGGCATAGGGAGTTAAAGAAAGCTCTATTCTTCCATCCCTAAGGAGTTTTTTATAGAGAGGGAAAATCTTAGAGATAATATTATACTGTTTTCTCATAATATATTCTTTATCACTAAAAGTATAATTCTTTTCCTTTTTGACTATGCTTCTCAAATTCTTGTCTTCCTTTATAGTGTAGGGGTGGAACCAACAAAGGTTGAATATAACCTGTAAATCAAGTATATCCTGTGCAGAGAAGTTTTTCTTGCTTACTTTTTTATGATGAAGCTGGAGATAACGCTTATTGGGACGAATAAACCTTTCAAAGTTAACCGAGAAAAACCTGTCAATAATAAACTCCCTCTCTGTGTGTGTGAGGTACTTTGGATTTTTTAATGTAAGTATACCATAATAATCTTTTGCTTTATTATCTATGTAATCGAGAAGTTGTTCAATGAGTATACCACTGAAGTTAAAAGTAACCTTTACATTGTCAAATTTTTCTACCACACGTGCCATCCCATAATAATCCTTTACTCCATGCAGTCTTACCCAGGGAAGTAGATAGTAATTGTCATGTGGCTTGCGGTAGTAAGGCTGGTGCATATGCCATAAGAAGATAACATCGGTAGGAACTTGTTTCATACTATGTTTGATACACAGAATAGTTTATATGGGGGAAAATATTATCCTTTCTCTCAATATCCTCCAGTACTTCCATATTAAAGAAATTTCTCTCCAGGTAACTTTTAAGGAGATAAAATCTTTCAAGGTGAATAATAGTGCGCTTTGTGGCATATTCACTAAAAGCACCTGTTTTCATCATGAATGCCCAGTCGCTTGACTGGGCTAAAAGAAGCTCTCGCAGCATCTGGTTTAAAATCCGCTTCTTCACTTCTCCATCAGAAGAAAATTCTTTAACTGCCTTTTTCATCTCTTCAGAAGCACGATGGAGATGTGGGTAAATCCAGTCATTAGAACCATTAAGCCACACCTCATAATACCCTTTCCATCCCCAGCTGGAAGGAGAAGGGGTAATAACCTGATTCCGGGGATAAACCTTAAGATACTCTGATGGCGTAATCAACTTAATGGTCTTCTGGTCATAGCGAATTTTGCGTATAAGAAAATTAAGCCAGTCTATACCTTCAAACCACCAATGACCAAATAATTCAGCATCATAAGGAGAAACTATAATTGGCTTCCTTCCTATTATACCGTAAAGGTGCTCTATCTGTTTTTCACGGTTGAACATAAAATTCCCTGCGTGCTCAGCAGCTTTTTGGCGTGCCTTTTCGGGAACATATGGCTCTTTATGAGGGGTATTACCTGTTATTCTATAGTACTTTATCCCCGTAAATATACGTGCTCCGCAACTAGATATATAAGGCTTAATATAATCGTAATCTAAATCGAATCCGATATCACGGTAATATTCGCGATAATTATAATCACCAGGATAACCTTCAATGGAAGACCATACACTTTTAGACGACTCGTGGTCTCTGCCAAAAACTGCTACTCTATTTTTTGTGTAATATGCTGAATACGCACCAAACTTAGGACGGGGTCGAGAAAATAAGATTCCGTGAGTCTCTAAAATAAAATATTTAATCCCTTCTTCCTTAAGAAATTTGTCTAACCCTTCAAAATATCCGCACTCAGGAAGCCAAATGCCAAGTGGAGAAGCACCAAAATGTTTCCTGTAAGTATCTGCCCCTATTCTTATTTGAGCCTTTACTGCCTCTTTATTAACAGAAAGTAAAGGTAAGAAGCCGTGGGTAGCACCACAGGTTATAATTTCCAGGTTCCCTTTGTCCTGAACTGCCTTGAATTGCTTTAGAATATCTCGATGGTATCTATTTACAAACTTCTCTTTTGTATTAGAAAAACGGTAATAATACATCAACGCCAGTTTGTGAAACTCTTCATAGAAACGGGTACGTTCTACTTCTTTTTCACACAGTTCAATCATCTTGTCTAAGTACTTAACATACCTTTCCTTAAGAAGCTCATCTGCTAACATCTCGCTCAAAGAAGGAGAAATGTTCATGGTAAGTTTAAAATCTACTCTGTCGTGAATAAGACCCTCCATCATAGAAAGTAACGGCAGGTATGTTTCGGTTAGAGCCTCAAAGAGCCACCGTTCTTCCAGGAACTCTTCGTATTCAGGATGACGGACAAAAGGAAGATGCGCATGTAATACTAAAGAAAGATATCCCTTTTCCATATCATTATTTTATGGTATACCGCTTTACTGCGGGAATGATAGTGATGGTCTCTTCTTTGTCTTGAGAGGTTGCGGAAACGTCAAAACGAAAATTTCCTTCAGGCAAAGCATACCGCATAGAAAATGTTCCATCGTCTCTTAGTTTTATTTTTTTGCCACAAACAGAGACAGCGGCATCAGGGGTAGTTCTGCCATAAAGAATGAGTTCTGTCCATACCTCTAAAAAAAACTTCCTCTCTTTCTTCTTTTCTCTCAATGAAGAAAGGCTGCTTAAAGCACCTGAGAAGAATCCACTGGAAATTTGCTGCTTCAACAACTCCTCTAGCTTTTTTCTTCTCTCTAATGAACTCCTGCCTAAGTCATAAACTCCCAAAACCTTAAAGTAATCCTCATCAGGCAAAGCCCATTCCTCATCAACAATATCAGAAATACCGAAATAAGGAGTTTTTATAATATTAGACCGCAATACAACAAAAAATCTGCCATTCTTTGTCTTAAGTCCAATCTCAACACACCACTCTCTTTCTGGCGCATTCACATTAATATACCAGTTATAAGCGTCAAAATTAATATCAATGTCATAGAAGGAATGAGAGTTATGTCCACTAAAATTATCTATTCCTGTAACATCATGAACTCTTAAAGCCCACTTAAGATTTTCTCTCTCATGAAGAGGTATTTTAGCAATTACTTCGTTAATCTTCTCCTGGGAAATATCCCAGTAGGTATGTATCCACCATGGGTCTCGAGGTATAAGTACAATGCGATTATCATTATAACACAAGGGAAGATTGAACCTCTCTGGCTCTTTAAGAGATGTTTCCACGGCGCTGAATTTAGAAACTTCTATTCTTTCCTCTTCTGTGTGTTTAAGGGTAGGTGTGGCAAGGGAAACCGCCTCTAAAGAAGGTTTCTTTTTTCTGGATTTACTTACCGACTCTTTCTTTAAGGAAGTTTTTTTATTAGAAGATATTCTTCGAGAAGAAGTTTTGCTTCTTCTTTGTGACTTCTTGGCTAAAACACGTATCTTTTTTATACCCGCCTGGATTCTTTTCTTCAATGTATTTTTATTCGCTGCTTTTTTCATTATCCCTTTTAGATAGAAAGGATTTTATCACTTCTAGCGTTAAGTGTCAAATAGTATTTAAAGGTGATTTATCTTCGTAACTTACTATCGGACTATTTCTTACGTGAAAGCTCTGAGATAAAGATTATAATAATCTTTTAATGATAGGTTTTCTGCCCTAGAAGAAGTGTCGAGCTTAAGCGAACTGAAAGCTTTCTTCAAGTTTTCCTTATCCTTTAACCCAGATAAAGAGTTTATCACTTTCTTTCTTCGCGAAGAAAATGCTTTCCTGATAAGCTTAAAAAACAAACTTTCATCACCCACTCTAAAAAGGGGATACCCACAAAAATCCATCTCGACAAAAGACGCATCTACCTTTGGTTTAGGATAAAAAGCCTCTTTCGGTATATCGAATAGAATCCTGATCTTTGCATAGTACTGGACAAAACAACTCAAGTATCCATATGCCCTGGTATTACAAGAAGCGGCTAATCGATGTGCAAATTCTTTCTGAAAGGTAAGATATGCCTTCTTCACAAATCGCCTGTTGTCTATAAGATACCTTATAAGGCGATTGCTTATGTTAAAAGGGATATTACCAAAAACCACAATATTATCCCCTAAAGAACCTATATTAAATCCAAGAATATCTTCATTGACAATCTCTACTCTTTCAGATAAGAACCTCTCCTTCAAAATTGGTATCAAGCTTAAGTCTTTTTCAAGACAATATAATCTTTTAACTTTTCTATTAATAATGTGACGCGTCATAACCCCGCTACCTGCACCTATCTCTAAAACAGTTTCCCCATCAAGATGAAGGTTTTTAAGAATCTTGCGGACAAAACGCTTATCTCTTAAGAAATGCTGTCCCAGTGACTTTTTAAACTTCATAAAGAGAGTTTTTCTGCAATATTAAATGCAGAGAACATAGAATAATGTGAAGGAATTTTTCTTTCCCTTACAATATCAAAAGCAGTACCGTGGGCAGGAGAAACTCTTATAATGGGTAACCCCAATGTTACGTTTACCCCTTTTTTAAAAGACAACAGTTTAAATGGTATCATTGCCTGGTCATGGTAACAGGCAATAACACAGTCATACTTATTACGCCGGTATAGCAAAAATAAAGTATCCGAAGGATATGGGCCATAAACCTTAAAAGGAAGAGTGTCAATGGCATCCTTAACTAACAATTCCTCCTTGCCCAAAAACGTATCAACGCCGGCATGGGGATTTAAACTTGCAACTGCTATGCGCGGATTCCTTATGTGGAAAATATCCTTAAGGGACTTATGCGTTAACTTAAGTGTATTTTGCATGAGCCTCTTTGTTATAGCAGATGGGACATCTCTTAAAGGAATATGACGAGTGGCTAGAACTACTCTAAAATTTCCGTCTACCATCATCATTAAAACATTTCTTACCTTGAAGTAATTCGCCAAAAATTCTGTATGCCCAGAAAAATTCTTAAGGCTCATCTTAACAGCTTCCTTCGAGAGGGGGGCTGTTACTAAGTTTTGTATTTTTTCCTTCCGTATTGTCTTAAGGGCAATCTTCAAATAATTAATACTTGCTCTTCCTCCAAGATATGAGGGGCAGCCTAACTCTAAGTTATTTATTCCCGGCGTCTTAACATCAATCAGCTCAATCTTTCTGGACACTTTCTTAAAAATGCTATATCTTTCAAGAATAACCCTATCTGCTACAACAATAAAATGAGCCTTCTTGTTAAACCTATCTATTGCCTTCAAAGTAATAAAAGGACCGCAACCGGCGGGATCCCCAACAGTGACTACAATCTTTTTTTTCATATTAAGGTGTGCTAAGATTAATTATAAATTTTAATAAGTGAATTTTCCTTAAGCTTATCTATCCATTCGGAGAACCTCTTTGAGAATTTTTCTTCCCATATTTTTTTGTAAATCTCCTCTTTAACCTCGTTAAGAAACTTCTTATGTTCCGGGACAACTTTAACAAGATATATAAGATAATATGCTCCTTCGATTTCCTTCACTCTAAATTCATTTTCTTTTATATTTTTTACCACTTCTTTAACTTCTTCTTTCAAGCCACTCTCGTCAGATTCTATCTTAAAGAATATGTCTTTATTAGACTCCATTACTTTATTTATTCCCTTTTCTTTTATTTCTGCAGATAGCTTGTCTAAAAAAGACTTCTTATTGGACTTTGCTATCCAGCATATATACTTGGGAGGAGAAATAAAATCTCTAAGGTGCTGCTGGTAATAGTTGGTCACCTCCACAGGGGAAATGCTTATTTGAGAACTTACGTATTTTTCTATAGCCTGGTGGATAATAAGATTGTCTCTGATTTTTTCTTTCACCCTGGCGATATTAAAACCCTGGGCAGTTAAAGATTTCTCAAACTCATCATAGCTTCCGTATGCTGAGATTAGCTGCTCTAACCTCTTTTCTACCAAGCTCTCATCTACTTTCATTTTCTCCTTCTTTGCTTCCTGAAGGATAAGTTTTTCTTCAATCAAATGTTCAAGAATTTTCCTGTATGCTTTAGGTTCATCTTTATTTAAAGATGTGCTCTTTGCATATTCTTCGATATCCTTGGAAGTAATTGCGGAATTGTTTACCTTAGCTACTATCTTATTTAACTCTTCAGAGAAACAAAAAGTACTCACCACCATTAAAAATAGAAACACCACATTTTCTGTTATCTTTGCTGCCTTGGACATTTAAACCTCCCTTCTCAATTCTTCTTGATATCGCAAAAGTTCTTTTAAATATTCTATCTCTTTCTTAAGAAGACGACAATATAAATCAAACCCAATCATCCACACAAAACCATGCTGCTGGTGCCCTAAAATATTTCCTGCTCCTCTTAGCTCCAAATCACTCATGGCTATATCAAAACCAGAACCTAAATAAGAAAACTCTTCAATCAGCTTAAGTCGCTTAAGAGCATCGCTGTCTGCTGACTTAAAGCGAGGAACAACTAAATATGCATAGGCCTGAACGTTAAATCTACCTACCCTTCCTCTTAACTGGTGTAAATCTGCCAAGCCAAACATATGAGCATCATTAATAATTATGGTGTTTGCCTGCGGTATATCAATTCCTGACTCTATAATAGCAGTGGATATAAGGCACTTTATGTTCCCATTTATAAAATCTAACATAACTTTCTCTATATGCCGCGAAGGAAGGCGGCCATGTACAATTTCCATCTTTATATTTTGAGGAAGAATACTTTTTAGCTTCTTATAAATTTTATCTATTGTTTCTATACGATTATGAATAAAGAACACCTGCCCCCCTCTTTTCGTCTCTCTTAATACAGCCTCTCTTATTACCTCTGTTTTAAATTCTACAATATGAGTCTTGACCGCCATTCTATTTTTGGGAGGAGTTTTTATAAGGGAAATTTCTTTTATGCCAACCATACTCATATATAATGTACGGGGAATAGGAGTGGCAGTGAGAGTGAGCACATCTATGCCACTCTTAAGTTGTTTCAATTTTTCCTTTTGAGCTACACCAAAACGTTGTTCTTCATCAACGATTAGAAGACCTAAATCCTTAAAAGATATATCCGAAGACAGTAACCTGTGGGTCCCTACAATAATGTCAATCTTACCATTCTTTAAATCTTCTACTATAGCTTTTTGTTCGTTATGTCTTCTGAAACGCGAAAGCATTTCTACTCTGAGGGGAAATCTACTAATGCGGGATGTTAAATTCTTATAATGCTGGTAGGCCAAGATAGTTGTGGGAACCAAAAATGCTACCTGTTTTCCGTCCATGACTGCCTTAAATGCGGCTCGCATTGCTACTTCTGTCTTCCCATAACCCACATCTCCACATATAAGATGGTCCATGCAATAAGAGGATTCCATATCCCTCTTTACACTCTCTGTAGCTCTTATCTGGTCATCTGTCTCCTCATAAGGAAAAGACTGTTCGAAAGTCTTCTGCCATTCTGAATCTGGCGAATACTTAATTCCCCCTATAAGTTTGCGCTGTGCTTCTATCTTAAGAAGCTGCAAGGCAAAATCTTTAATACCTCTCTCTGCCCTCTGTTTAATCCCTGTCCACTCTTTTGAGCCCAAACGTGTAAGTTTAGGGGGCCTTGATGAGAAACTCACATACTTCTGGATAAGATGGGCTTCCTCAGGATGAACATACAACTTATCTTTGTTTGCATATTCTACCTCAAAGAAATTCTCTTCCCGGCTCTTTGTCTTTATTTTCTTAATTCCTAAGAAACGGCCTATACCGTATTTGACGTGGACAATATAATCCCCTTTTTTAATCTTTAAGACGGCATCTAAGGGTATGTCTTCTGAATATTTGTGTTTGCGGAGTTTTCTTATTATAGGGATAATAATGAGAAAATTATAATCTATTATTCTTTTCTTTGTCTTCTTATCAAAGCTGTAAATCTTTGTCACCGTATTAAATTCCCACTCTATACGCACAGGAAAGCTAAAATTAACGGGGAAAACCTCTAAAGTATCCCCCTTTACTGAGAAGTCTCCTTCTTCACTAACAGCTTCCTGGCGACGATATCCTAAATGCGCAAGCTTTTCTATTATATCTTCAAGAGATATCTCTTTATGGGTATAGATTTTTACGGTTTCGAACATACCTAATACTTTTTCCGAACTTGTTGTAAAACCTTATGCGAATTTCTAACAGAGTAAACAAAACTTCCTAATATACCCGCCAACGACCAGAACATAATTCTCGTAATAGAAGGCTTTACTTATACTTATAAAATAGTAAGGCGAAAATATTCCGCTAAGAAGGGTAAGTATAAAATAAATTGCTACAGATATATTGACAGAATCGGCAACAATAATATTAAAATGAAAATATTTGTTATTATAGACAAACCATAAAATAAGGAAAATCAATATCAGAGGAAAATACTTAAATACGGCAAGCGCGGCATTAAATACATAAACATAAGGTAAATAATAAAAAGTGATAATAGAAATATACGCAATCAGGAGTATATATACATAATATATATACTGCGGTATGCTTTTACGTTCCTGCATATTTTTGTGCCATAAATGCTTACTTCGCTCCCGAACGGCTCCTGCGGAATAATAACACTAAAGGTGAAGCTATGTAAATTGAAGAGTAAGTACCGGCGATAAACCCCACAAGAAGAGTAAAGGAAAACCCCCGCAGCGCGGAACCGCCTAAGATATAAATCGCAAGCACCACCATAATGGTAGTGAAAGAAGTGATAATCGTGCGGGAAAGAGTCTGGTTGATAGCGGTATTAATTATCTCTCTTAATGACAATTTATGAAAACGCGAAGATAACTCTCTAATCCTATCATAAACAACTATGGTGTCATTGATAGAATACCCAGCGATAGTAAGTAAGGCGGTAATAGTAAGAAGTGTGAGTTCGTAATGAAATAGGACAAGGAAAGACAAGCTCACAAAAACATCATGAAACAAAGCAATCACACCAGCAAGGGCAAAATCAAAGTGTTTAAAACGAACGGCAACATAAACCAAAATACCCAATATAGACAAAACCACAGCAAAGAATGCCTTTTTTTTCAAGATATTGCCTACCGATGGTCCAATAGTAGTTATATTAAGACGTTCTACCTTTTTAAACATACTTTTAAGGGTTTTTTCCAGTTTACCTGTTATATCGCTTTTGCTTTTTATTATTACTCCTCCTTTAATATCGCGGAATTCCTGAAGAGTAATATCTTCAAACCCTGCTTCCTTTAAGCTTTTTCTTAACTCTTGAATATTAACTACCGGCGTAAGCTTATACTCTAAAACCTGCCCTCCCTTAAAATCTATACCAAACATTCTATCCTTTAAGGACGCAAATTTAAAAATACCCGTCCCAATAACAACTATTGAAACAATAACACATAAATTTCTTAAACGTATAAAATCTATCCTGGGATTCCTTATTACTTCCAGCATAGGAAAATTCTTTATGTTACGCATAATGAGGATATTAAAAATAGTCCTTCCTACAAATACGGCAGTAAAAATGCTTGCTATTATACCTAAAGAAAGAGTTGTGGCAAAACCCCGTATAGGACCCGTGCCGTATACAAAAAGAAAAAAAGCAGCAATCAATGTTGTTATGTTGGCATCGAATATGGTTCTTTTTGCTTTGTCAAAGCCATTTCTAACTGCCAGGCTTAAAGGTTTTCCTCCTGAGAGCTCTTCGCGAATTCTTTCAAAAATCAAAACATTGGCATCTACCGCCATGCCTAAAGTCAATATCATACCAGCAATTCCCGGCAATGTAAGCGTTGCCCTTAAAAGAGATAGCCCTGCGAGAATAAAAAGTAAATCTAAAAGGAGACATACAATGGAGATAACTCCTCCCAGAAGATAATACACAAGCATAAAAATAGCAACCAGAACAGCTCCTAGTACTATAGAGCTAATCCCTCTGCGCACAGAATCAGAACCTAAAAGAGGCCCCACAGTTCGCTCTTCCTCTAAGTGCAAAGGACAGGGCAATGCGCCTGCTCTTAAAACTAAAGCTAAATCCCTTGCCTCTTCAACAGTAAACCGTCCTGTAATTTGCGCGTTACCTGTAGCAATTGGCTCTCTGATTACGGGTGCGCTTTTTACCTTTCCATCCAAAACAATCGCCAATCTTCTTCCCACATTCTCTGCTGTCAATCTGGCAAATTTTTTTGTTCCTTCTGCATTAAGAGTGAGATTAACATCGGGCATCATGCTAGAATCAAAACCACTTTTCGCATCGGATAAATCATTTCCTGTTAAAACAGCTTTCTTCTCCAATAAAAGAGGCGAACCATCCTCAGAGTAACCTAACTCGTATCCTTCAGGAACCTCCCCTTTTAATGCCTTAGCCACTCTCTCTTTATCCTCATCGACTAACTTAAACTCTAAGAAGGCTATCTGTTTAATAAGTTTAATGACGCGATCTCTGTCAACCTCTCCTGGCAACTGAACTAATAGAGAATCTTTTCCTTGAATCTGAATAACAGGCTCTTTTACTCCAAACTCATCTATCCGGTTACGAATAACTTCTCTAGCTACTTCTATAGCCGTAGCACTTTTGCCCTGAGGCAGTTTAGAAGTATCTGCCCTAAGAAGCAAATACATCCCTCCCTGCAAATCAAGACCAAGTTTAAGCTTATCTTTGGGAGGGTAAATATAGAAGATACTCAAGGCAACAATGCCCAGAACAACAAAAATCCTTATTTTTAAATCAACTCGCCTTATCATCTCTTTTCTTTATTACATAAGCTATCGAGCCCTTATCAATCTCCACCTTCGCATTATCATCTATTCTTAAAATAAACGTTCTATCCTTTACGTTAACTATTGTCCCATGAATCCCTCCAATGGTCACCACCTCATCATTCTTCTTGAGACTTTTTACCATCGCCTCGTGTTCTTTTTGCTTTTTCTGCTGAGGTCTTAGGACGAGAAAATAAAATATACCCACAAAAAATATTAATTCTAATGACAGGTACACTAAAGGCGCGCTATTTGGCTGCATATAATCTCCTTTTTTAACTGCTCTTTGTTTCTTTTCTATACTTCTTTGCCAAAGAGGCTACAGTAGCAGTAGGCTTTGCCCCTTTTCTAACCCAATCGTCGTATCTCTCTAAGTCAATGTGGGAAATTTTTCTTAGAGGGTCATAGTAGCCGATTTGCTCCACAAACTTGGAATCGCGGGGAGTCCTAGCCTCAGCCACAACCACCTTAAAATGATATCGTCTCTTAACCGACTTACCCGGCTTCATCAAACGTATCTTTAACATACCTTTTCCTCCTTAAACATTTCAAAATTAGTAATTATATCACAAAACTGTTTTTGTAAAGACACTTTCTTTAAATTTAATAGGCCATCTTAAGAGCTAAAATTTGAGCATAGGCCTTATTCATTGTCTCTCTGTATTCTCTCTGCGGTTTAGAATCAGCAACGATTCCTGCCCCTGCCTGGATATAAGCATAACCATTTATAAAAATAATGGTACGGATTATTATACAGGTGTCCAAAGAATTTGTGAAGGAAAAATATCCAATAC
>CAYXBX010000008.1:0-2904 GCA_964463445.1 uncultured Planctomycetia bacterium
TTTTAAGAGGATAATATATAGAAGAGGTATCTAATTCTGAGAATACCCCCAGCTCTTTTCTTATAAATTTTTTAATGTCGTAACCTGTAGCAGCGTTCTGTTTAAGAAATCCCAGAATGATAAGCTTCTGAATCATTCTTTAAATATCCCTATCTTCCGGAATCTCTCATACCTTCTTAAAAGAAGCTCATCAGAAGGTATATCAATAAGTTCCTCTAAAGACTTTAAAAGGTATTCTTTTACATTGGAAGCTGCTTTTTCATAATCACGGTGTGCTCCCCCTTCAGGCTCAGGGACTATTTCATCGACAATTCCCAAAGAAAGCAACTCTTCACTGGTCAACTCAAGAGCCTCTGCTGCCTGCGGAGCCATTTTAGAATCCCGCCATAATATTGCTGCACACCCTTCAGGAGAAATAACAGAGTAGTACGCGTATTCCATAATTAATATTTTATCTCCGACACCAATACCAAGCGCTCCCCCGCTTCCGCCTTCTCCTATCACTATAATCACAATAGGAGTACGAAGGTTAAACATATCACGAATATTCTCTGCAATTGCTAAGGCCTGGCCGCGTTCTTCTGCACCTATTCCAGGATAGGCGCCTCTAGTATCAATAAAAGAAACTATGGGCAAAGAGAACCTTTCTGCTAACTTCATTATCCGCATTGCCTTACGGTAACCTTCAGGATGCGCACATCCAAAATTCCTCTCTAAATTCTCCTTTGTATCCTTTCCACGCTGATGCCCAACAATAGCAATCTTTCTTCCTTCTAGTCTTGCTAAACCACAAACAACCGCCTTATCATCTCTATATAAGCGATCACCGGAAAGCTCTATAAAATCTTCCATTATCATTCCCACATAATCCAGTGTTGTAGGACGCTTTATGTGACGAGCAATCTGAACTTTTTGCCAAGAGGTAAGGTTAGAATAGACTCTTTTCTTTAAACTTCTTAGTTTCTCCTCTAAATTATTTATCTCGCTGGACAAATCTATCTGTTTATTCAAGGAGAAATCTTTCAGTCCCTTTATCTTATTTTCCAGCTCAACTATTGGCCTCTCAAAATCCCAACACTGTACCATTTCATCCCCACAATTATCAGAATATGCTCTCTACTAATCTACAATAACTACCTCTGTTCCTATGGGCACAATATCATAGAGTTCCTCAACATCTTCGTTATGCATCCTTATACAACCCTGGGTTACCTGTTTTCCAATCTCATTTACGTTTCTATTCCCATGTATTCCATAACCTTTAATGTCTAAACCCATCCAACGGGAGCCTAAAACATTCTCCGGGCTGCCAGGCGGAACGACTGCTCCTGCCTTAAACCATGTGGGATTTTCTAGCTTATTAACTATCTTGAATTTCCCTGTAGGGGTAGAATTATTTTTTCCTGTAGACACCACATAAGTCTTTATTACTTTATCTCCTTGTTTTAAAAAAAGTAAGTTTAAAGACTTATCAACTACTATAGAAAATTTACAGGTAGCTACTTTTAATTTCTGATTGGGATGAATAATATCGCTGGTTAAGCCATTGGCCTTTTTGATAAGAGCGACAGTTGTACCAAATTTCTTAGCAATATTAATCAAACTATCTTTGGGTTTAACTGTATATGTAACACTACACTCATCAATAATCGGAGAAAAAAGAATCTTAATGTTGAGTTCTTCTATCTTTTTATTTATCTGCTCTAACAACGCCGTATCCTCGATTAACCCACTCGCTTTCCTGTATAAATTGCGCGCCTCTAACAAGTCTTTGTCTGACAAAGCCTTTTCTGCCTGGCTTAATATATTTTTTACAGAAACTTTATCTACTGCTGGTTTCCTGGAAAAAACAGCCATAATAAGCAAAACCAAAATGATTATTCCTATACCTCCAAAAATGAATACGTTTCGCCTCAATCTTACCTCCTTCTAATTCTTTCCTTATTTATAGAACAATAAAAAAGTTACTAATCCTACCAATGCTCCCATAACAACTTCAAAAGGGGTGTGTCCAACAAGCTCCTTAAGATGATACTCCTTTACTTTCTTTCTTCTGTGAATATCATCCATAATTAAATTAAGAATTCTCGCCTGGACACCTATAGAACGCCGCCATGTTTGAGCATCAAACATAGTAATAAGAGCTAAAATAGCGGCCAAAGCAAAGACAGCAGAAGAATATCCTACTTCTTTACCTAAAGAAAGGGCTAAGGCGGAGACAGCCGCACTATGGGCAGACGGCATACCCCCTGTTCTTAAAATCCAATAAAAATTAAACTTCTCTCTCCTCGCTAAACCAATAACAATCTTAATACCTTGGGCAATTGCCCAGCTTAAGAGGGTAATCCACAATACCCTGTTAGCAAATACTCCATGCCAAAATTCCTTCATAATAAATATATTATTATAAGCCTAATTATCTCTGCAATCAAGAAAGAATACTTTCTATATAATTAAGGAAGGAATTGTATCTAACAATTTGGAATATAATATGTTGTATAAATAAAAACCGCCTAGAGACGATCATCCTGCTGTGCTTTAGTCTTATGCCTAATAATATACTGCATAATCTGCATCCGTTCACTCTCATCCATATCTACAAACTGCACTCCTAATGTGTACTTATAATGAGGTTGACTGTTCTTTTTTATCCACATTACCTTAGCAGAAGCGCTAATGTCTTTATCCTCGTTGGGAAGCTTAAATCTTAGAGCTATCTGAATAGTGCCTGATTTTAAAAACTCTACCCACTTCTCCTCCAAATCATTAGTATCAATGCAGGCTCCGGTTAGGGAAATATCGCGCATAACACCTCTGCGCAAAGAAACTAAATCTTTAACCGTAAGTACCCCTGATGCTTCTGTATCAAACACTACAAGATTCATAGAAATATTTATATATAAA
>CAYXBX010000008.1:2914-19404 GCA_964463445.1 uncultured Planctomycetia bacterium
GTGTTTTCTCCTCTCCCGATAGTAATTATCATTCTTTTTCATCTAGATAATTATACTAAAAAAAAGGAGCCAACAAAAGACGAAAATAAATTAATAACGACCGGTAAAAATAACAAAAATGCATAGTCTAAAGCGGCATACAATTAATCCAAAACAGCGAATAGCATAAAAACGCATAGCGGTTCACATTTAATGCTCGTTTGTGGAAAGCGTATTGTATGAATCATCATTTACCAATTAGCATATAGCAGTTAGTACAATGCTGCCTAACTCGTCAACTAATCGCTAATATTATTTACTATGCCCTAATATCTATTTCTTGAAAAAGTGCCAATAAAGAGATAAAATCTTGTTAAGAAGGTATACTATTATCTTAATTATAATTATGTCTTCCGTTGCTTTTGTATATATTGTTGTAGCAGTTGTAGGAGTTATCATTGCTTTAATCTTAGCCTACTTTGCTACTCTTCAGTCGAAAGGCAACGCAACAGCAAACACATCATCGGCAAAAAGAACAGTAACATCACCCACCATCCATGCCTCTATAGAAGATTCTCTTGTAAAGGAAATAGAGCCTGTCTTACATTCTAAGAAACACAGCGAGATAATAAGTAAAAAAATATCACGCATTTTTAACGCAGAACTGGAGAAACGCATTAACTTAACTGTTCAGACTATAAGTAAAAAATACACCAACATAATTGAGGAAAAGACGCGTAATGCAGAGATAGCCATAAAAAAGTATAAAAAGGCGATTGAAGAAAAGAAAGACACAGAAGCGGTTATAAGGAGTATTGCTGAAGGACTGGTAGTAGTTGACTCGGAAGGAAAAGTAATTATGTTGAATCCTGCAGCGGAAAAACTTCTTGGGGTACAAAAAGAGGAAAAGCTTGGGAAAAAACTCACCGAAGATATAAAAGAAGAACAGTTAATATCTCTGGTAAAACAATCCCCTGAGGAAGAGAAAAAAGAAATTGAGCTTGCTACTTCTGACGATGAAACTAAAAAAATTCTAAGAGCCAGCAGCGCCGTTATAGAAGACGAAAACGGAAAAACTATTGGTATGGTTTCTGTATTGAGCGATATAACCAAACAGAAGGAATTAGAAAGGATGAAATCTAATTTTATCGCCAGCGTATCTCATGAGCTACGCACACCTCTTATAGCCATTGACAAGTCGGTATCTCTGCTTCTGTCTAAGAGTACAGGTCCTATTTCAGAAACACAGGAACAGTTTCTAAAGATTGCACAGCGCAACCTAAAAAGGCTCTCTAGCCTTATAAATGACCTGCTGGACCTCTCTAAGCTTGAAGCAAAAAAGATGCAGCTGGAGAAACAGCCATCGTCTATAAAAGACATCGTAAATGAGGTTGCTGAAACGTTCGATACGTGGGCTAATACTAAATCTATAACCATTGATAAAAAGATAGAAGCCGATCTACCAATGGTAAATATAGATCCCCAAAGAATAATCCAGGTCCTTACTAACCTTGTAGGAAACGCCATTAAATTTACACCTCAAGGAGGGGCTATAACTATAGAAGCTCGTTACAAAAAGAATGAATCGTGTATAATGGTTAGCGTGGCTGACACCGGGGTTGGTATTGATAAAAAAGATTTAGAAAGAATTTTCGATAAGTTCTACCAGACAGCTGAACGTCCAACATCTGATATAAGTGGAACTGGTCTTGGACTTGCAATATGCAAGGAACTTATCGAGTTGCATGGAGGAAAAATATGGGCAGAAAGCGAAAAGGGATATGGAGCTAAATTTATCTTTACATTACCTCTTACAAATGGTTAAATAATTGGAGGTTAAAACTATGGAAAAGACAATTAAAATACTTATGGTTGACGATGAAGAGGATTTTACTCAACCTATGGCTTTTTGGTTTAAAACAAAAGGATATGAAGTGTCAGTAGCAAACAATGGGAAAGCTGCTTTAGAGAAAATAAATACGGATAAACCTGACATAGTATTTTTAGATCTTAATATGCCGGTCATGGACGGGTTTGAAACCTTAAAAAGAATAAGAAAGATTGACAAAACACTTCCCGTAATAGTAATAAGTGCCTATGCTGACCCAGAAAAATTAAAACAGATGCAGCCCTATGCAATATCAGGAGTCTTTTACAAGGGAAGTGATTTTGAAGAAGGAGCAACACTAATAGAATCAGTGTTAAGGACACATAAGAAACTTAAGAAATAACCCTATATCCATAGATTCTTATCTAAATTTCTATAATGAACTGCCTCCGCAATACAAGAAGCGGTTATCTGTTCTGCCCCATCTAAGTCAGCAATCGTTCGAGCTACTTTAAGAATTTTATCATAACTGCGCGCACTTAGTCTTAACTCCCTTATCGCTGCTTTAAGTAAAGACTTTGCTTCCCCCCTCAACATACAGTACTTCTGAAGATGCTTGTGGTTCATCTGAGCATTGAATAAAATTCTCTCTCTTTTAAAACGCTGTGATTGAATCTTCCTTGCTTTCTCTACTCTTTTTTTAATATTGCCGGATGGCTCTATAGCGGTATCTCTATTCATAAGTTCGTCTGTTTTTATGCCCGAAAGTTCTATGTGAATATCGATTCTGTCCAAAAGAGGCCCGGATATTTTACGACGGTATTTCTGAATCTGAAAACTTGAGCAGTGACACGGTTTATCCTGGGAGCCGAAATAACCGCAGGGACAGGGATTCATTGCTGCCACAAGAATAAAACGCGAAGGAAAACGCAAATGTTTCGTAGCTCTTGAAATACTCACAAACCCATCTTCTAAAGGCTGGCGTAAAGCCTCTAAAGAGTCTCGGGAAAACTCAGGTAATTCATCAAGAAACAACACTCCATTATGAGCTAAAGTGATTTCTCCTGGCTTTATATTGGTACCTCCTCCCACAAGAGCAACACTAGAGGATGTATGATGGGGAGAACGAAATGGCCTTTCTTTAACTAAAGGCTCATTGCTATCCAACATACCACATATGCTGTATATTTTTGTAATCTCCAGGATTTCTTCAAAATCCATATCAGGTAAAATTGTAGGGATCCTTCTTGCTAACATAGTCTTTCCTACACCAGGCGGACCTATCATAATAAGATTGTGCATACCACTTATAGCAACTTCAATGGCACGTTTCGCAAGAACCTGACCTTTCACTTCAGAGAAATCAACATCATACTCAGGACCACTAAAAATACCTTTTTCTTTTACTGTAAAAGGAGTCTTCTCAATACTCCCTGAAAGAAAGGAAACTGCCTCAATAAGGTCAGAAACAGAATAGATATCTACTCCTTTGACTAAAGCAGCTTCCTTGGCATTGGCTAAAGGCAAAATAATTTTCTTGGACAATTCCTTAGCTTTCATTACCATAGGAAATACTCCCTTAACCTCTCTAACTCGTCCCTCCAGAGAAAGCTCACCAAGAATAACATAAGAGGATAAATCCAGACTTACCTGGCGTGTAGAGTTTAAAAAACACAAGGCAATAGCTAAATCAAAATGTGTGCCTTCTTTTTTAATGTTTGCTGGCGCTAAATTAATAGTAATCCTCTTAGAAGGAAAATCATAACCAGCGTTCTTTATAGCAGATCTTACCCTTTCTCTACTTTCTTTCACCTGGGCATCACCTAACCCAATAATATTAAGAGAAGGTAACCCTCTCTGAACATCTACCTCTACCTCCACAGGATACACTTCTAATCCCTTTATACCAAAAGAAACTCCCTTTGAAACCATACTATCTCCTCCTGCACAAGATTATCCCCATATTGACTTTAACCCCCCAGCATAATTTTATCCACAATATCTATTTACTATTTAGCAGTGAGCACCTTCTCAATTAAAATCCTTAGCTTGTTTACCATATCCCGGGGAAGAATAAACTGCGTTTTTAGAGTGGGGGTAGTGATAATAAATTCGAACATATTTGGGTCTTGGGGAATTTTACGAACAGAAACTTGCATTTTAAAGGGATCCATAGCGTCATTTGTTTATTTCTTGTATTTTCTTTTATAATATCATACATTCAATCTTTATCTTCGTCAAATGCCTACTACATATATAACCTATTTGACTTTTTATCCCTCTTATGGTATTAAGAATATAACTATGGAAAACGAATCATTGCAGGAAAAAATAAGAAAATTAGAAGAGGAGCTTGAAAAAACAAAATCGCAATTCTATATATTCTACGAGCTCACTCAAGCAATGCGCACAACCTTAAGGCTTGATGAGATATCTTACATTATCCTTACAGGATTAACTGCTCATCAAGGATTAGGATTTAATCGCGCTATCCTCTTTCTCGTAGATGATTTAAGGAAAAAAATCAAAGGATTTATGGGTTTAGGACCTGTAGATACGGAGGAGGCAAACAGAATCTGGCAACTCATTGAAGAACAAAAAATGGACTTATATGCCTTAATAGAGGCCTATAGAAGAATAAAGGAGGGGAAAATTCAGCCTAAACTCATGGAATTAACCCGCTCTTTGGAATTCCCCCTTAAAGAAACTTCCGGTATTATATATGAAGCTCTTTATGAGGTAGTACCTGTTTACATCAAAAATGATGGCAATAAAAAATATAGCAACGACCCTTTAGTAAATAAACTTGACTTAAAAGAATTTGTTCTTGCTCCTTTATGGTCAAAGAACAATCCCCTAGGAATAATTATTGTGGACAATTATATTACCAAAAGACCTATTACCGATGAAGATTTACGCATCCTAACAATGTTTATCAATCAAGCTGCGGGAGCCATAGAAAATTCAAAAACTTACGAAGATACTCTTCTGCGTGCCCATACCGATACTTTAACTTCCCTATGGAACTATGGATATTTTCAATATAAGCTAGATGAAGAAATAATGAAAGCGCGTGCCACCAACAATAAACTATCGGTATTGATGATTGACATAGACGATTTTAAGAAATTCAATGACACTTTTGGACATCAAACCGGAGACGAAGCGTTAAAAGAAGTATCGGAAGCTCTCCAACGGTGTTCAAGAAAAATGGATTTAGCCTGCCGTTATGGAGGAGAAGAATTCGCCTTTATTCTCCCTAACACTTCAAAAGAAGAGGCGACAACCATTGCAGAACGAATGAGAAAGTCAATTGCAGAACAAACCTTTGCCAATGCATCTTTTACAATAAGCATCGGTATTGCCTCCTTCCCTGAGGATGGTCAAACTAAGGAAGAAATTATCCGCAAGGCAGATCTCGCATTATACCGGGCAAAAAAAGAAGGAAAAAATAAAGTAGTAGCTATTTGACAGGACTTGTTTCCTCTTGGGCAAAACGTACAGAGACCAGTTTTGATATTCCCCTCTCTTCCATTGTAACCCCGTAAAGAACATCGGCTCTGCTCATTGTTTTTTTGTTATGGGTAATGACAATAAACTGAGAAGTAGGAGAAAACTCTACAAGCAACTGATTAAATCTATCTACATTAGCCTCATCTAAAGGGGCATCAATCTCATCGAGCACACACAAAGGAGAAGGTTTAACTTTAAAAATAGAAAATATAAGAGCAATTGCCGTTAATGCCTTCTCTCCCCCTGAAAGCAAAGATACCCCTTGTAGTTTCTTACCTGGCGGTTGTACCTCAATCTCTACTCCCGACTCTAATATATTTTCTTTATCAAGAAGAACCAGCTGCGCTCTGCCCCCTCCGAAAAGGAAACGAAAGTACTTTTTGAACTCTTCTTCTATCCTATTAAAAGTCTCTAAAAAGACCTCTTTAGAAGTGCGATTTATTTTCTGAATTGCTTTCTTAAGACTTTCCTTCGAAGACAATAAATCTTCTTTTTGAGTGGTAAGAAACTGGTAGCGTTCGTTTAATTCCTTGGCCTCCTCAATTGCCACTAGATTTACTTCACCCATTGAATCCATTCTTTTTTTAAGTTTGTCTCTTTCTGCCTCCAGATTGCTTAAAGATATATCATAAGAAATCTCCTCTGCCACAAACTCAACATTATAAACCTGCTTAAGATAATCAACGATTTTTGCCTTTTCAAAATTAATTTCTTGAACCTCCAATCTCTTGTTATAAATCTTATTTCTTATCTCTTCAAGGATACCTTCTTCCTGTTTTAATGACTGTTGCAATAAAGAAAGCTTATCCTCAAGCTCCTTCAGCCTCTCTTCTTCTTTCTCTCTTCCCTTGGTTAATATCTCTATTCTTTCCTTAGTTTCTTTAACTTTTGTTTCTAATTCCAAAATTTGATTAGCCAGATCTATTTCTCTTTCGTTCAGAGCTCGCTTCTCATCGTCAAGAGAAATCATTCTTTCTTCAATTCTCGCAGACTCCTCCTCAAGAAGAGAAAGTTTGGTTAAAATACTTTCCTTTTGTTCTTGAAGAGCTTTTATCTCTGTGTCTTTCTTGGCAATCTCTATCTCGAATTTATTAACTTCTTCGCTGAAAACAACTGTGTTGTTTTGAGACAATTCTAAACCGCTTATTGTGCTATTAAGATTGCTTTCTACAAGTGATAACTCTTCCTTAACGCTCTTTTGCTTTTCCTCTGCATTACTAATCTCTTTGGTTACTTCTTTAAGCTCGTCTTCTATAAGATTCTTCTCTTCCTCTAATCGGGATATGCCTTCATTAAGATTGTCCCTTTTTTGAAGGTACTCTCTTAAGTTATTATCTTTTTCTGCAATTATGCTTTCTCCCTCTTCTATTTGACTAACAATCTTTTGGGCAACGTTTTTACTTTCTTCAATAATGTTTCTTAAACCTTCGGCTTCTCTGGTCAGGAAATCAATTCTTCTTGCCAACTCCTCTTCAGGAAGAGAAATAATCTTAGCCTCTACTTCTGCCTCATACCTATAATTCCCCTCAAACTCCATACGACGGAATTCTACGCCTTTTAAAGAAGCAATTAGCTTATTTATATCCTTAGGCTCCTCATTAAAAACCAAAGTAACTTTCTTTTTTAGAGGGAAATCATCGTATTTAATCTTTAAGTCTTTAAGAAACTCAAAATATGACTTTAATTCCACAAGCGTCTTCTCTATCTCCAATAATTTTTGTTCTCGCTGTCTAATTTGCTCATTCATCTCCTTAAGTTGATTTCTAAGCCTTGTTTTATTTTCCTTAAGAGAAGTAAATTCATTCTCCAATGTCTTAAGTGTTTCTTCAAGGGAAGCCAACTGTTGCCTGTGATCCTCTAAATAATTATTAATTCTTGCTTCATCAAGGGTTAAACGTTTCTTTCTGGCAAAAATACTTTTTGTATGAGTTTCTAACTCAATCAAACTATTATTAAGGGCAGTCTTTTTTTCTTCCAGCTGTAGAACTAATTCTTTCTTATAAGCAATGTCTTTTTTAGCGTTTTTAATCTTAATAGCTCTGTCTTCTTTTAATCTTCTTAGATTATCCAACTCGGATCTCAGCTTTTGAGACTGACTATCCAAAGAATTTAAAGAGTTTTTCTCCTCCTCTATTCTCTTCTTATGCAAAACAATTCTTTCTTTAGATTCTCTTTCGGAATTGCTAAGATTGGTCAGTCTTTCCTTTATTTCTTCTATTCTCTGTCGGTTGATTGCTATGTGGTTGAAATATCCTTCTATACGCGACTCATAAGATACTACCTTTGAGCTGATTTCGTTAACACTCTTGCGCATTTGATTAATCTCTTTAGCTATCGATTCTTCCTCGACACTCTTCTTTGATATATCGTCTTCTTTATCCTTTTCCTTTTTCTTAAGCTGTTCAATCTCGTTTGATAAAGTTCCTATTTTATCATTCAACTCTTTGGTCTTAATAGTTGCTATTTTCTTCTCTATATCAATTAACTGTTGCCGAATTTCGTTGTATTTCCTGGCTTTCTCTACCTGCCTTTCCAGATAATTCATCTGACGTTTAACCTCAAGAATAATATCATCGAGCCTGAGTATGTTTTCCTCAGTATCTTTAAGTTTTCGTAAGGTTTCCTTCTTTTTATCTTTGTATTTGATAATACCGCTTGCTTCGTCAAAGATAAGACGCTTTTCTTCTGGCTTATAGCTTAAAAGCATCTCTACCCTTCCCTGTTCTATAAAAGAGTAGGTGTACTCCCCAATACCTGTGCCCATAAATAAATCCTGGATATCTTTAAGCCGGCAGAGATTACGGTTTATAAAATACTGGCTTTCTCCTGAACGATAAAGCCTCCTTGTCACAGCAACCTCTTTGTATTCTATGGGTAGGTAGTTATCTTCGTTAGAAAATATTAAGGTTACCTCCGCATAATTTAAAGGAGGGGTTGTGGCTGTTCCATTGAATATAACATCTTCCATTTTTGTGCCCCTTAAAGACTTGGGGCTCTGCTCTCCCAACGCCCATTTTATAGCATCAAAAACATTGCTTTTGCCACAACCATTAGGACCTACAACCACTGTTATGCCGGGACCAAATTTAAGGACAGTCTTGGAAGGAAAGGATTTAAAACCAAATAACTCTAGGCTCTTTAGATACATTAACTGCCTTTATTTTCTTTTATTTTTTTAATAAGCATAGGGATAACTTTAAATAAATCCCCTACTATTCCATAATTGGCTATCTTAAAAATAGGAGCATCGGGGTCCTTATTAATAGCAATTATTATTTTTGAAGACTGCATTCCTACAAGGTGCTGAATTTGTCCAGAAATACCACAGGCGATATAAATTTTAGGAGCTACTGTTCTTCCTGTTTGACCCACCTGATGAGAATAGGGAATCCATCCGCTGTCTACAGCCGCACGCGATGCTCCAACAGCTGCCCCTAAGACCTCGGCGAGCTCTCTGACTAACTTAAAATTCTCTGGCGCTCCTAAACCTCGCCCTCCAGAAACTATAATATCTGCATCAGAAAGATTGACTTTATACGCTTCCTCTTTAATAAAATCAATAAACCTACTTCTTGTATCCATAAGTTCCTCATTCAAAGGCTCCTCTATAATTTCTCCTTTACGTGCAGAATCGGCTGGCAGCTCCTTCATAACTTTATGTCTAACTGTAGCCATCTGAGGCCGATAAGAAGGAGTAATAATCTGGGCCATGATATTTCCCCCAAAGGCAGGACGGGTCTGAACGAGAAGCCTATTTTCTTTATCAATGTCCAATCCTGTACAATCTGCGGTCAAGCCTGTTTTTATTCTTACCGCAATGCGAGAGACTAAAGATCTACCCATTGTTGTTGCACCAGCAAGAAAAATTTCTGGTTTATACTTGTGAATAAGATGAGAGATGACGTTTCCGTAAGTCTCTGCGGTAAAATGAGCAAGTTTTTTATTATCTACAATAATAACTCTGTCTGCTCCTTTATCAATGAGCTGCTTTGCTTTGTTCTTAATATTGCATCCCAAAAATACTGCTACAACTTTGGCATTTAAATCCTCGGCTAACGTACGTGCCTTGCCCAAAAGTTCAAAGGAAACTGAAGCAATTCTATTCTCTTCCTGCTCTACAAAAACCCACACATCTGTATACTGAGATAGGTCCTGTTTTACAACTTGGGGTTTGCAAATAATAATGGCGCCAAACTTACATACCTCCTTACATGCTCCGCACAGGGTACACTTATCTAAGTCAATTACAGCAACTTTATCTTTTAAAACAATGGCAGAAAAAGGACATGCCTTTATACATAAAGTGCACCCTACGCATTTCTCCTTGACAACTTCTATACCTTTTTTTCTCATAATAAGTGTTTCCGCAATTCACCAAATAGCTTATCTACTGCTTCATGTACCTCCCCATCAAAAATCATACCGCTTTTCCTTGGAGGAGGAGTGAATATCTTCACAACCTGCGTAGGAGAACCTTCCAGGCCAACTTCTTCATCTTTCAATCCCAATTCACCTTTACCCCACACAGGAATCGACTGTTTTTTCGCTTTCATCTTTCCTCTTAAAGAAGGCATGCGGGGGACATTAATTTCTTTTACTACTGTAATAAGGCAAGGTAAATCTACTTCCAAAACCTCATAACCATCCTCTAAAAGACGCTCGAAGATCGCCTTCTTATTATCCAAATCTATCTTATCGATTTTCCGCACATATGTAGCCTGTGGCCAATTCAAATGGGTAGCAATGCCCGGCCCCACCTGAGCTGTATCTCCATCAGAAGCCTGCTTACCACAAATTACCAAATCTACGTTCTTAAGCCTCTCTATTGCCTTTGCCAAAACTAAACTTGTAGCCCAGGTATCGGAACCAGCAAATGCCCTATCAGAAAGATGAATCGCTTCATCAATGCCTAAAGACAATGCTTCTCTTAAAGCACTATCGGCCTGAGGGGGACCCATAGTTATAACTGTCGTAGTGCCAGTATACTTCTCCTTCAACCTGACAGCTTCTTCAATAGCATACATATCGAAAGGATTGATGATAGAAGAGACTCCTTCCCTTATGAGAGTATTAGTTTCGGGGTTTATCTTTACCTCTGTAGTCTCAGGAACTTGTTTTATACAAACAACGATATTCATTCTATTAAGGATACTATTTTATGCGTAAAATGTCAATGATAAAGGGGATAGAATTGGCCCGAAGATAAGATTAGCTAATTATTCTGATAGTTACTCTTGCGCATTTGTAAAACCCAGTTGTTGTAAGCATACTCTAACATCTCTCCTTTGGCATAAGGGTCTATCTCTTTAACTCTTATTCCTATACGCCTCTTACCTTCCTCCTCTTTCTTCCAAACAACTTCTCCGTGACATGTAACTATAACATCCTTATTAGGAATCTTAAACCTTAAATCTATTTCCTGGCTGGGCGATAATTCTGCCTCTGGAGCAATAAAGCTTAAGCCTTGTCTAGAAAAATTTACCATGGTTCCTCTGGAATAATCCCCCTCTTCGGAATATACTTTGAATTCCAAATTAATAGGAGCGTCAAATCTTAAAAATCTCCTTTTTTCTTCCATATGCTTACCTCCTTATTCTTAAAACCAGAAATAAAAAATAAAAAGAGGCTATCTGCCTCCCACTTTACAGTATACTACAATATTTCATTTTTTCAACTTAAGATTAACTATAGGGGCTTCACTTTTTCCTCTCCAATAGAGCAAAAACTTCAAAATGATGCGTATGAGGAAAAAAATCAAAAGGTTCAAGAAATAAAGGCTTATAATAACTTGATAAATCACATAAATCTATTAATAACGTCTTGTGATTGCAGGAAGAATAGAAAAGATAAGGAGCCTTAATATTTATGATCCTTTCCTTTATCTTCCTTGAAAGGCCACATCGAGGAGGGTTAACAACAGCCAAATCAATATTTCCTCTAAGAGAATTGCCTGCCAAAAACTTCCTAACATCTGCACACACAAAGAAAATGTTATTGATGTTGTTCTGAAAGGCATTTCTCTTTGCAGCTCTTATGGATGAGAAATTTAACTCTACCCCATAAATCAAATTAACTACAGAAGATAAAAATATCCCTACACAACCTATGCCACAGTATAAATCAAGAGCCTTCCCTGCCTGATGAGAAAAAGCGTAGTCCCTGATTTTTTTGTATAAGGCGCCTATGCCTTTAGAATTTATCTGGAAAAAAGTATCGATATCAATATTAAAAGAGTATCCATCTATCTTTTCTGTAATAAAATGGTTTTTATAAATGAGCCTCTTCTCTTGAAATAAGACGGCATCGCCAAGACTATCATTTATAATCCAGTACACAGATTTAACTCTCTCTTTAAAAGGCCCCTTAAGAATTTCCCTCAAGAAACCCTCCTCATCCAATTTAGATGCGCTGGTAGTAACAATACCCACCATAATATCAGATGTAAACTTGGCCTCGCGCACAATAAGATGGCGCAAGAATCCTTTGTGTGTAAATTTATTATAGGCAGTGTATCTCTTATCGCGGCAGAATCTGCGTATGTTCTCCAGAAGAAAAGATACATCAGGAGAAAAAATAAGGCACTCTTCTACATTAAAAACCCTTCTCTTATTGCTGCGTGTGTGCAGGCCTAATACCAACCCGTTGTCCTCTGAAAATGTAAACTCCATTTTATTGCGGTAAAACCACTCAGAGAATATGTTAAAAGGTTTTATATTAACATTATAAAATCCGTGCTCTAAAACCGCTTCTTCAATTTTTTTCTTCTTAATGGCTATTTGTTTAGCATAAGGAATCTCCTGTAGGCGACAACCGCCACAAACACCAAAGTGTCTACATGTCCTTTCTGGAATTGCGTTCATTTAAGTCAACAACACTTTACTTAATGGCTTGCGTCTTGTCCTTTTGGGAATATAGCGGGGAAAGCCAACGGCAATAACCGCCATCAATTCTAAATATGAAGGTGTATTTAGAAATCTATGGATGGCTTCCTTTTTATTAATAATTTCTCCCAACCAGCAAGCACCTAAGTTATGGGCGTGAATATAAAGAAGCATATTCTCTATTGAAGCACCTATTGCCATTAAATCTTTGTCTCTATTGTAGGAAGACTCTTTATCGAAAAATACAAGAATTATTTTATCTGCTCCTTTTATAATGCTGGAATAGTGGGTAAACTGGGCTAAATCATTCTTCCTGTTATCTTCCAATACAAGAAACTTCCAGGGTTGGTTATTAAGCCCTGATGGAGCAAAGCGTGCGCTTTCAAGAATATTTTTAATTAAATCCTCGCTTACCTTACCTTTTTTAAACTTGCGCACAGAACGTCTTGTTTTTATTATCCTCATAATATCCATGTATCCTCCTTAAACTGTTTGATATCCCAATTCTTTTAAGATTCTCATTTTTTTCTGCCAGTTAGATACCACCTTAACTTGTAAACGCAGATAAACTTTTTTGTTAAAAATATTCTCTATTTCTTTTCTGCTTAAAATTCCTACTTCTTTAATGAAACTCCCCTTTTTGCCAATAACAATCTGTTTTTGGGAGTTGCGGTTAACATATATGTAAGCTTCAATATAGACGCTTCTTTCCTTCTCCTCAATCGCCGTAACATCCACGGCAAGTGAATGAGGCAGTTCGTCTTTAAGATTTAAAAACAACTTTTCTCTTACAATATCTGCTATGCGGAACTTAACAGGGAAATCCGTAATTGTATCTCTGCTATAAAAAGGGAAACCCCAGGGAAGATTTTCTTTTATTGCTTCAATGAGTTTATCAAGGTTATACCCTGTTTTTGCCGATATGGGTATGTAGTAAGCAAGTTCTGCTTTGCCGGGGGTTTTTAACGTATTCTCTTCTTTTTTCCATAGCAAAATATAATCATTGAAAAACCTTTTGTTTTTATCTACCTTATTAAGCGCCATAATGATTTTTGTTTCTAGAGAAGTTAGTTTCTTCACAATGAGTTCTTCCTCATAAGCAGGTTTACGTGTAACATCAACTACATATACAACAACCTCTACATCTTCAAGGGCTCTCTGGGCTACAACATTAAGATATTGGGATAAATTATCTTTAAAAGAATGTATACCCGGGCTATCTACAAAAACAATCTGGGCATCGCTCAGATTAAGCACCCCCCTTATGGCATAGCGTGTAGTTTGAGGCACGCCTGAAACAACGCTTATTTTGTTTCCAAGTAGAGAATTAAGAAGTGTGGATTTACCTACATTGGGTCTACCTATGAGAACAACAAAACCACTTTTAATCTTATCTTTATCCGACATAATGAAATAATCAGAAAGGGCAAATAAAGAATGGCCTGGGGGTTAATTTAGTCATAAGCCCAAAAAGGTTGCATATGGTTTTTATTGAGAAGTTTTAATATTATCTTCACTACTTCATTATCGTATTTAACCCCTGCTCCTCTATGCAACTCTTCGGTAGCGCGCCTTACCCCTAAAGCTGCCCGGTAAGGACGGTGGCTGGTTAGGGCTTCCAGCACATCGCTAGCTGCTAAAACACGCGCCTCAAAAAGTATATCCTCGCCTCTAAGACGATTAGGGTAACCTGAACCATCCAAACGTTCGTGATGCTGATAAATGGTATCGGCTAAAGGGAATGGAAAACGAATATCCTTAATTAAATCGTAGCAACGGCTAACATGTTCCTGGATAAACTGAAATTCTAACTTTGTCAACTTTCCAGGTTTATTTAAAATATCCATGGGAATACTTATTTTACCCAAATCATGTAACTCAGCAGCAAGCTTCAACCCTAAAATACGGCTCTCATCCCACCCTAATTCCTTGCCGATATGCTCTACGATATTAGCAACGCCTCGTGTATGACCAAAAGTATAGGGATCTCGCATCTCCAAAGCTTTTACTAAAATACTCAACCCATCCATAACCATCTTAAGGCGGTCTCTTTCTAAGTTAGCGTAAGCCGTCATATCTCTTGTTATTCCCATCGTCCCAATAATCTTTCCTCTTCTATCATACATAGGAATTTTGGTAGTGATAACCTGATTCCACGTACCATTGAGTAAAAGAGTGCGCTCTACTTTCCCTACGATAGGTTTACCGGTCGTCAACACGTAATTATCATCCTCAGCCATTTTTTCTGCTTGCTCTTTAGGAAAAAAATCAAAATCGGTTTTTCCAATAATCTTAGAAGAAGGTAAACCTACACCGCGAGCATAAAACTTGTTTACTTTAACAATACGATTGTTTTTGTCTTTAAAATATATGGCGTCAGGAATATTATCCAGAAGATTCTGCATGTAATCCTTCTCCAGTGCTAATTTTTCTTCCATTCTGCGATGAGCACTTATGTCTTCTACAATCCCTTCTATATACTCTAAGTTTCTCCTCTTTATATATACTGCGCTTATTGCCACCCACACTTTTGAATGCTCTTTTTTCTTAAAGCGCGTTTCAAAAAAGCGTACTCTCTTTTTCGCCTTTAATTGTCTTAGAAAATCCTGTGCTTCCTGGGGAAAGCTAAACAGAGAAAAAAAGTCACTTTTGCCAAATTCTTTCTTGGAAGAATACCCGATAATCTGGACAAATGCACGGTTAAAAATAATAAAATGTTTCTGGGGATAAAGAAGGTATTTAAAAAATCCTACTCCAATATGATCGGCGGTATCTAGTTGAAAATAGAAAGTACTTTTCTCTCTAGCCATTCTATAAATATACATCAATACTTACTTAATTTCAATAATCTTTTTACGCCCCTGAATAATGACTAGAGAGATACTATAAATCTGTAAGACGTCTTATCTTAAGAATCTTAAAGGTAAAACCTTCTATATTTTTAATATCGAAAGTGGTATTTAAATAAGTTATCCTTAAGCCCTCCCCTTTAACCTCTACTTTAAAATTACGAGGACTTAAGTCGATACCACCGGGAGTTGCTATATTGGGTTGCGCCAGTTTATCTTTTATATTCTCTATTCTGTCAGCCAGTTCTATACTCTCTTTGGAAGAAACCCCTGTTTCTTCAAAAATACTTTTAATTTTCTCCTTGTCTAAGCTTTGTAACGCTATGTTTGCTAAAGCACGATTAACTTCGCTACGATATTTGTTTCTTGCTAAACTTGACAAATCATCTATTAACGAAGGCGCCTTTTGTGACATCAACAGAACCGCCTCTTTTACCTTATCACTGTCTACTAAGTTAACAACATTATCTATATCGCCTTTTGGCAAACTCTTCTCAAGCTGAACCTCTAAACTCATTCTGGATAATTTTTGCAAAGCAATGGAAGCCTCAACCAACTGAGCAACAGGTAAACTCTCTACCTGTAAAGCCAGTTTGTCTACTAGCAGTGCATTAGCTAACTGAGGAATCCCGGTGCTTGCCTCTTCTATAAGGTTGGGGGTATTAATGAAATTGGCAATCTCTGACGGTATAATTGAAAAGCTCACAGAGGTAGGCGCAACCTCTACAGTAACTGACATTAAATTATTTAATACGCCCTTTAATTCTTCTATGCCAGAATAAGCCTCTTCGGGATTCCTCAAGTTAAGACTCCCTAAAACCTTTTGCGAATCTTGCGCTGATAAATTTGCCAAGGCAATAGGCAACACCTCTTCTTTAACTTCAGGAAGGGTAACTATATCTTGAAAAATTTCATTTGTAATCTCGGGATTGTTGGTTGATTTATTTATCAATTCCTCTATATCTGCGTAGGAAACCTCTGGAGTCTGGCTGACTATTTGAGTTATATTTTTAGCCAGCTCTTGAGCTTCTTCGGGAGGAATAAATTTTTGGAAAACAGGTACTATTTTTTCTGCAGGTAAGTTTCTAAAAGATAAAAGCAGTATTTCTTTCTTAAATTGAGGCGTGGCGGAAAAAGCTTCTTGAATACTCTGTTGAGGTACGGCTCTAATCTCTTCTATAACCGTTTCCTTTACAATAGATGTAACAGGAATATTATTGGCAGGTAGAAGAGGAGTAAACTCTGTGTTAAGGGGTGAACTTACAAAAGTAATTCCTCCCGAATAATACTTTCTTTTAATATACTTTTTCTGACTCTCATCAAAATCTTTACGAATGTAATTATAAACTCCTCTTCTGTAAGCTTGCATATACTGCTCATAAATGACTTCTTTTATCTGGGGATTCTTTACCTCAACTCCTTTTATCTTTTTCTTATCCG
>CAYXBX010000009.1:0-18449 GCA_964463445.1 uncultured Planctomycetia bacterium
AGACAACTTTTTTTACCTCATAAATACACCCTAAAGCCACAGGTTTAATGCAAGGCCCACTTAAGCCTCCTATAAGATTGCCCAATACTGGCTTACCCTCCGCACCTACTGCCATGGCAGGTATGGTATTTATTAAGGTAATAGCGTCTATGTTTGCCTTCTTTAAAGAAACTGCTATGTCTTTAATGTTTGACAAGAAAGGTAATTTGGCAATAAGCAACTTCTTGGTGTAAGGCCTTAACCTGTTTATAAACGAATAAAGCCATTTGCTATTAAGGTACAAAGGGCTCTTTTTTATATTGGGACAAGAAAAATTTAATTCAAACCCCGCAATATTCTCTTTATTCAACGATAAAATAAGTTCTTTCCATTCCCTAAATTCTTCTCCGTATATACTAATAAACACCTTGGTTTTAAGGCGGTTTAAAGATTCAAGATAGTCTCTCTTAAACCTCTCCAGACCGGGATTTTCAAGGCCGATTGAGTTTATAACTCCAAATCCTAAATCATATATGCGAGGAGGCTTATTCCCCTTTCTTGGCTTAAGAGTTATGGTTTTTGTTACAAACCCTCCTAAGACATCAATATCAAAGATTTCTTGCATCTGTTTCCCGTAGCCAAACGTTCCTGAAGCAGCAATTACTGGGTTCTTCAATGTTACTCTGCCTATTTTAGAAATTAACCGTTGTTTAACCATTGCTATTTTACTAAAATCATCCTTAAGGCAACGAATAAAAGAAACACTCCAAAAATTCTTCTAAGAAGCAGATCAGGTATTTTATGAGCAAGTTGAGCACCAAAAAATCCGCCGATAAAAAACCCCACACAAACAAAAAGTGCAATAGAAAGTTTAACATTACCGGCCATATAATAGCGCATCGCCGCTAAAAGACCGATGGGAGGAACCATAATTGCTAAAGTAGTCCCTTGTGCCTCATGCTGAGTCAGACCAAATATATATATTAATGCAGGGATAAGAATCGAGCCCCCTCCAATACCTAAGAAACCACCGAATACACCTGCGATTAAACCTAATACCAGATACAAACTCCACATTTCTCCTCCTAATTATGCTTTACGACTCCTGTAATAATGTAGCCATAACACTAATACTTAAGAACCTAAATATAGCCTTTCTTACAAAACCATAGCAAAATGTTTACCACCTAAAAACTCGGCTCTATACAGAAAGTTCTATACTTTCTAAATCCCTTAAGACCTCCTATTACAAAATATAGATTGGTTAAATACTTCATTTTAGCAAATTCAAACCATCTATTGTATGGTTCAATGTTAAAGGCCGTGCGGAAAAACTTAAAAGCACTTATTAGCGTAAATATAAAAAATATCCAGCTGCTTAAGCGTAACCCTGCTGATAAGGGCCAAAACCACTGCGTGATAAAAGTAAAGATAAATAAAGCTGCCCATAGATGCATAAGGTGAAAGTTGCCAATATATATAAACCCTTTCACAAATGAAGGCAAGGTAATAATGGGATGTTTGGGATAGTTACCGATAAACTGCAATACTATTTCCATATGGTTGGTAGCATGGGCATCCAGCAGAGGAGCATGTGCAGCAGCATAAGACTTCCACACCCTAAGCAAAGCTTTTAAGTCTGCCCGGTGCATATGCTGAACACTTGCAGAAGGCAAAAAGTAAAACTTCCATCCTTTTTTTCGCACCCGTATACCAAAATCTATGTCTTCACCTGTAGGCAACTCCCAAAATTTACGCTCAGCATCTTCAACTGCCTCTTTTCTGTAAGCAACGTTCGCTGTAACAAAAAAATAACTACGGTGGCCACAAACCTGGGTAGGCATATTTCCCTGATCAGGATAATAACCCTCCTCTAAATTACCATAGCGCCAGCTTACCCGGTTAAATCCGAAAGCCTCACAGTAAATCTCCACCAGATTATTGGGATCAACCCTTAAAGTATAAATCTCTCCCCCTACAGCACCAATTTTTGCATCCCGGTTAAAAACCTCAAGCATTTTATCTATCCAGTCTTTAACTGGTGCGCAGTCTCCGTCTGTAAAGAAAATAAAATCTCCCCGCGCTCTTTTTAAGGCCTGTGTGCGGGCATAGCCAGGTGAAGGACAATCAGAGATTTCCACCAGTTTTATAAACCGGTGGTGGGCTTGATAGTCTTTAATAATCTCTACTGTCTTATCGCTGGAGCCCCCATCAGCAAATATTATTTCTAAGAAACTCCTTGGGTAATCGATGCCCATTAAATACTCAAATGTAGTTTTTATTGTGCGAGCGGCATTTCTCACCGGTACAATTATAGATACAAAAGGCCTATTCATTCTTTACCTCCCTTGCATTAAGATATCTTTTAAATTAAATACGGGTCCGTCTTTGCATACTCTCTTGTATCCCTGCCCTGTTTCTATTACACACCCTAAACAGATTCCTATTCCGCATCCCATAAATTGCTCAAAAGACACCTGAGGGGTGATTCTTGGGTATTTGTCTAAAATATTTTTTAAAGAATAAAGCATTTCCTTAGGCCCACAGGCATACAGAGAAGAATCTAAAAGCTGAGGCATGGAACGCAAGGTATGTTTTAAAAGATCTGTGACTTTGCCCTTAAATCCTCTAGAGCCATCTTCGGTAGCTACTAATACCGTACATCCCATTTTTTTTAAGTACCTTTCACAGTAAAGCTCAGTTTTTGTCTTTGCCCCCAAAAGAACCAAAACATTATCTTCTTTTTTACTCAGCTTCTCTGCAAGAAAAACTAACCCCGCCACTCCCATTCCTCCAGCCACAAGGATACTAAGACTTTTTGAGAAACTGCTATTTATAACAAACCCGTTCCCCAAGGGCCCTAAAACATCCAACCTTTCCCCCACCCTATAAGAAGATAAAGCAGATGTACCTTTGCCTTTTACCTTAAAAAGAATAAAAATATTATTTCCTTCTATTTTATGAATGCTAAAGGGGCGGCGTAAAAGAATACCCTCCCTGTCGATGCGAATGTGGAGAAACTGACCTGGCTTTGCAGTTTTTGCTATATGTTTATGTTGAAAGGAAAAAAGAAAAACATCCTTAGCCAGTCTTTCTGCGCATGTTATCTTACCCTTTAAAAGCCTCATTTTAAAAGTCCCATTATCCCTTATGATGTTGATATATCAAACTATACTTATTCTACCTTTCGCGCGAATGGTAGAATTATAATATTTAGAAGTATCATTTTATTTTATTAGCAACTGACAAAATCTTCCTAATAAAGTCTTTATTTCCTGTACTGATACTATAAAACCCCCACCATTTACTCTGTTTGCGCTCCACCAATCCTGCGTTTTCTAAAATTAAAAGGTGCTTGGAAGTGCTCTTATACGAAGAATCTATTCGCCGACTTATTGCTTCGACAGAAAGCCCCCTGTTCTTTAAAAGCAACTCAACAATTTTAAGCCTCTTTTTATTGCCCAGCGTTTTAAATAACTTATATAAATCTTTTCTCATATTTTTCTACCTTTCGTACGAATGGTAGAATGATATTATATCATATAGTCTTTACTCTGCAACGTTTCCGTTCCAATAGTATCTCGTCTAAATGAGCACTTACTGAGGCTCTCGTCAGACCCCTTACAGAGTTCCCCACGTAGATTTCTTCTGCCTCGAATAAATCTTTAGGATACAAGGTAGCTTCCTGCGCTCTTTTGGTATCCAAGAGATATCTTCTTAACACCCCATCCAATAAACCACACTTTAAAGGGGGAGTGAGGAGTTTGTTTCCTTTTAAAATAAAGAGATTAGTAACTGTCCCCTCGGTAAGCTCTCCCCGTTCATTGATAAAAATAACCTCCCAAAAACCTTCCTTCAATGCGTCTTGTCTCTCTTGGTCGTAGAGACTCCTGACAGTTGTCTTATGATAAAGATAGATATTGGTACTCTCCACCGGTTTTGTGCTTAGCTTTATAGATACAGGGGCTTCAATCTCTTCCAGCGCCTGAAAGGAAATACTTATCTTCCCTTCCCGGTTAACTAAAACCCTCGCTTTATAAGTTTTTGTTTTATCCAACAATTTTGCCCAAGAAAATAATTTTTCTTTAATCTCACCTTTCCTGAAAGGAATATCAAAATATCCACAAGAACTTTTTAACCTCTTTAAATGCAAATCTAAAAAACAAAAACCTTCTGTATAACTATAGCGCATCGTCTCTATAAGAGAGATGCGAGAAAATTTCTTTACCAAAAAATCAGCCTTCAGGACTGCTTCTTTGTATTCTTTATTATCTACAGAATCATACACAATCCCTCCCCCCACTCCTAATGCGCCCCTATTCTTTCTATCGATGTGGATGGTCCTTATAGCTACATTAAAACACATCTGGCCATAAGGAGAAATATAGCCTATAGCTCCACAGTAAACTCCCCGCGGGTACTTCTCTAACTCTCTTATAATCTGCATAGTGCGAATTTTAGGGGCGCCGGTAACAGAACCCGAAGGGAATAGGGCACAAAAGATATCTTTTGCACAGATATCCTCTTTTACTTCTGCCTCAATAGTTGAGGTCATCTGCCAAAGTGTTGGATACTTTTCCAAAGAAAAAATCTTAACTGTTCTCACTTTCCCTCTCTCTGCAATTTTTCCTAGATCATTTCTTAAAAGGTCCACAATCATAATGTTCTCTGCCCTATTCTTTACGCTTCTCTTCAAGGCCAAAGCTTGCCTTCTATCTTCTCCCAGAAACCGACCGCGCCCGATTGTTCCCTTCATAGGCCTAACGATAATTTTTTTATTCTTTAAGGAAAAAAATAATTCAGGGGAAAATGAGAGGATATGATCATTGCCGGTAGCAATAAAAGCCATATAAGATGTGGGTTGGAATTCCCGAAGATTAAAATACAAATTATCCACCCTCCCCCGGAATTCAAATCTTAAAGGAAAAGTGAAATTCACTTGATAGGTTTCTCCTTCCTCAATATATCTTTTTATTCTTTTTAGAGCATGAAAGTAATAAGATGAGGGAATTTTTGGTTTTAAATTTTTTATTTTATAATTAACCTCTGTGTCAGCCGCAAATCTTATTTGGCTTTTATGGCTATGAGAAAAAATAAATGGGTCTCTAAATATGCCCAGCCACACTAAAGGTAAAGAAAGCGCTTTGGGTAAAGAGGTGATAAGTTTCTCTTCCAGAAGATATCCAAACTCATAAGAAAAAAAACCAGCAAGCCAAAAGCCTCTTTTAAGATAAGTATCGATTCTCTCAAAAAAAAACTCTATATTGTCCGAGGGTTTAAAAATTAACTCCCCTTGAAAATCATCAAACAAAAAAGAACGAACATTTATTGAATCAAAACGAGCAGTATCCAGAAAAACATAAGGTCTATTATTTGAAGTTAGACACTCTTTTACTCTTCTCTCCCAAACTATATTTTGCTCCATCTACAGTTCTATTTTTGGCAGCTGGGACAAAAATACGTTCCTCTTCCTCCAATAACTTTACGTCTGATAGAAGCTTTACACCTCAGGCATGGTTTACCTTCTCGTTGATACACTTTTAGAAGAGAGACGTAATTGCCCGGCCTGCCGTTTATCTGCCGATACGTATCTACCGAGGAACCCTTGCAACGAATAGCTTCTTTCAAAATGTTTCTAAGGCAGGAATAAATCTTTCTTATTTCCTCTTTCGATAAAGTATCGGCCCTGCGGTCAGGATGTATGCGGGCACAAAAAAGACTCTCCTGGGCATAAACATTACCTACACCTGCTAAAAAACTCTGGTCCATAAGGAGCGGTTTTACTTTTGTTTTCTTTCCTTTAAATAAGTTTAAAAACTCTTGTTCTTTTATCTCTAAAGGGTCCGGCCCCATGGTTTTTATAATAGAAAGCTCCTGCCAATCGTCAATAAGTTTAAGCTCTCCAAAAACACGCTGGTCACAGAAATTTATCTTACGTCCGTCAGAAAGCTCAAGAATCACACGAGAAAATTTCTCTTGCTCCCTGCTTACAAGAATCCAGCCGCTTATACGCAGGTGCACAATAAGAAAAAGTTCATCCTCCAGTTTTATAATAAGAACTTTCCCCCGACGGAGAAACTCTCTTAAGGTCTTACCCTTAATGCGGGCAGTAAATTCCTTCGCGGATATACCTTTAATAATCCTCTTATCCTTTATAACCACATCGCGTATCTTTTTACCCTTAACCTCCTTCTCCAATTGTCTGCGGATGGTTTCTACTTCTGCTAACTCCGGCATATCAGCCTCCTTTATCTTTATACCCAACGCTTAGTGCTATGAGTATAATACAAACCACACTCCCTATAACAATTATCTCTTTCATAAAAGGAGCACCCTCAATTAGCTTTTCCCAACAATTACAGTGATTATCGCAAGAAAGATAAGAGCGCCATGGTACCGTATCCGCCTTTTCATTGGTCTTTTATTACCTTTATATATACTTTCCTGTGACGCGGACCATCAAACTCGCAGAAATAAATCCCCTGCCATCTCCCGAGAATAAGCGTACCCTTATGAACAATCACATTTAAAGTGTCCCCCACAAGGGAAGACTTAATATGGGAATCAGCGTTACCTTCTGAATGGGTGTAACCTGCACCGTAAGGAATAATTCTTGCAAGGTGGTCTATGATATCTTTCTGAACAGAAGGGTCAGCGTTCTCATTAATGGTCAACCCGGCAGTTGTATGCGGACAAAAAATCACACATATCCCTTCTTTAACACCTTCCTTGCGGACGAGATTCTCCACCTCCTCTGTAATATCCACAAACTCCACTCTCCTGGTTGTGGTTACAGAAAGTGTATGCATAAGGCCTCCTTTACCCTGTGTGAATAACAGCCATTGTTAAAAACACTATTACAACAGCCACAGCCATCCATACTACCCAACAGACCTGCCTGCCACCGGAGACTTCCTCCCCGCAGTAAAGGTAATAGTATTTGCAGGGATTGGCTCTTACAGTGAGAATATAGGTTTAACTTATCAACATCGGGGTCTTCCTGCTCCTCAACAACCTCTTCAAACGGAAACTGCTCCTCCTCGTACATATACTTCTACTTTAAGCCCCGGAAAATACCTGTGTATCCCTGTGTTTTTTCTACAGGGAAAAACACAAGTTGTGCAAGCCGAGCACCTTCGAGTATCTCCACTCCCTCTTTCGCACATACCTGCAAAAGAAACTCACCCCGGCCGGAAAAACCAGCATCCCATACGCCATGCACAGTAAACACTCCCATCCTTAAAAGAGTGGTCCGGGAAAAAGCAAGGGCTACTAAATCATCCGGTAAATTTATTATCTCATTGGTACGTACCTTATAAACTCCCGGAGACAGACGCCACCCTTTTTTGTTCTCTGAGATTTCTTCCTGAGGAACCTCTCTTCCTTCAGGAAGACGGCGCTGTCTGTTATCAAAATCCACACATCCAGCAGTATCGATAAGAAAAATCCTCCCCGCAGTTAAATCAAATCCGTTAGGAGTAAGTTGCTGATCCAGGTCAATGTATTCCTGAACAAGTGCCTGATGGGTAATGAGTTGTTTTATCTGCTGGCGGTTAAGCATCCTGCCTGTAGGGGATACTTCTGTGGTACTCCTGCAAACTTTTTACCCCCAACTCTTTTTTTCTTAAAACTTCTATTGCGCCCAGAGAGGCAACTGCCCCTGCTAATGTGGTAATCACCGGGGTATTGTAAAGAGTGGCGGTACTGCGGATAACTATTTCATCCTTACGGGGAATACGCCCAGAAGGCGTGTTAATAATAAGATGCACCCTTCTATTTTTAATGTAGTCAAGAATGTTCGGTCTTCCTTCGGCCAGTTTCGGCAAAACCGTCACCTTGATGCCGTTATCCTCAAGAACCTTCCCTGTGCCTGATGTAGCAAGGAGATTAAACCCCATATTTTTAAGTTTCCGCGCAACTTCTATAATACCATTTTTATCTTTATCTTTTACAGAGACAAATACCGTGCCATCCCGGGGGAGAAACTGAGAAGCTGCCAACTGGCTCTTAAGGTAGGCATGAGAGAAATCTCTGTCAATACCCATCACCTCTCCTGTAGAACGCATCTCCGGGCCAAGCATAATATCCACCCCCAGAAACCGGTTGAAGGGAAATACGGATTCCTTTACGCTCATGTAAGGCGGGACTATCTCCTGCGTAAACCCCAGCTCACACAGAGTCTTACCAACCATCACTTTTGCCGCCAGTTTAGCAAGAGGTATCCCGATACTTTTAGAGATAAAAGGAATTGTCCGCGAAGCACGGGGGTTGACTTCCAGGACATAAATCTCGTCGTTCTTGACAGCAAACTGGATATTCATAAGTCCTTTTATCTGAAGAGCACGAGCAAGAGTATAACTTGCTTCTCTTATTTTGTCTACAATCTCCGGCGAAAGACTAAAAGGAGGTAAACACATAGCACTATCTCCGGAATGCACACCAGCAGCTTCTATATGCTCAAGAATACCTCCAATAACAAAGGTATCGCCATCGCCAATAAGGTCAACATCAACTTCAGTGGCATCTTCCAGAAACTTATCAATAAGAATAGTTTGATTAGGAGAATTCTCCCGCGCCTCTTTAACAAAACTCTCTAAGGTTTGTATATCATAAACAATCTCCATAGCCCGGCCACCAAGCACATAAGAAGGCCTCACCATTACCGGAAAGCCCAGTTTCTCCGCTATTCTTTTCGCCTCCTCCACAGTACGAACAATACCGCTTTCTGGCTGGCGCAGGCGGTACTGATGCAGAAGTTTTTTAAATTTATCTCTGTCCTCGGCTCTGTCGATAGATGACGCCTCTGTCCCTAAGATATTTACTTCCTCCTTTTCCAATCCCAAGGCAAGGTTAAGAGGAGTTTGTCCTCCAAATTGTAAGATTACACCATACGGTTTCTCTTTACGGACAATATTAAGAACATCTTCCAACGTTATAGGTTCAAAATATAATTTATCGGAAGTATCATAATCGGTAGAAACTGTCTCTGGGTTGCAGTTAATCATAAGGACTTCTATTCCTTCTTCTCTTAAAGAAAAGGCCGCATGTACACAACAGTAGTCAAACTCAATACCCTGGCCTATCCGATTTGGTCCCCCTCCCAGAATAGCAACTTTTTTCTTGTCAGAAGAGACTCTTGCTTCACATTCTGATTCGTAAGTAGAGTAATAATAAGGGGTGTACGCCTCAAACTCAGCAGCACAAGTATCAACAAGTTTGTAAGTTACCTCTATTTTGTGTCTCTGACGCAAATGGCGTATTTTCTCTTCACTAAGACCAATAAGGTCAGCCAAGTACCTGTCAGAAAACCCCATTTTTTTTGCCTTAAGAAGCATCTCTTTATCCAGACTATTGCGTTTTTTTAACTCCTCTTCGAACTGAATTATTTCTTGTATGTTGGCAAGAAACCATTTATCTATTCGGGAAAGTGCGCTCACCTCTTCCACATTAAACCCTTCCCGGAACGCTTCAGCTATGTAAAACAACCGTTTATCATTGGGAGTAATCAAACCCTCTTTTATCTTTTCTCTTCTATCTGGTGCCTGTAAAAGGTTCTCTCTATCCACAACTGGATTAAACCCTGTCTTACCAATCTCTAAAGCACGCAACCCCTTCTGAAGAGCTTCTTTAAACGTCCGGCCTATAGCCATAACTTCCCCTATAGACTTCATGGAGGTGGTTAATGTTTTATCCGCCTGCGGAAACTTCTCAAAAGCAAAACGGGGGATTTTTACCACACAGTAATCGATTGTAGGCTCAAACGAAGCAGGTGTCTCTTTGGTAATGTCATTGGGAATCTCATCAAGGGTGTATCCCACTGCAAGTTTTGCCGCAATTTTAGCAATGGGAAAACCTGTGGCTTTTGAGGCAAGCGCGGATGAACGCGATACGCGCGGATTCATCTCAATTATCACCATACGCCCATTTTCAGGGTTAAGGGCAAACTGTATGTTGCTTCCGCCGGTCTCCACGCCAATTGCGCGTATTGCCCGGATTGCTGCTGTACGCATCTTCTGATACTCAACATCTGTAAGAGTCTGTGCTGGTGCCACAGTAATAGAATCGCCGGTATGGATACCCATAGGGTCAAAATTCTCAATCGAACAGATAATAACCACATTATCATTTTTATCGCGCATCACCTCCAGCTCAAACTCTTTCCACCCCCAAAGATACTCTTCAATTAAAACTTCGCTTATAAGACTCAAATCCAGCCCTCGTTTAGCAATTTCCTCAAACTCCTCAACGTTATAAGCAATACCCCCTCCTGTTCCTCCTAAAGTAAACGCCGGCCTAATAACACAAGGAAGTCCTACATACTCTAACGCCTTTTTCGCTTCTTCAAAAGAATACACCGTCCGCGAACGTGGCAGCTCAATTCCTGCTTTCTCCATTGTTTGCTTAAACAGTTTTCTGTCTTCCGCTCGGGCAATAGCTTCCTGGTTAGCCCCAATTAACTCTACATTATACTTTTTAAATACCCCTCTTTTAGCAGCTTCAAAAGCAACGTTTAAAGCTGTCTGGCCACCAAGGGTAGGCAAACACGCCTGCGGACGTTCTTTCTCTATAATTTTCTCAAGAACATCTACGTTAACAGGCTCAACGTATGTGGCGTAAGCAAATTCAGGGTCCGTCATAATAGTTGCTGGGTTTGAGTTGAGTAAGACAACTTTGTACCCTTCCTCTGATAACGCTTTGCACGCCTGTGTTCCTGAATAGTCAAACTCACACGCCTGGGAAATAATTATTGGCCCTGAACCAATAATGAGGATTTTTTCTAAATCTGCACGTCTTGGCATATACTCTCCTTTATTTTTGCACCTCTTGCGCCATTCTGGCAAACTGCCCGAATATGTACTGGGCATCAAAGGGGCCGGGCCCTGCTTCGGGATGGAACTGGACACTAAACAGAGGTAACTTTTTATGTCGAGCACCTTCGGGGGTGTGGTCGTAAAGGTTTATATGTGTAGGTACTAGCTCTGCCTCAGGAATACTCGTATGTGGTATAACAAAATTATGATTCTGAGCAGTTATATCAATCCGACCACTTTCCAAATCCTTAACAGGGTGGTTACCGCCGTGATGACCAAACTTAAGTTTTTCTGCCCGCCCTCCAAAAGCAAGTCCTAACAACTGATGCCCCAGGCATATTCCCATAACAGCAACTTTCAGTTCTCTCTTTTTAAGACGAGCGATGACTTCCCGTGCGGTTTCAATTACATAAGTAACTGGTTCAGGGTCACCTGGACCGTTAGAAAATAACAAAGCATCTGGTCTTAACTTTAAAATTTCTTTTAAAGGTGTCTTTGCAGGAACAACCATAACACACAAAAAATATTCCTTCAAATTACGCAAAATACTCAGCTTTACTCCACAATCTATCACCACCACACATCTGTTCGCTGGGTCGCGCCTGTACTCCCCTGGCAGCTTCTTAATCCCTAAGCCCTCCTCCCATTCATAGGTACTGTCACAACTAACCTTCTCTACCAAATCTTGCCCTACAATTGAAGGAGTAACTTCCAGTTTTTTCTTTAAACTTTTAACATTAAAATCTACAGTAGAAATTATCCCTTTCATCGCCCCTTTCTGACGTATCCGGCGCGTAATAGCCCTTGTGTCTACATCTGATATAGCAACCACTTCATTAGAAGAAAGACAATCCTGTAATTTAACCTGTGCCCGCCAACTAGATGCAATAAGAGAAGATTCCTTAACTATAAACCCTTCTACCTGCACACGTTTTGATTCTACATCTGTCTCGTTAACTCCATAGTTGCCAATCAAAGGATAAGTCATACACACAATCTGTCCGCGATATGATGGGTCAGTAAGAATCTCCTGATAACCTGTCATGGATGTATTAAACACAACTTCTCCTACCGCCTCGCCTGAGATACCAAAAGATTTTCCCTCTAATAGTAATCCGTCTTCCAGCATTAATACTGCTTTCTCACTCATTTCCACCTTCTTTTAATGTACCTAATAACATCCTCTGGTTTTTTAAATCCCTTCACTCCTTTTATTTTCCACGTGCCAATACCAAGCACAGGTTTACCCTCATTAAGAGCAAAAGCAATTTCTGAAAGAGTTCCATACTTACCATCTACTGCCACTACTACAGGAGAAGCCCGCACAACAAGAACATTCCGTGCATACCCCAGGCCGGTAGGAATCTTAACATCCAGGTAGGGATTGGCTTCCTCGCCGGTATAACTCGGAAGAATCCCTATCGTAAGACCTCCCTCCTCTTTTGCCCCCCTGCATACCGCCTCCATTACTCCCGCCCCTCCGCCGCACACAACTGTCCAGCCCTGATGTGCAATGAATTTACCCAGATGGTATGCATCATCATATGCCCTCTTAGAACATTTAAACCCACCAACAACAGAGACATTCATTGTACTTTCTCCTTACCAAAAATACTTCTCCCCAGAGTTGCTCCCACAAGAAGAACCGCAAAGGGCAACACATGCAGAAGTTGCCTCTCAACACTTAAAGGAGGACCTAACTTTATACGTGCACGGAGAGTATCAGGAGAAGACAGAAAAGCAAGCACAAAGATATACCCTGCTATCTCAACCAGAAGAATAGCGAGGAAATACTGTACTCCTTTATCCAATAATTTACGAATATTTACCACAACCGCCACAGGAACAACCAGCCATACCCAGCCCCACTTGCCGAAAGAGACAAACTCTTTGCTCAAGACGGAAATCAACATGCCAAGTTTCTCCCCTATCGCCGCCAACGGATGAAGCCGGATAAAAGTATAGACAAACTCCATCCGGGTAATAAACTTAATTATCCACCAGGGTGCATTCAACACTACAGGCAAAAGAAGGTACCATAAGCAAATCTTTACCCATTCTCTTTTATCAAAAAGAAAAAAAGATGCTGCCAGGATGGCAAAAATACAGACAAACCCTTCAAACTTGGTCCATAAAGAAGCGGCAGCAAAGAAACTTGAGAGGAAAAATGTACGTTTGTCTTTTGTCCGGGAAAACTCATAAAGCAAACCTGCGGCAGCAAGGTTGTAAAACATAAAGAGTATATCACTTAAGCCTGCAAAAAAACTCGCTGAATGAAGAATAACCATAGGCGTAAAAGCAAAAACTCCCGTTAACAAAAATGCACCCGCCACCGAGAGAATTTTTTTTAATGACAGGTAAACAAGACTTATACTCATCAATCCAAAAGCGAGAGAAATCATTTTTAACTTTGTCTCATTAAAATCCCCCAGCAATGTAGCAAGAAAACTTTCGTTCAGAGAAAGATTCAATGGATAAAAAGGGAGGCGCAGAAACTGAAGGAACTGTTGGTTTTTAAAATGCTCAAGAGGTATTCTCTGCTCAATAAAGAAAATTTTTCCCTTCAATCCGTAAGAAGCCCAGGCATCCCTTACCGTAAGGGGAAGATGCATAAAAAGATGGGATCCAAGAAGCAGGGTAACACCCACAAATAAACCTATTTCTCCAATAAAACGCCACGACATACTACCTGCCTTTACCCTCCGGAGCGCATCCGTGCTGAGAAAAAATATACCAGACACAGCCAGAAGTAAAATCACAAAGTAACCAGCAAAAAAATTACCAGTAACCAAAGAGGAGATGAACATAAAAAAACTTATAAAAACCGCTCCTGCCGGCATACTGTATACTATCCTTGTAGCGTACGATTCTCGTGAGGAAAGGTACCTCACCAGAATATATCCGCACCCCGCACTGAGAAGAAAATAAGCCATACTCATCGTCTCTTTAATATAACCCCTCCCTCTTTACTGCGCCGGTATTCAATAAACCCAGGGAAATCTTCACTGTTTAAGGCAAACCCGATGATAAAATCAATCCTAGAAAGAACTAGTTTTTTTGAGTCAACCTCAACATGCAACCACCTTCGGGCGAGAATATTGTATTTATCTTTAAACCACCACACTTTTATGGGATAAAGATAAAATCTCATGCGATGAGGCATATAAGTGAAATTATATTTCGTGTTGTACTGGTGACGGTAATAAAAATATGGCACAAAAAAAAGAACGTTGGTGTACGGAGGAAGGTGCTGTTTGCAGAAAACACTGAAAGATACAAGGTCTTCCTTAATACCTGAAGCCTCATCCACCATCTTCCACCCCTTGTGTAAAGTAACATGAGGCGGGAAAGACAAAGATGCTGATACCACAGCCGGCACTCTGGTTAAAGGTACAAACAACAGCATAATAATGCATGCAAAGTTAACCGCCGTCTGGATTGAGTGAATCTTAAATTTTCTTTTTTCCATAAACAGCACAGTAGTGCCCCTGGGCTGAATTGAACAGCCATGCCAGGCTCCGGAGGCCTGTGCTTTATCCGTTAAGCTACAGGGGCTTTACAAACAGGCATTTAATAAACTGCCTCGAAAAGGTATTTTAGCTCTTCTTCCAAATATTCTTTATCCTTTGTCTGCTTGCCCACCAACACTTTTTTAAAAACAACCTCTCCCTCCATACCCTTAATAAGCGACACAAACTCCTCCAAAGCTCTGCCTGCCCCTTTAATACCTCCTGCTGTAAGTAAAACTGCACATTTTTTTCCTTTTAGCCCTTGCGCCTTATTAAGGTAACTGCGCATAGCTGGTGTTATCGTAAAAGCCCACACCGGTGAGGCAACAATAACAAAATCATACTCAGAGAGGGTCTTGATGTTTTCTATATTTAGAAGTTCTACTTCCCTGCGTAGAAATGCTAACCACCCCTGGTTAAAAAAAGAACGCGTTTCTCTCTTTGGCTTAAGTACTATCGGACTTGTCGCAATCCCTTCTTTGTTGAGCTTATTCATAATAAACTCACACACATTTTGAGTATTGCCTGAAAATGAATAGTAAACAATAGCTACCTTCATCCTCAAAAAAGCGTCATCTGTCCTTTATCTTCTGCTGTTTTCTCCTCATCAAATATCTTAATCTTACCGTACTCCCCATCAAAACCTGGCAAAATATTAAGTTGTTTTTCCCTTATGCGCCGTATACCATCAGCTAGACGAGTAGGCAGCTTAGAATAAAGCTCCTCCGTGGGAATATTCACCAGAAGATTAAATTCAGAATCAAATTCTTTTACCAAATTCACATATTCCTTTTCTACGCTTTTACTCTTCTTATCTACACCTTTTATCTCTGCAATTATCTCGTCCAAAGGAACCAAACTTTTGTAGCCAATTGCATTCTCAGGGACAAACCCTTCGGGTCTATCAGCTAACTCATCCACTCTATAAAGCACTCCTCTGGTTAAAGGCTTTCTACACACAGGACAAATCCCATTAAGTCTTTTTGTCTCTGCGGGATGAAAGCGTACGTTACAGTTGCGGTGGCCATCATAGTGATATTTTCCTTCCTCAGGAAAAAACTCAACGGTATAAAGAAACTTATCTCTGTCCTTTGTTTCAAGCGCTCTTTTGATTTCCCAGTAATCAAGGGCGCAATCAAATACATTGGCTTCTCTGCCAATACGGCTTGGGGAGTGGGCATCCGAATTAGAAACCAGGGTATAACTGTCTAAAGAGGACAGCCGCCAGTTCATCGGCGGGTCGCTGGAAAGACCCGTTTCTAAAGCGGTTATTTTTTCTGTGTATTTACCAAAAGCCTCTTCGAGAGAGTTAAACCCAGAATTGGAACCAAACACGCTAAACCAAGGTGTCCAGATATGTGCAGGAATAAGCATAATGTCTTCGGATATCTTGAACAGCTCCTGCGCAAGCGTCCTACAACTCATACCAAAAATAGGCCTGCCATCACTGGCTAAGTTCCCATGGAAGCTCAACATACGGTTAACTTCTGCGGCCACATTAAAGGAAGGCACCATAATTATATTATGAACACGGTAAACTTTATTATTCTGGGAAAAGATGTTAGAAACCTCTACAGAAAGAACAAAATATACACCTTCGCAATACAATAAACCTTTATCGGGTTGGGGTTGTAGATAATGCTTCAACTCTTCTAGCCAAAGATGATGGGTAAAGTCTCCCGTTCCTAAAAGAGTGATACCTTTGTAACGTGCCCATTTTACAAGGTTAGGAATATCCATCGTTTTTGAGGTGGCTCGCGAATATTTAGAATGTATATGAAAATCCGCTATAAATCTCATCTAAATTTTAACCGTTTTAAACGCGCTTTGTGTCGTCCTGTTTTGCAAGCTGATATGTATCGGGCAATCCGCGCTTTGCAATCCCTTCTCCTTTTTTATATTCTTCTTCAAGAAACTTATACTTATATCTACAATGGAGCAATTCGTTTAAACAAAACTCTCCTTTTATATGTTTCAAGACTCCCCTCCCAGCGAACTTAAAACATTTTTGATATTACCCCAATGTGTACCTTCCCAGTATATTTTTTTACAGCAGTTACATTTCATGAAAATGTTGTGGGTATTAAAAACGTATTCAGGAACCTCGTTTTTAATGGAATTCTTATCTGCCTCAAACAGGACACTATTACAGAGCACACAACGCTTAAACATCTTGCTTTCATCAAAATGCAGGTTTAGTTTGGTTCTCAATTCCCTAAGTTGCTCTTTAAGCTCACTGGATGTTATCACTACTGTTCTTTTCTCAAGCTCATCGATTTTAGCTCTCCTGCGGGTAACAATAACCCTATCTCCCCGCAGGGCTTCTATAATTAAACTTCCTATGTTGCTGCTTGTATAATAAACCGTGTCAAAACCTAAGATTCTCAGCCACCGCGCCAGCTTCCCAAGCTCTTTAGTCACAATAAATTTATTCATTCTTATACACTATTCTACCGCGATGAATAGTGTATTCTACCACCCCTTTAAAGATTTGTCCTAAAAAAGGAGTGTTTTTAGACTTGGAAAAAAGATTGTCTTCCTGAACCCGCCACTCTTTTTCTAAATTAACCACCACTATATCGGCTACAAAACCTTCTTTAATTTCTCCTTTTAATGGTAATTTTAAAATACGTGCAGGATTTGCAGACATTTTTCTTACCAGATTTGATAAGTCAATAAAGTTGTTCCGAACTAACTGCGTATAAGCCAAGGAAAAGGCAAGCTCCAAACCAATAAATCCGCAAGGCGCCTGCTCAAAGGGTAATTCTTTTTCTGCAAAAGAGTGTGGAGCATGATCTGTGGCAATACAGTCTATTGTCCCTTCTTTTAAGGCATCTTTTATAGCTAGAGTGTCTTTTTTTTCTCCCAAAGGAGGATTAACACGGTAATTACCACTAAACCCTCCTCGTTCAATATCATCTACAGTAAGAAGAAAATAGTGTGGAGCGGTTTCACAGGTAAGTCGAGGGAATCCTTTCCTGGCCTTTCTTATTATATCTATACTTTTTGCACAACTTATATGAGCCAAATGCAATCTGGCGTCTACGTAACGTGCTATCTCAATATCTCTATACACCCTTAAGCTCTCGCTTATATCAGCAATGGAGGCTATACCGTATTTAGAAGATATAAAACTCTCCCGCATCGCCCCTTCCTGGGATAAGCTCCTGTCTTCGCAATGAGAGATAATGAGCAAATCAAACATCTTAGCATACTCTAAGGCTTTTCTAAAAATGGCGCTATCCTCTATAGAATCGCCGTCGTCACTTAATGCACAACAGCCTGCTTTAGCTAAAGCTCCGAACTCTGTAAGCTCTCTGCCTTTTCTATCCCTGGTAATTGCTCCTATGGGAAGTATATCCACCAATCCAATTTTTTCTGCTTCATCAATGATCCAACGCGCAAGCCCCTCGTTATCAATGCAAGGCGATGTGTTGGACATACAACAAATAGTAGTAAATCCTCCTTTTGCTGCTGCCTGAGAGCCGCTTAATAAGTCCTCTTCGTCCTCTCTGCCTGGTGTACGCAGGTGAGTATGCATGTCGATAAAGCCAGGCATAACAAACTTGCCCTCCGCATCTATTTCCTTATCTGCCCTCTCTCTTATATTCTGGCTTATCTTCACTATCTTACTGTTAGAAATTAATATATCTGCGTTAAAGGTAATATCGGGATTAACAACCGTTGCTTTTTTAATTAGTATTTTCATTGTCTTTCTTTTGAGTTCCTATCAAATATAGCACTGCCATTCTAATGGCTAACCCATTTTCCACCTGACGCAGTATCAGGGGATGTAATCTTTCTTTGAGCGTAGAACTTATTTCTATATCCCAGTTAATAGGGCCAGGATGCAGAATTAAACAATTGCTCTTTGCCTTTTTTATACGGGCGGGTGTAAGAGAAAATTTTTCTACATATTCTCTGATTGAAGGAAAAAACATACCGCTTTGACGTTCTCTTTGTATTCGCAACATAATAATAACATCTGCGTCTTTAATTGCTGCGTCTAAATCATAAAATACCTCGACGCCCATTTTTTCAAATTCATAAGGTATTAGTGTTTGAGGGCCGCATACTCTAACTGTAGAAGAAAACTTCTGAAACCCAAATATGTTAGAACGGGCAACCCGTGAATGTAGAATGTCTCCCA
>CAYXBX010000010.1:0-18254 GCA_964463445.1 uncultured Planctomycetia bacterium
GCAAGTGTCATAACAAAAACTACCGCCATTCCCATTCCAAAAGCAGACTCGTATTTTGCAGATACCCCCAAGAAAGGACATATTCCCAGAAAATAAGAGAGTACAAAATTGTTGATTAAGACTGTTGAGATAAATATAAGGAGCAAATCTTTCATTTTGACCTCTCCTCTATTTTATTCATTGCCGCTATCATAAACCCCAATACTAAGAAAGCTCCGCTGGGAAGAACCATTACCACTAAGGGATTAAACGAGGATGGCAATATTTCTATCCCCAGAAAAGTTCGTGAACCCAAGACTTCTCTGACCGTCCCCAGAATAAATAATCCCCAGGTAAATCCTATTCCCATACCTAAAGCATCAAATAAAGAGTCCTTTACACTATAACGTGAGGCAAACGCTTCACACCTTCCCAGAATAATACAGTTAACAATGATAAGGGGAACATAGGGACCTAACTGCTCACTTATCTTGGGAAACTGGGCTTTAAAGAATATATCAACAATAGTTACAAATGTAGCAATGATAACTGTATAGACAGCAATACGCACCTGATGAGGAACTATCCTCTTTATCAATGAAACCACCAAAGAAGAGAAAAATAAGACAAAAATAACAGCACACCCCATAGAAAGGCCATTTAAAGCAGTAGTAGTAACTGCCAGCGTAGGACACATCCCCAAAAGTTGCCTCAACACAGGATGTTCTTTCCATAAACCTTTTATGAAATTATTCATTTTATTAATAATGGTTTTAACTCATCTATTGCCTTATTAAGAATATTTACCACTGATTTAGAAGAAATTGTTGCTCCTGTAATAGCCTTAATCTGATTGTCCTTCTTAACTTCGCTTTTTGTGTATTCAATAGGAACTTTTATATTGAGACTCCTGAACTGATTTTTAAAGAAACCTTCGTTAATCTTTGCGCCAAGCCCTGGTGTTTCCTGGGAAGAAATAATTTCTATTCCCAGAAGTTTATTAAAATCTTTGTCTGTAACAGCCATAATCTTTATCTTACCCTGATAACCTTCTCCTGTAGCAAGAAATCCATAGCCTATAAGACTGTTTTTGCCATCAAAGAGCTTATATATCTTTGTCCCTTTAATACTTACCTCTTTGACATCCTTACATTCATCTACAATATCAAAAATAGCTTTCTTAACAGCTTTACTTTCATTATAATTTATCTTTTCCCTTGCCATACTTTCTGCTAAAGAAAGAAACAAGGCACACACCAAACATACAATAGTTAATACCCCTACTATCTTTATATTATCTCTCATGCTTCTTCCTCCTGATAGCTCCTATTGCTCCAAAGCTCTTTTGTTTAAATATCTTGTCAATTAAAGGGGTAAAAGCATTCATAAACAGTATAGAGTACATAACCCCTTCAGGCAAACCGCTGAAGTATCGAATAATCATAACAAGAGTAGCACAGCTTATCCCAAACACAAACCTTCCCGTCTTACTAACCGGTGTAGTTACAGGGTCGGTGGCCATAAAGAATGCCCCCAGCATAAATCCTCCGCCAAAAAGATGAAACAAGACAGAACCATTTATAGGATTAACCAGGTAAAAAACACTGGAAATAAATGAAACAGTTGCAATCATACTCAGAGGTATCCGCCAATCCGCTACTTTTCTTACAATGAGATATACCCCCCCCAGAATTAGAACTAAACTCGACGTTTCACCAATACAACCACTCGTAGTCCCAAGAAAAAGATGTGAGACAGGCGTCAGGATATGGTCAAACTTACGCAAAGCTAAGGGTGTAGCTTCGGTAATTGCCTGTAAACTAAAAGGCTCAGACCACGTTGTCATCATTTTAGGAAAAGCAGCCATAAGAAATGCCCTTCCTGCTAAAGCAGGATTAAAGATATTATTGCCTAATCCCCCAAAAAGATGCTTACCTACCAAAATAGCAAATATTGCGCCTAAACTTGCCCCATACCATTTGATAGAAGGAGGAAGCACAAATGCCAATAAAATCCCTGTCAATACTGCACTACCGTCTTTTATTGGCGAAGGCTTCTTTCTTATACGGCTAATTATTTCTTCGGTTGCCACAGAGGTTACAACACAGTTTAGAATCACAAAAAGAGCATCCTGGCGAAAGAAATACAAAGAAGCCAAAAAAGCCGGCATAAGAGCGTAGATAACCTGTCGCATAACCCAGGGAGTATCATAACCAGCTTTTATATGAGGGGAAACACTAACTGCTAACCGCATATTTTTTGCCTACCTTAATATAATGAACAATAGGTATTTTAGCCGGACATGTAAAACTGCATGCTCCACACTCAATACAATCTTTTATATAAAAATCCTCAAGAGAAGAATACTCTTCATTCTTAACTTTCTTCACAAACTCTAAAGGCAAAAGGCCCATGGGACAGGCGTCTACACAGCGGGCACACCGGATACAGACTGACTCCTCTCTTAAATCAACCTCCTTCCGGGTAAGAAAAAGAACACCACTTGTTCCTTTCATAACAGGATAGTTGAGACCTTTAAGAGCAATTCCCATCATTGGCCCGCCATAAACAATCTTAACAGGCTCTTCTTTAAAGGACAAAATACCCTCTTCAAAGAGCTCGGCAATGGTTGTACCTAATTTAAGAAGTAAGTTCTTTGGTTCTCTCAGTGCCCCCCCTGCAAAAGTAATTACCCTTTCAATAAGAGGTTTATTATAATAAACGGCTTCATATATAGCAAATATAGTACCAACATTATGAACTAAGCAACCAACATCAAAGGGGAGTCCACCTAAAGGAACTCTTCTTTTTGTTAAAGCATAAATAAGCTGCTTTTCCCCTCCCTGAGGGTAATATGATGGCAAAATTGCTAACTTTTGTTGCGGCAGGGAATATTTCTTTGTGCTGATAACGCTGTTAAACTTTTTTATCGCTTCGGGTTTATTTTCCTCAATAGCAAAAATCACTCTTTGAGGAGAAACTATTCTACAGATAAGCTCAACCCCTTTAAAAACCTCTTCGCATTTCTCTACCATAAGCCTGTAGTCACAGGATAAATAAGGCTCACACTCACAACCATTAACAATCAAAGTATCTATTCTTTTGGGAGGGCTTAACTTAACATGAGTAGGAAAAGCTGCTCCACCCATGCCTACAATACCAGCATGTTTAATCTTGTTCAATAGATCCTCTCTCTTAAGAAAATCTGCTTCTTTGTCAAAAGAATATGCCTTTGGGGAACAACCTTCTGCATCAACAACAACTGCCGTATCTTTCTTCAAAACAGGATGATTAAAAAAAACTATATCCTTAACCTTACCTTCAACAGGGGACGATAAAGAAGAAGAAATTAAACCGTCTCCTTCGGCAATTAGAGAAGATTCCTCAAGATAATCGCCTTTGTTAACTAAAAGTTTTGAGGGTTTTCCTGTATGCTGAGAGAGAAAAAGATACAATCTCTTTACAGAGAAAAAACGTTCAATAGGAATCTCATGCTGTGGTAACTTTCTTTCCTCTACGTGAATCATTTTCAGCAATAAAGTTAAAAAAGAAAAAAAGAAACATTATTATACCTACACTTATAATAATTGTAAAGGGAGTAAAGATTTCAGCAAGATAAGAGGCTAAAAACATAAAAATAATAAAAGCTAAATGAATAACTATCTCAAGGGAGCTAAAAATTCTTCCCCAGAGATTATTGTCGCTATTTTTATGAATCAAACTGTTTATACCCACAACAACAGGAGAAACAACAATACCGAGAAGAAATACGGAAAAGAAAGCAAATAATTTATGAGGAAACTTTTTTAAACTAACAACAAAGAAAACAAGATACAAACTTGATGCAATCATTGTTATATTTATCACCTTTCTTATATCCATGTTCCGTCCGAGTCTGCCGTATATAAGAGTGCCCAAAAAGAGTCCAGAACCCGCGCCAATCGCTAAAAAACCGAGGTCCAAAGTAACCGTAGAAAGGGTATCCTGAATAAACACCACAAAGACTACGTAAAGAGCGCCAATAAAAGAAAAAAGCATAAAGAATATTTTGGTGGCGTACCTTGTCTCCTGGGAGCTAAAAAGATAATTTATGCCCTCCTTTGCTTCTTTAAAAAAAGAATGTTGCACTATCCTAATGGCATCTTTACCAAGATATAATAGATCGGAAACACGGAAATACTTATGTTCTTCTACCTTCATCATCCCAATAAAACACGCAGAAATAAAAAAAGTAAGGGCATCTATAAAAAAGGCTGTCTTTATGCCATACTTTTCTACAATAACGCCACCTAATCCAAACCCAAGCATTGCCGCTACCATCGCTGTAGTAGAAACTAAAGAATTGGCCATAAAGATATCTTTCTTATTATCTACCAGGGAAGGGATAATTGCCATTTTAGAAGGTATAAAAAACCTTCCAATGCAAAAGGAAAGAAAAATCAGCAGATATACAAAAATCAACGAACGGAAGTAAAAGAAAAAAACAGGGATTAAAAAAATACTTAGCCCCCGCAACAACTCAGAAAAATACATTGTTTTCCGTTTGTTCCACCTATCCACGTAGACTCCAGCAACAGGAGAAATGAGAAATACTGGCACAATTGCTAAACTCATTATCTTTGCGAGACTAACCGAGGAATGAGGCCTTATTTTGTAAACAAGACCAATCAATGCCATCTGAGTAAGCCTGTCTCCAAACTGCGAGATTATTTGACCCAACCAGAGAAACAAGAAATTCCTTCTTTTTAATACCTTAAAATAAGCTAAAAGCATACGCTTTCACATAATACCGGTAATCACAGATTTATTACAGACAGTCACAGATATAACCCGCTTGTCATCTGTGTAAATCTGCGTTTATAAATGGACCGGAGCGGATTTGAACCGCCGACCCTCTCGTTGCGAACGAGATGTTCTCCCAACTGAACTACCGGCCCAAGATTATATCATATTCATAACTTTTCTTTCCTAAAAATAAAAGCAAATGAGACTGCAACACTTTGTGCATTTCTACTCATTATGGCTTGTATCTTAAAGATATAAGTTTACTAAATAAGCAGGAGGGGGTCAAGTTAATTTATGGAACAAGAAACGGAATTGAAAGTTACAGGATCCGTAAGATATAAATCAGGATTCTTGCGTACGTGGCGCGGAAAAGGTGTCTCGTCAGGATCGTAAAGCAATACAACATTAGAAAGGCTAAAAACATTGGGTGATGCAAGAGAAAAAGTTGGGTAGTTGCCGTGGTCATCAGGTATAACTCTTGTAGTAAGCCGCTCCCAGTTAGAATTGCAACGTCTAGGGGGTGTATTTCTCCAATCAGAACAAAACCTTATATGGTATTCCTGAAAAGAACCGCTATAAACTCTTTCAGGGCCTGTTGCGTGGTCTACTTCATAACGCACCCAGGTATCATCCGTGTAATCATCAGGGGTTTTATTGCTATCTATCCTAAGTATAACATAACTTTCGGTCGCACTCTTCGTACCCACCACAATACCAGGATTTGCAACATCCCCCGTAGCCGCCACAGCATATTTAGCAATATGTTCAAATATTAAGGACATCTCATTAACAAGTATTGCTTTTTTACGAGACGACTCAAACATATATATACTTGAATAGTCAAAGGTAGTGGCAGCGAGAATAATTACACTCAACAAAACTATTGTTATAATTAACTCTACTAATGTTAGCCCTTTCTCTCTACGCTCCTCCATACAATTTAATACCTCTTTATATTTTAATTCGTCGGATAATTGACGTTGATAATCACCCTTCTACCCCAAGGCACTGAGGTTACAGAATAATTACCTGAATAATCAGGATTGGTTATAGAAAGATTGTGGCTTCCCAACGAAAGAGAGCCTATATCAGCGCTATACCAATCCTCCCTTACATCGTTATAAAAAGAAGAAAGATAACTGCGAATATAGTTAGCAGCAGCAATGCGCCGGTTAGACTTATTTATGTACTTGCGAGCAGAAACAAAAGTAGCAAAAAATCCAATGATTACAAAGGCAAGAATAACTGTAGCCGTAATAAGCTCAATAAAACCAAAACCTTTTCTTTTTATCCGCATAGAGAACACTTTTTAGAAACTATCACAGTTTCCTGGAATAGGCTCATCTGTATTGTCTCGAATATAGAAATCGCGTGCATTAAGATTTGGTTGTATACACTTTGCATCTGAACAGAATTCAGTATAAGAATTACGAGTTTTAACTCTATAGTCCCATGCCCGCGAAGTACCTGAAGGGATACTTAAGTCCAAGAGGGTATTACAGCTGGAAGTATTTGGGCACGGCCAGTAAACCCCTGCCTCAAGCTTATACATCTTTTCTGCCTGGGCAATAAGGTTAAGCATAGCCCGGGCTTCTTTTTCCCGGGAGTTAACAACCGATTTTCTAAAAGAAGTGAAGGCAATCGTTGCTAATATACCCAAAATAATTATAATTATAAGCACTTCTATTAATGTAAACGATTGCCTCCACTTCACTTTCACCTACTCTTCTTCTTTTCAAAAACAAACAATTTACTTAAAATCCTATTTCACCACATCTACCTGTACCTCCGCTGCATGTGACTTCACCATTGCCATGAATCTGTAAGGTGTAAGTTCCAAAGCCAGGATTATTAGTAGTATTTCTCACAGCACTCGCTACCACCTCGGCTCCACCATTATACGACCCCGATGGCTGAACATTGCCAGCAAAATATCTCGTATTTGGCGTATCGCAATCAAGATCACCTACAGCGTTTGCTAAAGTACCGTGCTCTGAATAATACCTTAATTGCGCTCTCCTTAACGCTCCCAAAATCTGAACTCCTTCTGAAGCCCGTGCTCTTTCTGCTACCTTAAAAAACTGAGGAACTGCAATAGAAGCAAGAATAGCAATGATAATGATAACAATAAGAAGCTCAATGAGAGTAAAACCCTTTCGCATACCCCACCTCCTTTTGATAAAAAAACCAATCAAAAAATAACCCTTCACTGTAAGTTTAACATATAACTATATATAAGTCAAGGAGGCTACTTAGAGATAATGGCGTCTCTCAATTGCCCTACAGAAATATGAGAAACTCTTCGTTTAATAGACTCTTCAATAAATAAAATATACTTTTTTGCTTCTCGGGGCAATTTATTATAACTTCTTATATTCGCGATAGAAGAACACCATCCCTTAACTGTCTTATAGACAGGAGAAATTTTTTTTAGGTGAGAGAAGATATAGGGCTTAACCTTGCTATTTCTATACCCCACACAGACCTTTATTTTCTTTAACTCATCTAAGATATCGAGCTTTGTAATTACAACTTCTGTAATACCATTAATCTTTACAGCTTCTCTAAGCAAAACCAAATCCAGCCATCCGCAGCGCCGCGGCCGCTTGGTAGTTGCACCAAACTCCTTTCCCCTGCTACGAAAATATCCCCCCCGTTTTCCTTTAATCTCAGTAGGAAAAGGACCTTCCCCTACTCGTGTAGTATACGCTTTAGCTACCCCTACCACCCTATCAATTTTTATTCCGGAAAAACCACTGCCTAAAACAGCATTCAGTGATACCGTGTTAGAAGAGGTAACAAAGGGATAAGTACCCCAGTCAATGTCCAAAAACGTTCCCTGGGCGCCTTCGAAAAGAAAATTAAGGCGGCGGTTTTTATAAAAGAAATCTAAAATATCGCAACAATACGGCTTAAGCAACTTAGCATAATATGAGTATTCAGTGAATATTTTCTTAAAAGAAATCCCTTTTCTTCCGTAAACATTCCTAAAAAGAAGGTTTTTCTCTCTTAAGTTGTCCTTAAGTTTCAAAGAAAACACTCTCGGATTTATCAAATCAACCATCCTTATGCCACAACGAGAAATCTTGTCGGCATAACATGGGCCAATACCACGTTTGGTAGTCCCTATTCTGGCAAGCCTTTCCTCCTCCCTAAAAGAATCCATAAGCTTATGATACGGCATAATCACATGGGCAAGCAGAGATACCTTTAGGTTACGGGGGGAAATATAAATCCCCTGTTTCTTTAAAAAAGTTATTTCTTCAAGCAAAACCTTAGGGTCAATAACCACACCGTTACCAATAACCGATATTTTGTTATTTCTTAATATGCCTGAGGGGATAAGATGAAATACAAACTTTTTTTCCCCAATCACTACCGTGTGGCCGGCATTGTTCCCTCCCTGAAACCGGACAACAACATCAACATCTTTGGCGAAATAATCTATTACTTTCCCTTTCCCTTCATCTCCCCATTGTAATCCAACAACTGCAATATTCATCTCTCTCTCAATCTATCTTTACGGCTGCATAGTAAACAGTTCTCTTGCTATATCAGGATACTGAGCAATGAATTTCAGCTCTTCTTCTACCAAAGGCTTTTGGTTGTGAACATTAGCGTACCGCGCCAGCTCCAAAATGCTCCTTGCCTCTTTATCATCTTTAAATCTTATCTCTAACTTCTCATAAACATTTCTAAATCCTTTTATGCCTGAATATTCCCCAACCGTAATCTTCCTTCCCGTATCAATAATCTCAGGTTCTCCCCTGCCTAATTCCTCAAAGTCGTACAATTCATAGTTTCTTCTGTCCTTAAGTGCACCATCAGCGTGAATTCCCGATTCATGAGCAAAAGCGTTGGCTCCTACGCCAGGGTGGTTTATAGGAATAGGAATTCCAAAAGCATAAGAAGCGTACTTTGATATCCGCCAAGCCATTTTAAGGTTAATTTTATCGTCAAGCTTATATTTCTGCATTCCACTTCCGTACTTAACCGCCAAGATAACACTAACCAAATCAGCATTACCCGCACGCTCTCCTACGCCATTAACACACGTATTTATGTAGGCATCAACACCACAATCCAATATTGCCTTTGCTGCTGCTACTGAAGAAGCCACAGCTAACCCTAAGTCATTATGGCAATGTACCTCTACAGGAATCTTCGTTTTGTTTAAAATATAACTTAACCTTTCGTATATGGAGAAGGGTGTATCAAAACCAAGAGTATCACAATAACGGAATCTCTCTGCCCCTGCCTGTTTTGCGGCCTCTACAAACTCAACAAGGTAATCAAGGTTGCTTCTAGAGGCATCTTCCGCATTAACACCTACCGCCTCTGCTCCCAGCTTTATCGCTGTCTTGACTGCATCAACCATATTTTTTATAACACCTTTTCCGTCAAGTTTACCTTTAAATTTATGCTTAATCATCTGTTCTGAGGTAGATATAGAAAGATTCAAGTACTTAAGATTCTTAACATTCTTGAATGCAAGCTCTACATCCTCCCGGATAGCCCTTACCCACCCAGAAAGACGCAAATTCTCAATAATACCTTTATCTTTTAACTTGATATTGGCATTTAAATAATTAATCTCGTGGTTAGTGGTAGGAAATCCAAATTCGCTTTGAAAAACCCCCATCTTATCAAGATACATATTAAGTATTGTCTTTTGTAGTTTAGAAAGACATATCCTTGAAGTTTGTACTCCATCACGATTAGTAACATCAATGATATAGATTTTTGGCATAAGTCACCTCCGCTATTTTAACTAAATCAGTCGTATTTAATTATATCTTCTAAAACTTCGTTCTCTATCTTATACACCCTGAATATGTAACGGTTATTTACCAACATAACAAAGCCACCAGTAGCTATTCCTAAGGTTCGACTAAAATCATAATCATCATTGATAACTTTATCAATCTCACCAGAATCTATTGCTTCTTTCACCTTTCTATAATCAATACCCAACTCATCCATGATATTAACCCACCAACTACTCTTTATATCTTCAAAGCGCTTCAAAAGATAAGACGCAAACTTCTCAGGATATAAATACTTTATTGCTAACATCCTCTTTATCTCCTCTATAGCAGCTGATTTCTTCAGCGAATTTCCCTTACTTTGAGGATAAATAAAATGGGTATTTAGCTTTACTCTGTTATGCTGGCAAAAATCTACAATTGTCTTAAAATTATCAAAAACGTTAGGGTCATATATGTCTATAAATATATCGATACTGCGAGGCAATCTTTCTCTATTAATAAAAAGAAAGATGCCTGACAAGCTTTTATTAGTAAGGAAACAGTCTCCTTCATCTATTAGAAAGCCACTAATTCTTGAAAATGATGAATCTTCTTTTATTGTCTTAGGTATAATAAAAACAGGTAGTGAGTTTATTCTATATTTTTTTATCAAACTCTGGGCTTCTTTGCTGCGATAATCAATCATTTCAAAGTGAGCTCCTGCAAACAGTTTCTTTATATACTCCTCAGTAAAAGTAGTAACACAAAAGGGACAATTCCTATCTGTAATAACTTTGATATTTAACTCTTTTGCTTCAACATAAATACAACGCGCCCTAAGTGTCGCAGGGTTCTCACACTGGGAAACCAAACTATCTTTATGAGAACAGTCTTTGCTAGAAAAACATTTGGGAAAAACTTTTTTGACGGCAGGATCCTCTTTAACCCCCAAGGAGAGGCTTTCTTTTTTCAAAAAATATTTTTTAATGTGCTTATTTTCTATCTCTAACTCTAAGATATTAAGGCTTTTTGCTTGATAGGACGGCTTTAATATCACAACGCCATTAACCTCTTTTTTCTTCTGGTATGTAGAAAGGCTCGCACCGCAACTTATAATAAAAGAGATTCTGTTGAAACTTCTGGCTATATCCTCGTTTACGCCATCAGGCATACTAGAAAGAAGAATAATAAAATCTACCTTATCTTCAATATCACTCAACAAATCTTTTAATGCTTTTTTATAATTTCTAAAGGATAAACTGTTCTTACGCAAAACAGAAGCGCTGGTAATACCCACGACCCCAACCTTAAAACCAGAAAACTCTTTAATAATATATGGAGAAACTCCTTTTAAAGAAACATTGCAGGATATAAGTGGCAGTCCTTTACTTCTAATAGTTCTTTTTAAGAAATCCACGCCAAAATTAAACTCCGCCTCTCCTATTCCCATTGCGTCATAGCCTATTGCGCTAATAGCGTTAATATAATAAAGAGTTCTTTTTTTATCGATATTTGCATTTATACTTTCAGTGTCTAAAACCCCTCCTGCAGTAAAGTTACCTGCATCTACAACAAGCAGATTAGAAAGAGACTTCCGTAAGTTTTTGATAACAGAAGCCCTGCGCGCTATACCTCCCCCAACATAGCTAGGACAACTACTGCAAGGATATAAAGAAGAGTAGGTATCTCCTGTATAAACCACAGTAAGTTTCTCTGCAAAAACAGAAAGAGCTACTGCTGTAAAGATAATGAGTAAAGCGAGTATCTTTTGCTTCTTCATTTTCTAATCTTTAAGTACAATAAATTTTAAAGAAATAATATTGGGGCTTTTCCTGATATCATTTATAACCTCATCCCCTAAGGGACTGTCAACATTAAGAACAGTAATAGCAATATTCTCTTTCCTCTTTCTTCCTAGGCTCATATTGGCAATATTAACATTATGATTCCCTAAAATAGTACCCAAATTGCCTATTACTCCGGGCTTATCCTGGTTTTTAATCACTACCATAAAATCGGAAGGGGCTATCTCAATATAAACATCATCCATTTTTACAAAACGAGGCTCCTGATTAGCAAACAATGTTCCTTCCAATACCCTCTTTTCCTGGTTAGTCTTTATCTCTACTCTTACAGAATTAACATACTCCTCTTCCTTGTCTATTTTTATCTGTTCTATCTTTATCCTCCTCTCCTTAGCTATTCCTAAGGCATTGATATAATTCACATTCTCCTCCAGGATACTAGAAAGAAATCCCCTTGTGAATGCCATAGTAAGAGGGTCCACTTTAAAAGAAGCTATTTCCCCTATGTAATAAATCTTAATCTCTTCAGCTGCGCCTTTAACTAACTGGGAAAGAAATTTCCCCATCTTTTCTGCCAAAATCATATAAGGAGAAACAACTTTATAAACCTCTGGTTCCATCTGCACATAATTAACAGCGTTTCTTATTGCTTTTCCCAATAAAGCATCTTTTACGCAATGAGCAATCTCTACAGCAACATTCAGTTGAGCTTCTTGAGTAGAAGCTCCTAAATGGGGAGTAACTACAATATTATCAAGCTGAAGCAACTTAGAATCAGTGGGAGGCTCATTTTCAAAAACATCCAAAGCTGCTCCTGCAATCTTATTATCTTTCAAGAACTCATAGAGCGCCTCTTCATCTATTATCCCTCCCCGGGCACAATTAACAATAAATGCAGTAGGCTTCATCAAAGACAATTCTCTATGAGAAATTAAACCTTTTGTTTCCCCGGTCAAAGGAGTATGAATTGTAACAATGTCTGAATGCTTTAACAATTCTTCTAACTCTACTGTTTTAACACCAATGCTCTCTGCTACCTCTTCCGATATAAAAGGGTCATATGCTAAAATTTCCATACCAAAAGCAGATGCTCTTTTCGCTACTTCCTTGCCAATCCTACCCAGTCCAATAATTCCTAACGTCTTAGCATAAATTTCTGTCCCTTTAAACTTAGAACGGTTCCACTCTCCTTTTTTAAGAGAAATATACCCGAAGGGAATCTTCCTTGCCAAGGATAGTATAAGAGCAAATGTATGTTCGCAGGTAGAAATAGTATTGCCTCCTGGTGCGTTCATTACAATAATTCCCTTCTTGGTAGCATAATTTATATCTACGTTATCCAAACCAACACCTGCCCTCCCAATAACCTTAAGAGAAGAAGCCTCTTCAATCACTTCTTTTGTTAGTTTTGTCTGGCTACGGACAATAACGGCGTCGTAATCCTTAATAACCTTTATAAGTTCCTCTTTGGGTAAACCTGTCTTAACATCAACGCTGAAACCACTGTTTTTCAATATCTCCACCCCTTCATTTGCTAATTTATCTGCAACAAGCACCTTAAGCATAATAAACCTCCTGTAGTTTCGCTAAAGATGTTCCTAACTTGAACTTATAATCTTCCTCTCTTAAAACCTTCTCAAGAAAACTAAACCCTACCATTAAATCATCAATATCAATTGCCCCCATATGAGCAATACGAATAATTTTGTCTTTAAGATGCTCCTGGCCACCAGCAATACTTAAACCATATTCCTTGCGTAATTTCTTAACTATACTAGAAGTAGGTATTTTGGGTATACTTATAGCAGTAACTGAAGAGGAAGGACTCTTGGAGAAAACTTCTAAGCCTATAGCTTTAGCAGCGCTCTGAGTCGCATATGATAATCTCTTAAACCTCTCCCAGCGTTTCTCTAACCCCTCCTCTATTATAACTTCAAGAGACTTTTCTAAACCTCTGATTAAAGAAACTGCTGGAGTAAAAGGAGTATCGCTTTTCTCGTAACTCTTCAATGCTTTCTTCAGGTTAAAATAATACTTAGGAAGGTTTGAATTATCTAAAAACCTTCTTGCTTTCTCACTAATACTCATAAAAGAAAGCCCAGGCGGCAGCATAAACCCTTTCTGAGAACCTCCCACCACAACATCAACATTCCAGTGGTCAGTTAAAAGTTTATCCTGTCCTAAACCACTAATAGCATCTACAACCAATATTACTTCTCTTTCCTTTATAACCTCTGCTATCTTTTCAATATCATATACTGTAGCAGTAGAAGTTTCACAAAGAGTAGTAAATACAGCTTTAACATCGCTATTACTCTCTAACATCTTTCTTAAATCCTCAGGGGAAGGAGACATACCCCACTCAACATTAAGCTCTAATACGCGTAAGCCGTAGGCATATCCAATCTCTGCCCAACGTTTTCCAAACTTACCCCCTACAACAGCCACTATTTTATCTCCTTGAGAACAGAAGTTAGCAACTGCTGCCTCCATAGCACCTGTCCCTGACGAAGAGAATACAACAACAGGATTTTTTGTGCAGAAAACTTCCTGTAATCCTGTGTGCACCCTGTGCAAAATTTCCCTGAATTCATCGGTACGATGGTGTATTATCTCCTTAGATAAAACTTCTCTTATAGACGAAGGTACCACTGTCGGACCGGGGGTAAGAAGATGAATCTTTTTCATATTTTCCTCCTCTATTTTTAAATTATAGGGGCCAGAAACATTGGGAATACTTTAGGAAGATTTAACAACCTCATCCACTATACCATACTCCTTAGCTTCATCAGCACTCATAAAATAATCCCTGTCAGTATCTTCTTTGATTTTCTCAACAGGCTTATTGGTATGAAAAGCAAGAATTTCATTAACCTTCTCTCTTAAACGCAGTATTTCTTTAGTCTGACGGGAAATATCCTCAGCAGATCCCTGCACTCCTCCCCAAGGCTGATGAATCATAATACGAGAATTAGGAAGAGCAAACCGCTTACCCCTCTTCCCTGAAGCTAAAAGCAAAGCCCCTAACGAAGCAGCCTGTCCTACACAATAAGTAGCCACATCACACTTAACAAACTGCATTGTATCATAGATAGCTAACCCTGCAGTAATGGAACCCCCAGGAGTGTTAATATAAATATTTATGTCTTTATTAACATCCTCCATCTGCAAAAATAACATTTGAGCAATTACCACGTTAGCAACGTTATCATCAACGGGTGTCCCTATAAAGATTATCCTATCCTTAAGAAGACGCGAATATATGTCATAAGCACGCTCCACCCTTCCTGTCTGCTCAATAACCATAGGTATATAATATTGGCTTTTCATCACGGCCTCCTTAAATTTACTTAAACCTCGCTATTCCTTTGTGTAGTTGGCACGGCTTAGAACAAACCCCATAACCGCTTCGGAAAGATTACGTTCGTTCACTTCCAAAGATTCCTTTCTGGCAATAGCTTCAAATATATAATAGAGTTTTATCTGCTTCTCGGCAATCTTGCTAATTTTCTTTCTTATATCATCTTCATACTTCTTAATATCTTTTTCCTCAACTCCTTGCCTTTGCAGATTAACCATCTCTTGCCTCAGAAGATGCTCTTCTTGCTCCTTTAATAGACTATGGGGAATCTCCACTTTCACTCTCTTTATAAGTTCCTCTGCTATTGTATTTTCTATCTCGTTACGCTGGGCTCTAATCTTATTCACAAATATCTCTGCACGTATGGCCTCTCTTAGAGAATCTTTAGAAGGATAACCCGCCCATTTCGCTAAATCATCATCGGTATAATCTTTCTTTACTATCTTCTTAACATTCTCTTTAAGCTGGGTAATAAGCTTCTCTACTTCAATCTCTTCAACTTTTATCTTCCTGTTTTTTATTTTTATATTTTTATAATCCTCATCCTTAACTTCCAACTGCGGCTTCACCTCAAACTCAGCAGAAAAAGAGAGGCCCTTGTTGCTGAAAACAACATCGTAAATCTTAGGCAAACCAACAGGGGTTAAACCATTCTCTTTTAAAGCACGAGAATAATAATCAGGAATGGCATGCTTTAAAAATTCTTCTTCCAAGAATTTCTTATAATGCTTCTCAACAATCTCCAAAGGAGCAGTGCCTGTTCTAAAACCTGGAACTTTAAGATCTCTGGAGAGCTTTTTATAAATTTCATTCTTATCTCTTGCAACATTTTCTTCTTCTACCTCTATTCTTAAAACTCTCTTTAATCTATCAAGCTTTTTTACTTCGGTCTTCATATCGGTCTTCTCCTTTTTTACAGGGTAAAACTTTCACCTAAATATATTTTACGCGCCTGTGGGTTATTGATTAAATCATGGGAACCTCCCGAAATCAAAATCTTGCCTTCAGCAATAAGATAGGCCCGGTCAGTAATAGAAAGGGTTTCTCTTACATTATGGTCAGTAAGAAGAATCCCAATTCCTTTCCTTTTAAGACTCGCTATTATCTGCTTTGCTTCATTAACAACAATAGGGTCAATCCCGCTAAAAGGCTCATCCAGAAGAAGAAAAGAAGGGTTAGTAACCAAAGCACGTGTTATCTCTAACCTCCTCATTTCTCCACCACTCAGAGTATAAGCCTTGTTTTTTCTAAGATGTGCAATATTGAGTTCTCGCAGTAAAGAATCAAGCCTTCTTTGTCTCTCTTTTCTCGTGAGGGGAAGCGTCTCTAATATTGCCATAATATTTTCCTCCACAGTAAGTTTTCTAAACACCGAAGGCTCCTGAGAAAGATACCCTACGCCGTATCTGCTTCTTATATGTATAGGTAAGTGGGTAATATCCTGGTTATCAAAAAGAATCTGTCCACTGTCAGGAGAAATTACCCCCACTATCATATAGAAAGTAGTGGTCTTGCCTGCACCGTTAGGACCAAGCAACCCAACAACCTCCCCTCTTCGTACGGAAATGTCCACTCCCCTTACTACTTTCTTACCGTTGTATGATTTAGATAGATTCTTTATCTGAAGTATTCTCATTACTTGCCAAAAAGGGACTTTGACCCCCCCTTAGGAAATATCACCAATCTTGGCCTACCTTCCAAAATTATCTTCTGTTCTTTCTGAGAGTATACTGCTTTTTCTGCAAAAGTAACGTTGTCGTCTCTTACTACCTTAACATCACCCTCAGCAACAACCTTCTCTACCTGACTATTTTTGGCATCAAAATATACAGTAGCCTTATTAGCAATCATTTTGCCCTGAACATTATCAACTACTACATTGTTGTTGAATACGGCTTTACCCTCCCTATAATCTATCTCAAGAGGACCATCACAATTTATATTTATAACATTATCCTTGTTAAATAAGTCTACTTTTACTTCTTTTTTAAACCTTACTTTATTGAGCTTAGTATCCGCATCCACACCTTTTGCCTTTACCTTGAAAGAGTTTTCTTTCTTAACTTCTACTGTTGTATCAGTAGATACTCTGTTCTTGCTCTGTTCCCAATTTAAAACATCTGTGCCAATCTCAATGCCCTTCTCACTTTTTATATATACATTTTTATTTAAATAAGCATCCATACTCTTTTTATTAAGCTTGGCCCTATCTGCTTTTATATCTATAATATCGTCTTTATTAAAATACTTGGCGTTCATGTCGTTTATCTCTACGTATTTGTCAGAAACAACAGCTTCCTCTCCTTTTACTTCCCATTCTTTATCTCCACCCTCTTTGTAATTAGAAAGGTAAAAATCTTCTATTTTCTGCTGTGCGTAGCCTCCGGCACAGAAAAAAAGGCCAAAAAACAATACACTCAAAAAAGCAATTAATATACCAAAGTACTTTTCTCTGTCAATACATCTTATCATCTTTGAATTTATCAGTTATCCACAATACACCGAGATGTTAATTCTACTTTAAGAAAAAACAGCTTTTTTCAGGGATTTCTCCCATAACCCTTTGGACTTTAAAATACGCTCTATGACTTCTCTAACAGCGCCTTCACCGCCTTTATGCTTAGTAACATAAACCGCGGCTTTCCTTACATCCTCTGGTGCATCTTTAACTGCTATGGGTAAACCAACCTTTCTCATAACTCCTATATCAATAAGATCATCCCCCACAAAACATATTTCTTTATCAGTTACATTGTATTTCTTTTTTATCACAGAAAGAACCTTTTCTTTAGGTAAAACTCCGCCATACAAATCTGCCCCCATATCATGAGCGCGCTTTCTTACAGCTTTAGAATCCTTTGCAGTAAGAAGCACTACTTTTATCCCAGCTTTTCCTATAATATACACTCCTAAACCATCCTTAACATTAAAAACCTTAAGCTCCTTGCCCGAACTATCATAGATTATCTCTCCTTTAGTCAACACCCCATCAACATCAAGAATAAGCAGTTTTACCTTCCTAAATAGATTGCTTAATTTTTCCATTGTTCAAATACAATTGAATTTTTATATAATTCCTGCGGCTATTAAATCCTGCACATCCAACATGCCTACCACCTTAAGGCTATTGTTAACTACAGGGACTTCATCAATCTTTTTACTCTCCAGAACCTTAAGTGCTTCTGAAGCCAAATCACTCTCATACACTTTGGCAGGATTCTTCGTCATTACTTCTTTTACTTTGCGCCTTAATATATAAGGATCGCGCTCTAAATTTCTTCTTAAATCACCATCAGTAAATATTCCTACTAACCTTTTCTTTTTATCCACTACAGAAGCTGCTCCTGCATGAGAAGAAGTAATCTTAACCAAAACATCCTTCACTAAACTGTCTTCGTTAACAACAGGATTGAACTTTCCCTTACGCATAATATCTTTCACTTTAAGCAACAGCCGCCTGCCTAAAGACCCCCGGGGATGAAAGAAAGCAAAATCCTTCTCCTGGAACCCTTTCATCCTCTGCAAACACACAGCGACAGCATCACACATAGCCAACATTGCAGTAGTAGAAGTAGT
>CAYXBX010000011.1:0-6621 GCA_964463445.1 uncultured Planctomycetia bacterium
AGCAGTATGCTTACGTTTTCTTTCTTCATCATTCACCTCCTTTTATCAATATTTTACCTTTAATTATCTTTCATTCAAGAAAAAAAATTCTTCTTATAAGAGTAGAATATTTCTAAAAAAATGGTATGATTATAAAATATGATTAAAGAAGGAGATTTAATTTATCTCTATAAAGACCCACGCAGGAATTATCTTCTTACAGCCAAACGCGGTGAATTTCATACTGATAAGGGATATATTAAAGTGGAAGATGTAATTGGCAGGGATTTTGGCGAAGTTGTTTATACCAATCTTAAAGAGGCTTTTTACATTTTAAGGCCAACGCTTTATGAAATGATTATGAAGATAAACCGTAAAACCCAGATAATTTACCCTAAAGACGCAGCAGTTATATTAACAAAAGCAACTATTTTTCCCGGGGCAAAAGTAATTGATGTAGGAGCGGGAAGCGGCGCTTTTACATCTGCATTAGCCCATTTTGTTAAGCCTGATGGCAAAGTTTATGCTTATGAGAGAAGAAAAGACTTACTTGAGAATGCAATAAAAAATGTTAAGAAGAATGGGTTGTCGGATTTTGTGGAATTTAAATATAGGGAGGTGATAAGTGGTTTCGACGAAAAGAATGTAGATTTTGTTATGATTGATATAGGTAGCCCCTGGGAGCTGATAGAAGCTGCCTATTCTGCTCTTAAAGGGGGTCATCGGATTGCCTCTATATGCCCTACTTACGAACAGTTAACTCATACGGTCTTCGCTTTAGAGAAACATGGGTTTTCTAATATAGAGACGCTTGAAGTTCTGGTAAGAAGGATTCTTGTAAGGCCCAATAGAACCCGCCCTGAGCAACAAATGCCTTCCCATACTGGTTTTCTTGTTCTTGCCTCAAAAATAACTAAGTAATCCTAAGATGTTAAATATTGGTCTGCAAGATAGGAACTTCTTACATAGGGAGCGCTCAGTACGGATTTGAAGCCCATTAGTAGTGCTTTTTCTTTGAAATAAGAGAACTTATCAACAGGAACATACTCTTTTAATACAGCATGGGATAAAGATGGCGGAAGATACTGACCAATACTTAAGAAATCACACCACACACTTCTTAAATCCTTAAGCACCTCAATAACTTCCTTTTCTTTCTCTCCTAATCCTAACATAATGCCAGATTTAGTTATTATCCTGGGGTTTATTTCTTTTAAGAGTTTTAACACTCCTAATGAACGTTTGTAGTCTGATTTTGGCCTCAAGCTTTTGTACAGGGAGGGAACAGTTTCGATATTGTGAGCGATAACATCAGGATTTGCTTTTACCACCGTTTCCAATGGTTGTTTTTTTAACAAAAAATCTGGAATAAGAACTTCTATTTTTAGATGAGGAATTCTTTTAAGGAGACTTATAGTATAGGCATAGAAATTGGCTCCTCCGTCTTCTAAGTCGTCACGCGTTGGGCTTGTAATAACAATATATTTAAGTTTAAGTTTCTTTACCGCTTCCTTAATTCTTTCTGGCTCATCCCAGTCTAAAGATGAAGGCGCACCTTTCTTTATGTTACAAAATTTACAATTTCTTGTACAGGTATTACCCATAATCATAAAAGTAGCAACACCTTTTAAGAAACATTCCGAGATATTAGGACAACGTGCTTCCTTGCAGACAGTATTAAGCTTAAGCTTTTGAAGGAGCATATCCATCTTTCTATTGTTAAGAAAATTTATTTTTTTATTAAGCCAGAGGGGTTTTTTCATTTGTTAAAATTCCATTTGTTTTGTGAATACTTTGTTTCTATTAGAGTGTTTATAATCTTTGATTCAAGAGGCGTTATGTCGCTTGTGCTTATAGGCATCTTGAATGTTTCTGCAAAGCTTTCTATAAGTTTTTTTCGCAGATGAGTAAATCTGTTGTTTTTGTTTGTTGCTTCGTTGAGCGAGATGGCTTGGGTATGTGCACCATTATATCCTTTCTTAAAGAGAGAGTTGATTAGATTCCACTTGATGTTAAGGGGTATCGAGCCTTGTTGGAAGATTATATGTTTTGTTCTTCTTTGGGCATTGCCTCCAATCTTTTTTGTTCCTATCACAATATCAAGGGGTTCATGGCTTGAGAAACAAAAATGAGACTTTTGCGATTTTATGTGAGGATTATTCCTTATAGCAAAAGATGCTTTTAGCCCTAAGTATTCATAAAATCTTATAAGGAAAGAATTTATTACCTCATAAGAAGCTTTTACATTAAACGGTATATCTAAATCGTTGATTCCGCATACCATACTGTAAGTTAATTCCTCGTAGTGCAGGATGGCTCCTCCTCCTGTAATACGGCGCACAACTGGTATATTTTTTTCCTGACACTTCTTAAGTTTCAATATTTCTTCTGCTTTTTGTCTGTATCCTAAAGTTAAAGATGGATGGCTCCATGAGTATACCCTTAAAGTAGGCAGGCCGTTAGACTTGTAGGAAAGAAGAAGCGCTTCGTCCTTTGCCATGTTATAGTATGCATTGTTTAAGCCGTCAAGAATTACTCGCCAGGTTTTTCCCATCTTAAGCAAGGAAAACGGGCAGCTTTTGTTTCATTCACGCGGCCCACGGGTGTTGTGGAAGGAGCTCTTTTTATTCTTTCAATATTGGTGTCTATTTCTTTGTCTATCTCTATCATTACTTTTATAAAATTGTCGAGAGTGCTTTTACTTTCTGTTTCTGTAGGCTCAACCATAAGCGCTTCTTTCACAATAAGGGGAAAATACATTGTTGGAGGGTGAATACCAAAGTCGATAAGGCGTTTGGCAATATCTAAGGCGCTGGCTCCTCTATTTTTTTGTTTTACACAGGAGAAGACTACCTCATGCATACACTTTTTGTCTGAGGCAGGAATATAGTGGTTTTTTAGTTTTTCTTTTATATAGTTTGCGTTTAACACCGAGTTGTAGGCAACTCTTCTTATTCCTTTTCTTCCGATTCTTAGAAGATAAATATAAGCTTTTAGGATAACCAGGAAGTTTCCGTAGAAAGATTTTACTCTGCCAATAGTATGTTTTATGTCGTATTTCAGATAAAATTTATTTCCCTTTTTGTCTACCACGGGAACAGGTAAGAAATCGCATAGCTTTTTTGTTACCCCAACTGCTGCTGCTCCTGGTCCTCCGCTGCCATGTGGTGTAGAGAATGTTTTGTGTAAATTAAGGTGGATAACATCGAAACCCATAAGAGACGGTTTGGCAATACCCATCAGGGCATTAAAGTTAGCACCGTCGTAATAAAGGAGAGCGCCTTTTTTATGAAGAATTTCACTAATGTCAAGAATTTGTTCTTCAAATAGCCCTAAGGTATTGGGGTTTGTTAACATCATTGCCGCCACAGTTGAGTCAGTTTTTTTTCTCAGTTCGTCAATATCAACAAGACCACTGGGAGTGCTTTTAACAACTACTGTCTCATAGCCACACATAGCACTAGAGGCCGGGTTTGTTCCATGGGCAGAATCAGGAATAATAACTTTATAGCGTTTTTCCTTGTTGAGGGAATGGAAAGATTTTATCATAAGCATGCCGGTTAATTCTCCATGGGCTCCTGCTGAGGGTTGGAAAGAAAACTGGTTCATTCCTGTAATTTCACAGAGAATTCTGTTCAGTTCGTACATCACCTCGAGGGCTCCCTGAGTATATTTTTCATCTTGATAGGGGTGCAGTAAAAGGAATTCATTTTTTTGCGCAATATCTTCATTTAATTTTGGGTTGTACTTCATTGTGCAGGAGCCAAGAGGATAAAAGTTGGCATCTACACTAAAATTAAGCCGGCTTAAATTAGTATAGTGGCGCACAACATCTAATTCCCCCAGGGAAGGCAAAGGCAGTTCTTTACGCAAGAATTTATCAGGAATTATTTCTTCTGCGTTATTTATTTTCGGCAAGGAAGGCGGAAAGAAATCAGTATTGTTGTAAGAGGTAGGTGGTTTATCAAAGATTAATTTTCTATCCATGGATAATTTCTTTTAAGGTGTCTACGAAATCGTCCATCTCTTTTTTTGTTTTCTTCTCTGTGCAGCAAGACAAAATACAGTCTTTTAGCTCAGGATAAAACTTATCCAGAATCACCCCGGCTAATATGTTTTTTTCTTCGAGTTTTTTTAGTATTTCTCTGGCGCCGTTTATACGCCATGCAAACTCATTAAAAACTAATGTTTTAAAGGGAAAATTTACTTCTTTTATTTCTTTTAGTCTTTTTATGAGATAATGAGTATTGTTTAGAGAATACAATGCTGCGTTCTTAAAACCTTCTTTACCCAAGAGGGCAAGATATACAGCAGCTGCAATTGCATTAAGGGACTCATTGGAACATATATTACTTGTTGCTTTTTCTCTTCTTATATGTTGTTCGCGTGTTTGCAGGGTAAGACAGAAAGCAACGTTGCCTTCTGAGTCTTCAGTTTTTCCTACTATTCTTCCTGGCATTTGGCGTAAGTATTCTTTTTTTGTAGCAAGGAATCCAAATGTAGGGCCGCCAAAGCAAAGATTGTTGCCCAGAGGCTGGCCATCACCACATACTATATCTACTCCCAATTGTTTTGGTTCCTTAAGTAGTGCCAGGCTCATAGGATTGGTTACTTCTATTAAAAGTATATTTTTATCCTTTATCATGGTGCTTACTCTATGAATATCTTCTATTAAGCCAAAGAAATTGGGGCTTTGTATAATCAAACAGGAAATATTATTTTCCAGGAGAGTTTCCAATGCATTAGTATCTATTAAGCCATCATTATTGTAAGGAACTTCTATAATAGAGTAGTCACTGTGTTTGAAATAGGTATCAAGGACCTCTCTGTATTCAGGATGGACACTCTTTGCAACTATAATAGTATTTTTCTTATTTATTCTTAGACTCATTGACGTTGCCTCTGCCAGGGATGTGGCACCGTCATACATAGAAGCATTGCTTACATCCATGCCTGTTAGTAAACATATGAAGCTTTGATATTCATAAATTGCCTGTAGTATCCCCTGAGAGCATTCTGGTTGGTAAGGGGTGTAAGAAGTATAAAATTCACTGCGGTAAACCAGATGTTTTAATGCGCAAGGGACATAGTGGTCGTATAAACCTGCTCCCAGAAATGAGTTGAGCTTATTAATACTTTTGTTTCTTTTTGCCAAAGCATTTAATGTATTGCTTACTTCTAATTCGCTTTTTCTTTCTGGAATAAGAGATAAATCATCAATCTTTGTCTCTTTGGGGATATGGTTGAAGAGTTCTTCTGGTGAAGACAAACCAATTTCTTTTAGCATCTTTTCTATATCTTCTGGTGTATTGAGAATATAAGGCATATATTTGAGGATTAGTGGCTTTCTTTTTCAATAAATTCTTTATAGGTTGCTTCATCCATAAGATTGTCTAACTCCGTTCTATCTTTTATTTTTATTTTAAACATCCATCCTTTATCGAAGGGGCTTTCGTTGATAAGCTGGGGGTTGTTGACCAGTTCTTCGTTTATCTCATCTATTTTGCCCGAAAGAGGCGCATATACTTCACTTGCTGCCTTTGTTGACTCAACAGTGGCGCATTGACTGTTTTGGGTTACTTCATCTCCTACCGAAGGAAGTTCTACGAAGACAATATCTCCCAGTTCTGACTGTGCATGATCAGTTATACCTGCAGTAGCAATGTCATTGTTTATTCTGGCCCACTCGTGAGTTTTGGTAAACTTTATCTCTCCCATTATCCCCTCCCTTTTACCTTTTCGTATTAATTTTTATAAAAGGAAACTTATCTATCCTGGCACGTAATAGTTTTCCTCTTATTTCTATGTATATAGGGTTCTCTATAGAAGATGAATTGATATATCCCATGCCGATAAATTTATTTAAATTAGGAGAATAAGTTCCGCTTGTAACTGTGCCGATACAATTATTTTTGGTGTCATATATAGCGTATCCTTGACGGGCTACTCCTTTTTCTTCCATTACAAATCCTATGCGTTTTCTTGATGCAGGGGCTTTAAGGGTATTCAACATCTTTTCTTTTCCTATAAAGTCTTTTTCTTTTACTTTTACTGCCCACCCAAGAGATGCTTCTATGGGGTTGGTTGATTCATCAATTTCATGTCCATAGAGAGGGTATCCCGCCTCGATTCTTAGAACGTCTCTTGCACCTAACCCTGCGGGAGAAAGAGAGAAATTCTTTCCTAAGTCAAGAAGCAGTTCCCACAGAATAGAAGCGTTTTTATTTGGGCAGTAAAGTTCGAAGCCATCTTCTCCTGTATAACCACTGCGAGATACCAGGCACTCAAACCCGGCTATCATTGTATAGATAAAATGCACATATTTTATCTCTTTTATATTAGGAGATATTTTTTCCATTATTTTTTCCGCATACGGTCCCTGCAGAGATAAAAGGGCTGTTGAGTCGCTTTTATCCTCAATTTCTACAGATGATGTTTTGTTTCTGTAAAGCCAATTTACAATCTTATCCTTGTTGGAAGCATTTACTACACATAAGAAATGATTCTTCCCAAGATGATAGAGCATAAAATCGTCAAGAATTGTTGCTTTCTCATTGATGAATAGATTGTATTGAAGAGAGTGATTTTCTAATCTATCAACATTGTTAGTTGTTAAATACTGAATAAATGAATGTGCGTTTT
>CAYXBX010000011.1:6721-17109 GCA_964463445.1 uncultured Planctomycetia bacterium
GGGTTGGTTAGGAGTAAATTATTAAAAGAGTCTTGTGCTGCAAACAAGTAGGGGTCGTATTTTTCCCATAGGCCGTTTTTTCCTCTAAATGTCGGTATTCCGCTTTCGCTGGAAATACCTGCTCCGCAGAAAGCTACCAGTCTCCCCTTTTTTATAATATTAATGATTTTATCCATCTTTTACAATAAACGATAGTGTTCTCTTGTTGGTTCTGTCGTGGCGCCAAGAGAAAAAGGAGTATTCTGAGCAGTTGCTACAAATGTCAATATCAAAAAAATTCTCCTGGGGCATACCCTTTTCAATTAGAGAGTTTTTTATAAAAGAGATTATGTCTAAGTAGAGAGTGTTTTCTTTCTGGATAATAAATCTGTAGAAAGGCTTAACTGTTAAGAAATCTTTGCCTATTCTGTAGCAGCATTTTCTCAAACCCACTCCAGCAATGGCATAAGAGGAAGAAAAATCTACATTTAAATTATTTAATATTCCTTTTTTTGCCCCCCTCCATCCTATATGGATAAGGCCAATTTGTTTTTTCTTGTTATCTATTATAAAAAGAGGCAGGCAATCAGCCGTTTTTATTATAAGAATAAGGTTTTTCTTTTGAGTGATTAAACCATCGGCGGTATGTATTCCCTCTCTATCTGTAAAGACTATTTTTGAAGAGTGTAGCTGTTTTAGGTATGTACAATAAATATTCCTCTTTCCGAATACTCTTTTAATATCATCTTCTATCTTAACGCCTTCTATATGAGGTTTCGTGAATCCTAAAGTAACAGGAAAATCAGCCTTAATCCCTTCTATAAAATAAGCATTACTATTTTCGGTTAAATTCATCTATTTCTATAAGTTTATTATGGCTGGTTAGCCCTTTTATAATTTTAATTTTTTGTTTTTTTACATTGAAGTATTTACAGAGCACCTCAATAAGGCGTTTATTGGCTTTTCCTTTTATGGGAGGAGTAGAGAGGTATACTTTTATGCAGTCGTTATTTTTTTCTATTCTTTCTTTCTTAGCGCGGGTGATTACTTTTACCGGGATTATCATCTTCAGCAAAAGAGTTAATTCTTATTCTAAATGTTTCTAATTTCTTTCGTATATCCTCGAATTTAGCTGATGAATCTTTTATGTGCGTTCCTAAAACGTTGTATTCCTTTAGCACATTTTCTATATCGTTTGCCATACGTTTTATGTAATCGTAAATTATCTTGGATTTTTTCTCAATCTTTAGTGCTTCTATACCGATAAAAAGAGTCTGTAGGTATACATAGAAATTATTAGGCCCAACAACAAATACCCTTTTTTTGTGGGCATAATCAAGAATGTTGGTTTCTGTTATTAGAAAGTAATAAAGTGCCTCTGAAGGGACATACATAAGAGCAAAATCAAATGTTCCTTCGTCAGGAAGTATATACAATGAGCTTTCATCAATTCTTCTCTTAATGCTGTCCAGAAGAATGCGTCGCAGTTTCTCTTTATCTTGGTCTTTAGCCTCAAGATAATTCTGGAATGTATCAAGAGAGAATTTAGCATCGATAGGTATTGAAGCGGTAGGGAGTTTAATTAGAAAATCAACCTTTTTCCCATTACGAAAAGTATGCTGGGATACCACCATTTCCTTAGGAATGATGTCTTTTATCAACTGTTCTAAGATATTTTCTCCTGCCACTCCTCTTTTTTTGGTAGGCCGAAGGATACCAGAAAGCGATTGTGTCAGGGAAAGAATCTCTTCGGCTTCTCTATTGATACTTCCTATTTCCTGGTATAGGCTGGTGAGCTGTTCTGTAATATGTTTTTGGGTATCGAAAAGTTGAGTATTAGTTTGGGTGAGGTTGCGGTTGATATCATCTTTTAATGTATCAATTTTTTGATGCAAAAGTTCATCAGGGTTATTTCTAGAAAGTTTTATAGCAAGTATGATAACAACGATGGTAAGAATACAGATAAGAAATATAAGAAAGTATACCGTCATTTGTCAAGCAGGCTTTTTATCTTTTTAAAAATGGTTTGCGGTTCAGCCATTCTCCCTTCACCATAGTCACCGCAGGCAAGCTCACCTCGGGTAGGATTTATAAACAAAAAATTAAGTTTTTCTTTAAGCTTTTTAATATTCTCCTGAATGGGGTATTTCTTCCACATATTTTCGTTCATTGCTGGCGCACATATTACTTTTACTTTGGCAGGTAAAGCGCAGATTACCGTTGTTAAGAGATTGTCGCATATGCCATTAGCTATTTTTGAGAGGGTATTGGCTGATAATGGCGCAATTACACATATATCTGTCCATTTAGCTATAGATATATGTTTTGTAGAGCAGGGATACATATTGAACATATCGATGGGCACTTCGTTATTGCTTAAGGTTTGAAAGGTCAAGGGCGTTACGAACTTTGTAGCAGAAGGAGTCATTACCACTTTTACCGAGAGCCCCTCTTTTACAAGCTCTCTTATAAGGAAAGCGGTCTTATAGGCGGCAATTCCTCCGCAAACGCCAACAAGAATGTTTCTTTTTTTCTTTTTATGCATCGAGGGTAAAAATATTCTAAATCACCTCATACGAATTGTAAAGGATAATTTGTCGTGGTGGTTTTTGGAAACGTTTTCAACCAATGGGGTTGATGTATTGAAAAAATATTTATAAAAATGGTATTTCTAAAGAAGAGGGCTCTTTCCAGAGCCAAAGCCACGGGCCCTCCTCTCGTAATGAGGGGAGGGCATTCTTATATAACATGTTGATTGCCAGTATCTTATATCAGAGATATTATTTAAAGGAAGACAAAATACCAAAGAGGTTTTGTGCTAACTCTCTAAGAGAAGATATTTTTGTTATATTAAGGCCGGAGTCAATTATGAAAGTACTGTATTGTTTATTTTGAGGACGGTATACGTTAGCAACAACCAGATTGAACCTGTTGTTTGTTAAACTTCTGTAGGCCTTCTTTATAATGTATTTTGATTTAGTTTCAAGTTTAAACTGGACAAGAAAGCTATTCTTTGCAAGAGAACGAATGAGCGTGGTTAATTTCTGAGTAGGCTGAAGGTGTAATTCTATTCTTTTTCTGTTTGACGGTATCTTGCCTTTAAATGGCCGTTTTAATGCATAATCGCTGACTGCGGCAGTATGAATAATCGCGTCATATTTGTTTTTTTTAAGCTCCTCTCTCAGGGCTTTTTTAAGCTCATCAAAATATCTAAAAAAAATAATTTTTATGTTTCTGCCTTGAGGAAATTTTTCTATGCAGTGAGGGTTAATTAAGAGAGTAACTTTTGCCTTCTTCTTGAGAAAGTATTTAGCTAAAAAGAGAGAGGTTTTTCCTGTAAATATATTAGTGAGAATCCTTACTTTGTCAATTTTTACCCAGGTTGCCCCTCCTGTGATTAGTACTCTCATGATTTAGACCAGAAGATAGTCTTTTTTTATCTTTTTTAAGGCGTTGAATATATTCTTTTTAGTATAAGGGCAGCTTTCTTCTACGGTTTTTATTATTCCTTTTACCAGTTCTCTGCGAGAATCTTTTCCGTACAAACATTTATAATCGGTAAATGGTATGTTGGCTTTTCTTGCAAAGTTATAGATGGTAGCTTTGTCTATGTAGGCTAAAGGGCGGATAACTGTAAGTTTTCCATTAAATAGAGATATTTTTGGTTTCATTGCGCTTATTTCTCCAAAGAAGAACATGTTCATAAGGATTGTTTCTGTGATGTCGTCAAGATTATGACCCAGTGCTATCTTGTTGCAGCCGCATTCTTTTGCTGTCTCAAAAAGAACCTTTCTTCTGTTCCAGGAGCACCAAAAACAGTTGATGTTGTTATTGTCCAGAGATAATTTTTTTGTCATAAGAGGAATGTTGCTCTCTTTGCAAAATTGAGCAACAGTATTAACGTTAACTTTTATAAATTCTGTAACGATAAGGCAGGCAACAAAGTCAAGTTTTATGGGGATTCTTCTTTTGCGCATGGCAAAGAGTTTAAGTAAAGAAAGGCTGTCCGCTCCTCCTGATATCCCCACAAGAATTTTATCATTATCTTCGAGCATATTGTATTCTAAGATAGATTTGCCCATTGTCTTGTATACGTATTTTATTACTCCTCTTAAAGGAATTTTTGTTTTTTTATTATTTAGTGCTAGGCTCATTTTCTTTTTATTTTTATTAGAGGGTGGTTTGAGCAATCAGTTATACCAAAATATCTGTCTGCCCTTCTTTGTTTGAGGGATACTTCCAGATATCCGAAGCTGCCCTCAATAAAAAATGGTAAATCTGCCCTTGCATTGTCATATGCGTCATAAAGATTCTTTATAGCTTTTCTTTTGATGTAGGCGGTAAATTTTTTCTTCTTCGTAAAAGAGACTAATTCTTCTTTCTTAATGTTTGTTACCATGTTTCCAAAATTGTCTATATAGAGAATGTGGCCTATAAGGAAATTATTGGCTGTGTGAGGTTCAGGAAAGGTAAGTTTTCTTATTTTCTTTATTTTTTCACCTATTTTTGTGAAGCTTTTTTTTGTTAGGTGAGCAGCAACAGGGGCAAATATATCTCTGCCATGGAAAGTTGATGATACATTCCTGGTAAAGAATTTCTTTTTGTTTAGGAGAGCAATTCTTTTTATCTTATCTTCAGAAGCAGCAGGATATAATACTCCATTATCAGGGCCTACGAAGTAATAGTTGGCTGTTTTTATTGCTATTGGATGCCTTTTTGTTCCAACTGCGGGGTCTACTACTACAAGAAAGATTGTATTCCTTGGAAAAAACCTATAACTCTTAAGAAGAATGAATGCTGCTTCTTTTATGTTGTGGGGATAAACCTGGTGGGTTATATCTATGAATCTTAAGCTGGGATTTACAGATAGCATAACCGCCTTCATTACACCAGCAAAATTGTCCTTATTCCCAAAATCAGTAATAATAGCTATTGTTCTCATGCTAAGAAGCTATCAAGTTCTGTTTTGTATTTCTCGGCATACTTTATAATCTTATTCATCATCTCTACTGCAAGAGAGGGGTGTTTTCCTACGGCAGTTTCATTAGAAAGCATAACAAAATTAGCGCCGTCGAATATTGCATTGGCTACATCAGTAACTTCGGCACGTGTGGGGATGGGTTCTTCTGTCATACTTTCTAACATCTGGGTGGCTACTGCTACTGGTTTGTTGCTCAGACGGCATTTTTTAATTATTTCCTTCTGAATAATGGGGACTTTATATATGGGTACACATATTCCCAAGTCTCCTCTTGCTACAATTATTCCATCGGCGGCACGGATAATATCGTTAATATTTTTTAGACCTTGTTGGCTTTCTATCTTAGCGAAAATCTTACAATGTGGAAGTTTAGGTTTGACCAACTCTCTAAGCCGGCAAATATCCTTGGCGGTTCTTACGAACGATTGGTTAATATAATCTGGCTGATGGGGAATAATAAAATTAATATCTTTTTTGTCTTTGTCAGTTATAGAAGAAAAATGTAGCTTTGCTCCCGGGATGTTTACTCCTTTTCTTCCTTCTAACAGACCGTTTGTAAGAACAGTTGTTTTTAACATGTTTTTTGTGGCAGATTTTATCTGCAGGACGAGTTTACCATCATTTATAAATATGTACAGGCCTTTTCTAAACACAGTAAAGGAACCAGGGTAGTCAAGATGGACAAGATTATCTTTGCCTGTAATTTTTTCTTTTGTTAGATAAAGCACGCTTCTTTTCTTCAGTATTATAGGTGTTTTTAGTCTCCCCACACGAATTCTGAAGCCTTCTAAATCTTGCATAATTTTCACTGCTCTTTTCATTTTCTTATTAAGATTACGTACTTTAATTATAGTTTCTTCGTGTTCTCTGTATGTTCCATGGGAAAAGTTAAGCCTTACAATGTCCATACCTGATATTATCATCTTTCTTAACGTCTTCTCATTGTTGCTTGCAGGTCCAATTGTAGCGATTATTTTTGTTTTTACCATTTTTGCTCCTTTTTATTATTCAAGGAGAAGGTTTTATTCGCTGGGATTTTGGATGTAATTGTTTATTAACTGTTTGGTTTCATCATCTATATCTATAAACTCTATTCCCACGTTGTAATATGTTCTTGATGGTGTATGATAAGACGATCGTTCTCTCCATACTACTTTGCCCTTCAAACGGATAGGTTTATTGTGATTGGGTAGGTAGATATTAAGAGACAGAATAGTGTTTAGTGGTATTTCATCAGCCAAGATGATGCAAACTCCTCCTACGCTTACATCTTTTGTGAAAGACAACTCTTGAAGATTGTTACTATCTAATAAAGAGTATTCAATTAGGGCTGCTTTAAGACGCGGGTAACGTCGTCTCTCTGGACCGTTGTATTTGTCTCTGAGATTATCCGCCATTTATATTAGTTTATATCTTTATTAAGAAATGTCAATTTCTACTTTTTTAATGGGGGTTTTTGCACTTCGTGTAGGTATCATCAATAAGTTAAATGGGGAGGTTCTTAGCGGCATATATACATAAAAGGACAACGATGACACTTTCTTTCTTCTTTGTCAGGAATAAAAGGAATATCAGGGTCCAAAATCTCTGAGATAATATATTCCAGTGCTTCGAGGTATATATTTAGGCGTTCTGATATATCAGGGCAATCATCAGGAAAAAGATTATCTTTTTTAAGCGTTCGCAGGTTATACAATTGGGCATTTATATGATAATCAGGAAAATATTTACTTATGATGAGGTAGTATAAAGGAAGCTGAAAAGACCTTATGTTTTCTTTTATGCCTTCTCTGCTTAAAGGCATATTCTTAAGGGAGTTAATACTTTTTGGTATCGCACTTGAGGAACCTGTTTTATAATCGATAATAATTATACGGTTGTCGTATCTATCAATACGGTCTACCTTGGCCACAAATTTTAACTGCTCTTTTTTTATATTTATTACGCCTGTGTATTCTTTCTCAAGGCATACCACTTCTTTATAATTATTTTCTTTTCTCTCCTCTTCTAAGAATTTCTTGAGGCGGTTTCTAATTACTTTCTTTAACAGAAAAGAGTCGGATTTCATTCTTTTTGACAGTTCCTGCGTAAATTTACGTTCAAATTTATGCATAAAATCGGTTTCAAAATTCTTATCGATGACAATCTTTTTCCCCACAAAGCATTCTAGTGTTTCTTCTAAAAGTTCATGGATAAATTGTCCGATTTCTTCTGCTTGTGGTTCATCAAGGATGTCAGTTTCTTTGCTAAGGCCCAATACATATTGATAGTAAAATTGCAAGGGGCAGTTTAAATAAGTATTTAACCTGCTTGCTGAAAAGGTGCTGTTTCTTAAGAATTCTGTAATTTCTTTGTTTTTTGAAGAAAGGGTTTTGTAGGAAGATGTTTTTATGGTGAAAGTAGCTTGTATGATGTCTGGAATGTCTAATTTTTTATACTTTTTTTGTTTTTCCCATATTATTTCTTCAACAAAGCGGCTTTTTTCTTTATCCATTCGGTTGTCGTATATAACGAAGGCTTTGCGTGAATTATTTATAAGCCTGAAGAACTGGTATCTTTGGATTTCTTCTTCTTTCTCTAAACGGTTGATTCCCAGAGATATCATTATCTCTCTTGGTATTAATGGTTCATATACCTTAAGCTTTGGTAAAACCGATTCGTTGGCGCTTATAATGATAACATTGTCAAAATCTAATGAGCGAGTTTCCATCAGTCCTAATATTTGTAGTCCCTTTAGAGGAGACCCCTTAAAGGAGATGACTTCTCCCTCGAGGTTCTTTAAAAATATAGATAGTGTCTCTGTGGATGAGAATTTTTGTTTATTTAAGAGGGAAACAGAAAGCTCTTCGTTAAGGGTAAATATCTTATCTATCGCGAGACGGTTGAAAGGAAAGTCTCCGATGATGCTTTTTTCTATAAGGGTTGTGATAATTTCATTTATAGCAGTACACAGTGATTTGAAACTATCTGTTTTTTCAAAAGAATAAAAAAATAGTCTATGTAGATGTTTAAGTATAGATTCTAACTGTTCCCTTGTGGCTTTTATTCCCATGTTTCGTAAGGTATCGCGTATAGAGGTATATAGTTCTTCGGAAGTTTCTGTATCCGTAAGTCTTATAAATAAAGAGCCGCCGAGCTTATTGGGTATGGTTCCTTTAAGAATCTCTTCAAGCTTATGGACGATAACGCGTGTTATTTCTCGTTTTGATGAAAGTTTTAGGTTTTTAACTAAAGGATTACGTAGTATCTGGAGGTAGCTGCAGGTATAATACTTACCTTCCTTCTTAGTCTCTTGAGATTTTAAACATGCTGCAAGAAGTTCAAATATTGACGTTCTTTTTATAGGATAACCCAACGATATATTAAAATTTTTTATCAAGGGATAAATTGCTGAGATAAGAGGAATAACTGATTCAGGCTGAGGAAGGACAATTACCGTTCTGTCTAAGTCAGGCAAATCTTTTATTATTTCTCTTACCATTCCTATCTGACTATGGAGGTCGGTTCCGCTTAGTATAGATATCTGGGGTTCATATGCTGGTGTTCTTTGGGGTGAGATACTTATTCTTAGGTTTTTCGCATTCTCTTTTAATGTTGGCCATTTGTTTTCATCTCCCTGAAAGATAAAGAGGCCTTTCCCCTTTTTATCAATTCTTCTCATTATGGTAACTTCTGTTTTGTGAAGATAAAAGAAGTTGCAGAAAATTATTTTGTTGAATTCATTTAATTCCGTATTTTCTATGCATTTTGCAGCATATAGATACATTTTTCCCCGGCTGAGCAGGTTATTTTCTTCAAGCTTTTTATAATAGGTATTGCGTATTGCTGCTATATTTTGCAAGAGCTTATTTATACTTTCTGGAACGTCATATCCTATGGCGGCACTTTTTTCTATTCTTGTGAGTGAGGAGTCGGGAATATCTTCGAGTTCAAGCTGTTCTATAAATGATATTATTTCTTGTGCCCATGGCAGGAAATCGCTGAATTTTTTCCTTTTTTTTAATATTTCGCTATAGTTTTCTTTGACAATCGAGTATATAAGATAACAAGAATCGAGATTATTTATGATGTTTATATCCCTTTCTTTGGCTACAATATACTCTACAAACTCATCCATCGAGAATATTGTCGGAGGGAAAAAAGGGCCTTTCAATTTTCTTGCTAATGCTCGCTTCAGAAATAAAGACGGTCTTTTGCCTCCGAATATGCATAGAATATCGCTGAAATCTCTGTTTTTTCTTGGAAAGTTGTTTATGATAAAATCAGAAACACTATCAATAAAATTCTTTCCCAGCTCAAGACTTAAGACTCTTTCCATCTATTTTACCTCTTCTATTGTGATGGTTGGCAGATAGATAAGAAACCCTCTTATTTTATATCTACTGTATATGCTGCTGGCGGTTTTCATATACTCTCTCAATTGGTTCTTATCTTCTATTGTGGAGCCGTGAGAGGTTTTGTAATCTATTATCCAGACTTCTTTATTTTTAATAATGAGACGGTCTATCCTCATAGCTCTTCCATCTTCTGCTACGATTTCTTTTTCAGTGTGCACTCTGCCTTTTTCCAGGTAGAAAAAAGGAGATAGTTTATCTTCCTGAATAATTTTTAGTAATTCCTTCTTGTATGTTTCTGCTTTAACGTAAGGGTAGCGTCTACTTGTTTTCTTGATGATATTTTTAACCAATACCTTAATATTAACTTCTGAGAGATTACCTATGCAGGATAGCGCAAAATGCATTACATTGCCGTAGATAATGTTTTTTCTATTAATAAGCTCATCTTTGCTTATTATTTCGTCTTTTAGACTACTTATCCAATTGTGGTATTTAAAAGGGGCAAGCTTTCTTATGTTTTGTTTTTTCTTATAGTGTTTATAATGATGCTGGCTCCCTCTCTGGTAGTTTTTTTCCTTTATAAAATATCTTGCTTTGTTGTAAGAATTTCCTGTTTTGTAAGGGAGAAATATATAAAGTTCCCACCTTGGGCGGGTAAAAGCCACATACATAGCATTCAATTCGTCAATCAAGGAATCAATATAAGCATTTTTATATACTTCATATAACTTTTCTGAAGATAAACGATGCTCCTTATTAATTCTTAGAAGCTCTAACTTATCTTTGTATCTATTTAAAAAGCAGTTGTTTCTTCGGTCACCATATTGAGGAATTATCTCTATTCCCAAAAAAGGAAGTATTACAACCGGGAATTCAAGCCCTTTTGCTTTATGTATAGTAAGCACGTGTATAGAATCTGTCTCTGGAGTCTCCACATACAAATCATCTTTTGGTGCTGAGGAAAGGTAAGATAAAAATTCTTCTAATCCCAGATATTCTTCCTCTTTCTCTTTTATTAGTTCTAATAGTTTCATAAAGAATGCCTGTTCATTCTCAAAATTGTCCAGTACTTCAAAATGGCTGTATATACT
>CAYXBX010000012.1:0-3784 GCA_964463445.1 uncultured Planctomycetia bacterium
GCAACTATCTCTTTAAAAAAGATAGTTTCTCTATCTAAGGTTAAACTCTCAAGCTCCCTATGAGCCGTATAAAGAATCCAAGCAGCAGGGGCTTCATAGACTTCTCTTGATTTTATTCCCACAAGACGGTCCTCTACCAAATCAGTACGTCCTATACCACAGGAAGCACCAATTGTGTTAAGCCTTTCAATCAACTCAACAAATCCTAACCTCTTCCCGTTCAACCCCACAGGTACACCTTTTAAAAATTTAATTGTAACTGTAACCTCTTTGCTTCTTGCTTTATGAGGCGGTTTTATACTTACATAAGAATTGTCCGGGATAATACCTTGTAAGTCTTCCAGCACTCCCCCTTCGATACTTATTCCCCATATATTCTTATCAATACTGTAGGGCTTCTCTTTAGTGGTTTTAATAGGTATTTTGTGCTTCTTTGCATAAGCTATTTCATCACTGCGGCTTTTAAGTTCCCACTCCCGTAGAGGCGCAATGACTTTCAGTTTAGGGCCAAGGATTTTAATACTCACCTCAAACCTCACCTGGTCATTACCCTTAGCCGTACAGCCATGAGCAACGAAACTGGCGCCTTCCTTCGCCGCCACATCAACAAGATACTTGGCAATCAAAGGCCTTCCTAAGGCTGTACTTAAAAGATACTTACCTTCATAGCAAGCACTGGCTTTTAGTGCAGGAAGGATGTAATCATGAGCGAATTCTTTTCTTAAGTCTTTAATGTAAATCTTACTCGCTCCACTTGCAAGCGCACGTTTCCTTAAATCTTGAGGTGAAAATTCACTCCCTAAATTGGCAGAAAAACATATAACCTCCAATCCTCTGTTTTTAAGCCAGGGTATACAGCAGGAAGTATCTAACCCTCCTGAATATGCCAAAACTACCTTTTTCATAATACTACCTTTCCTCTTAAGGTATAAAGAAGTATTGCCTTAGCACTGTAGAGGCGGTTCTGCGCTTGTTTGAATACAACCGAATTTTTACCATCTATTACACTGTCGGTAATCTCTTCTCCGCGATGTGCAGGGAGACAATGCATTACAATACAACTTTTTTTTGCCATTTTTAGAATTTTATCATCAATTCTAAATCTTTTAAAAACTTTTTTTCTCTCTGTCATTTCTTTTTCTTTACCCATAGAAGCCCATACATCAGTATATAAAACATCGGCTAAAAGAGCAGCCCTCTTAGGATCACTAAGCATGGTTATCTTTGCATTAGACTTTTTGGCAATCTGTGTTGCCTCTTGAAGTACCTTTCTGTCCGGTGTATACCCTTTAGGCGTAGCAATAAAAATGTTCCCCCCCAGAATAGAAAAAGCATAAATGAGAGAATGACACACATTATTGCCATCACCAATATAAACAAATTTTATCTTCTTAACATCCTTCTTCAATTCATAAAGCGTGAGCAAATCACCAAGAACCTGTGAAGGATGCAAGAGGTCACTTAAAGCATTTATCACCGCAAGGGTTCTCACCTTAGCAAACTCCTCAATTACACTGTGGGAGAAAGTACGCAAAACAATACCATTAAGATAACCCGCCAACGTCCTTGCAGCATCAGAGACTTTTTCTCTCTGTCCTAGTTTAACCTCCTCTGGTGAATAATAGACTACCCTTGCTCCCATCTGCATTGCTCCTACATAGAAAGAGGTTTTTGTCCTTAAAGAAGGCTTCTGAAAAAGAAGCCCCACATCTTTACCTCTGAGCGCATCTCTATACAAAGATGGTTTTTTCTTTATCCTAAAAGATAGCTCAACCAACCTGATGAGTTCTTTTCTTGAAAGGTCTTTTAATGAAACAAAATTTCTCATCTTATCTTTACCTTTTATGAAAATCTCTTAAAAACTTCCTCTAAAACCCTTAAACCTTTATTCAAATCTTCTATTTTTATATTAAGAGCAGGCATAATTCTCAACACATTCTTGTGAGTAGCGTTAATTACAAGCCCTTTCTTTAGCGCCTTCATAAAGAATGGTGTTGCCTCCATTTTAAGTTCGATTCCCGCCATAAATCCTTTACCTCTCACCTCTCTTATAAAGGAAAAATCTTTCTTAAACTCCTCAAGCCTCTTAAAAAGATAATTGCTGTTTTGCTCTACATTTTCAAGTAGTTTCTCCTTTTTTACAATGTTAAATACTTCAAGCGCTACACGTGAAGAAAAAGGATTGCCACCAAAAGTTGAGGCATGCATACCCGGTCCCATAATATCTGCAATTTCTTTCTTCACCACCATGCACGAAATCGGCACACCCGCTGCTAATCCTTTGGCAAGAAGCATAATATCAGGTTTTATCTCATAATGCTGATAGCAGAACATTCTTGCTGTCCTGCCCATTCCTGTCTGAACCTCATCAATAATAAAAAGTAGATTGTGTTTTTTGCAATACTCATAAACTTTCTTAACATACTCTTTATCTGCAACGTTTACCCCACCTTCACCCTGAATAAGCTCTAACAAAACTGCCACGGTTTTTTTTGTAACTTTTCTCTTAAAGTCCAAAAAATCATTAAACTCTGCTTCTTTAAAACTTGCAAGTAACGGTCTAAATGGTCTCTTATATTTTTCTTGCCCTGTTGCAGAAAGAGCGCCAAAAGTTCTTCCATGAAAAGAGTTTTTCATCACAACAATTTCAAATCTACAACCTTTTCCGTAAAGTCGAGAAAACTTAATCGCTGCCTCAACCGCTTCTGCTCCTGAATTAGCAAAGAAGACTCTAGAAGGAAAACTGCTCTTTACAATTTCTTCTGCCAGGAGAGCCTGCCATTTATGATAAAGGTTATTAGGAAGAAAAACGAGTTCTTTTGCCTGCTTAGCCATAACCTCAACAATTCGAGGATGGCTATATCCTAAAATCCCCACTCCCCATCCAGGAAAAAAGTCCAGGTATCTCCTACCATTTTCATCCCAAATATAACTTCCTCTCCCCTTAACAAAAACCGGCCCCACTCTTTTGTAAGTAGGTAGAGTGTATTTTTTGTAAAGTTGTTGAATCTTCATATTATCCACCTATGTCTATCTCAACGCAGATGAACATAGATTTATAACAGATAAACGCGGATATCCGTGTTAATATCTCTTTGTTCTGCATTAATCTATGCTTCAATGAACAATCTCTGTTCCAATTCCTTCGTCGGTAAATATCTCTAATAAAAGTGCGTGGGGAATCTTAGCATCAATTATATGAACCTTCTTTACCCCCCCTTTTATTGCTTCCACCGCTCCTCTTACTTTAGGAACCATCCCTTCATCAATAACTTTCTCTGCAATTAACTCTTCGGCTTCAGCTGCTGAAAGAGTAGAAATCAAGGAATCATCGTTGTGAGAATCCCTCATTACCCCTAATACATTGGTAAGATAAACAAGCTTCTCTGCCCGCAACTGCGAAGCAAGAAAACATGCAATTTCATCAGCATTTATATTATAAACCACACCATCAGAAGAAATACCCATCGGACAGATAACCGGAATAGCATCTACAATTATTCTTTCTAGACGTTGCCTATCAAACCCAATAATGGTACCGACAAACCCAAGTTCCTTCTTGCTCTTTTTCTTTGTAGCGTATATAAAATTATCCTCTCGCTTGAATCCTTTTGCTTTTATATTATGAGAACTTATCTCTTCCACAATAAGCTCATTAAGCCGATTAAGCTCAGACTCTACCACTTCCAGTGTAGCCCGATCAGTAACACGCATGCCATCAACAAATTCACTAGCAATCTTTTTCTCACGAAGTTTCTCAGCAATCATCGGGCCTCCTCCATGG
>CAYXBX010000012.1:3794-17073 GCA_964463445.1 uncultured Planctomycetia bacterium
CCTCCATGGACAAGAATAGGGCGAATTCCTGTATACCTTAAGAACACCATGTCTTCAAGTACAGACCTCCTTACACGCTCCTCAGCAAGAATAGACCCTCCGTATTTAATAACCGTTATTTTCTTATGAAACTTCTTTATATACGGAAGAGCCTCAATAAGTACCTCTGATTTTCTAATTGCCTCTTTCATCTACCCCTCTCTTTTTAACTATACCCCGCATTAATTTTCACATATCGCGGAGTTAAATCGCATGTGTACACCGTCTTATTATATTTACCCCTGCCAAGGTTAACGTTAATATTAACCTCTTTTCTTCTAAGAGAAGAACTAACAACTTCCAACTTCTTTTCCGTAACTTTTACTCCAGATGCACCTATTGCTGCAACTACTCTTCCCCAATTAGGATTAGCTCCATACATTGCTGTTTTAAAAAGGGAAGAATTAGCAATTGAAAAAGCTACTTTACACGCCTCTTTTTCAGTAGAAGCTCCCTCTACTTTCAAAGTAATAAACTTAGTAGCACCTTCGGCGTCTTTGACAATCATCTTCGCTAAAGCAACTAACACTTTATTCAATGCTTCCTTAAAAGTTAGAATATCTTTCTTTTTTATTATTGGAGCAGAATAACCACTGGCAAGAAAAAACACGCAATCGTTAGTACTCATACACCCATCGACAGTGATAGAATTAAAACTTCCTTCAACTCCCTCTGCAAGGAGCTGCTGCAAAAGAGGCCTTTTGATGTGTGCATCTGTAAGGACAAACGCTAACATTGTTGCCATAGAAGGGTTAATCATCCCTGCCCCCTTGGCAAAGCCTACAACTTTAACTATCTTGCGGCCAACTTTCACTTTTGAAGAAACCATCTTAGGAAAAGTATCTGTTGTAAGGATACTTTTCGCAAATTCATCTCCTCTATCCGGTAAAGAATGAATAAGCTTAGAGAAAGAAGAAATTATCTTTGTAAAGGGGAGCTTCTTGCCAATAATACCTGTTGAAGCAATAAGAATACTTTCTTTTTTTACCTCTAATAATTTTGCTAACTCTGCACACAATTTTTTAGTATCGGATAATCCGCTTTCATGAGAGAAACAGTTAGCATTCCCACTGTTAACAAGTACCGCCTTAATATGATTCTTAATATTCCGTCTGCTTACTTCAACGGAATAGGAACAATTCTTGTTACGCGTAAACACACCTGCAGCTACTGAAGGCCTCTTAAGTACAATAAGCCCTAAGTCTTTGCCTTTCTTTTTTATACCACACCTTATACCTGCTGCATAAAATCCTTTAGGTAAAATCATAAAAGCCCCTCACTCTCCTTATACCCAAGCATTATATTCATATTCTGAACGGCAGCTCCCGCCGCACCTTTAATAAGATTATCAAGCGCAGAAACCACAACCGCTTTTCTGCCTTCTTTATCCAAACTAAACCCTATATCACAAAAGTTTGTCCCTACAATACTTTTTAACCTAGGTAACCCATCCGTTACTCTTACAAATGCAGATTTCTCATAATATTTCTTATACACCCTCTTTAACGCAGAAGAGGTAGCTTTTTTGCGAAAACAAACATAAATTGTAGAATAAATGCCCGCTGCTACATCTACTACGTGAGGGACAAAATTAATCCCTAACTTCACACCGCCTAGCTCCTTAAGTACTTGAAGTACCTCAGGTAAATGTTGATGGACAAAAGGCTTATATGCCCAGATGTTACCCTCTACATTAGCAAAATGATAATCAATCACAGCCCGCCTACCTGCTCCTGTCACAGAAGAATATGAATTCACAACTATATCTGGTTTAATAAGGCGTTCTTTCGCCAAAGGCGCAAGAGCAAGAATTATTGAGGTAGCATAACAACCGGGATTTGCCAGAAGCTTGGCATTTTTAATCTTATCTTTAAAAAACTCAGGCATACCGTAGACCGCTTTCTTTAAATTATTTTTATCTTTATGAGAAACTCCATAAAATTTCTTATAAGTTTCAACATCTTTAATGCGATAGTCAGCAGAAAGGTCAATAACCCTCTTGCCTGCTTTAAGAAAATAAGGTGCTACTTCCATAGAAACCTTATGCGGAAGCGAAAGAAAAAATAAGTCAGCTTTTTTTAAAACTTTTTTTATGTTCAGAGGTTCACAATTAATATTTATAAGGTTTTTAAATCTTGGGAATAATACCGAATATGGTACAGGATAAGGAGTACGAGATGTAAGGCAACTTATTTTAACCTTAGAATGACTTTTAAGAATCTCAACAAGTTTCTCCCCTGTAAATCCAGTTGCCCCTAAAACACCTACTTTTATTTTGTCTCCCTTACCCTTTTCAGACATACACTTTCCTTTAATAAAACTTATAATAAACTAAAAAATAAATAGCGTCAATAACTTTTACAGACGACCATATAAGAATACAAGAATAGATGTAAAAATCTGTGTCAATCTATGTCCATTCTGCAATAATTTGTATAACAGTGGTTAACGTTTGGTCCACTGAAACCTGCGGCGGGCGCCTTTACGGCCATATTTTTTACGTTCTTTTGCCCGTGGGTCACGAGTAAGAAGGTCTTCTTTCCTTAATAAAGGGCGTAGCTCAGGGTTAAATGCAACCAAAGCGCGAGAAATACCTAAACTCACTGCTCCTGCCTGACCAGCAATCCCTCCTCCATTAACACGCACCTTTATATCTACATCGTTAATAACGTTGGCGGTCAACAAGGGCTTTTTAATCTGCATTTGATGGTCTACTGTACGAAAATACGTAGAGTAATCTTTACCATTTATTAAAATCATTCCTTTGCCACCAAGAATAAGCTTTACTCTTGCTACCGCTTCTTTCCTTCTACCTGTCGCAAGAAAAAAATCTTTTTTTTCCTCTGACATATCACACCTCTATTACTTGGGGTTTCTGGGCATTATGGTCATGTTTCTCGTCGGGATAAACCTTAAGCATCCTCAACATTCTCTTTGCTAACATATTCTTAGGCAACATTCCTCTAACAGCATAATATATCACTTTAGCAGGATTTTTCTCTATGAGCTTCTGTAAGGATATTTCCTTTCTTCCACCAGGATACCCTGAATATTTATCATACACCTTTTCCTTTAGCTTCTTCCCGGTGACTCTTACATAACGAGCATTAATAACTACAACTCTATCTCCACATAAAAAGTTAGGACTATAGGTTGGCTTATTCTTCCCCTGTAAGATATTAGCAACCCGACAGGCAAGCCTTCCTAATACCTTCCCTTTCGCATCTATAATAACCCACTTCTGGTTTACCTTAGAATAAAATTTTGTCTTTTTTCTCATTTCTCTTTGCCGTCAATAATAGACCGCTCAACGTAAGGGTCTTTTATACCATATTTATAGAAAATGTCAATATTTTATATATTTTTTTTAAAGAATGAAAGGCTAACGGCTATAAAACCCCATAAGGCAGGCTTTGTCTAATACATGACCTCTCATTGCTGACAAAAGCTCCTCCTTTGTTACCTTTCCTGATAAATTAAGTTTGGTATCTAAGGCATAAAGTTTAAAAAAATAACGATGAGGTCTTCCAGGAGGAGGACACGGACCCCCGTAACCGATTCTTCCAAAATCATTTACACCCTGGATAGCGCCATTGGGCAACTGATAAACCTTAGGAATATTCTCTCTGAGACGGGTTACATTTCCGGGAATATTAAAAATTACCCAATGTACCCACACTCCCCCTGGAGCATCAGGATCATCACAGATAATAGCAAAACTTTCTGTATTAGAAGGCACATCACTCCACTCTAAAGAAGGAGAATAGTTACCGCCACTACAGGTATATTTTTTTGGAATATACGTCCCCTCCCTGAAAGAAAAGCTCTTTAAGTCCAAAGCACAAACATAACCTGTAACACTAACAAAAGATACAAGAAGAGAAAGAATAATCAACTTTTTTAGCATATCCTTATAGCGATTTAAGAACCCTGGCAACCTCTACCATTATAGTAAAGAATCCGCCCCACGCTATAATTAGCAAAAAAACGCTCATACCTATATCATAGTCAGTCTTCAGCAGCACAATGCCAACTGCGGTAATAAGCACACCCTGCAAGAAAGAAAACATTCTAAGCCTCAACAAACTCTTTTTTATCTTGTCCATTTTATCCTCCTTATGTTAAATTATCCTCCAATAAACTGTCCAAAATAGTTTATCATTTTTAATTTGAAAAAGCAATATGCTCATATTATAAAATACTTCTTGTATTGTATATACTATCAGGTGTTGGTAAAATATTTATGTATGTCAACAATAGAAAATCTCTTTAAAAAGCTTAAAGAAAAGAAAGTTACAGTTTCAGCAGCAGAATCATGTACTGCTGGCTATCTATCATACCTATTAACAACGCTGCCAGGAAGCTCAGAGATATTTAAAGGGGCGGTTATAGTATACTCTTTAGAATCAAAAAATAAACTATTTAACATCCCCTATTCTTTATTAAATAGAACCGATGGTGTATGCAGAAAAATATGTAGTATCTTAGCAAAAAATGTTAAGAAACAGTTTACTACTGATATAGGTTTAGCAGTTGTAGGGTTTGCCGGTCCCAAGGCAAAGAAGGGAATAAAAGTAGGTACCGTATATATCGGTGTATCTTATAAAAACCAATGTGTTATAAAGAAACTATCTCTTAAAGGAAAAAGAAATACAATAAGACAAACAGCAAGCATGAGACTTATTGAACTATTGTACAAAGCATTGAATAAAGAATGAGAATTTTTATAGGAATACCACTTCCTGAAGAAACAAAAAGATATCTTAACGGCATAGAAGACGAGTTTAAAGAATGCGACTGTTTAATAAAATGGGTGCAACATACAAACCTTCATATAACCCTGAAATTCCTTGGCGAAATAAAAGAAGAAAGGCTGCCTTTAATTAACAGTGCCATAGAAGAAACCAGTAAAAATTTCTCTAAAATATTTGTCAGCTTAAGAAACTTCGGCTTCTTCCCACATGAAAAGAACCCTCGTGTATTCTTTGTTTCTGTTGACAAAGATGAGATATTAAGAAGATTGGCTTATACTTTGGAAAAAAGGCTGGAACCGATGGGCTTTACACCAGAACATCGCTTCAAAAGTCATATTACCTTAGGAAGAATAAAAAGTAAGAAGAATATCGAATGTCTTATAAGAAAAACAAAACAAGTAAAGTTGATAAATTCCTTCTATATTGATTCTATAATTCTATATAAAAGTACATTAACCCCTAAGGGCCCCATATATGAATCCATTTTTAAGAAACCCCTAACATAGACAATACCTGTCTCTAATAAACCGAAAGAAAGCTTAAAGAAATCAAGATTTTATTTTTCTTGCGCCAGGGAGGACTGACTTTGTAACACGGGGAAGCCTGCCAAATACGCCTTGATAAATTTCGTTATACTTATCTTTTGGCCCCACCATTCTAAAGACAAGAGGCATGACTTCCTTTGCTTTGCTACTCATAAGAGAAGAAACATTTCTTATATCCCACTGAGCATGAGAATCTTCTCTTAAACGTGATATATGGTATAACTCTCGGGCATTAAGCCTCAATAAAACTCTTCTACGGTGAGCATTAGTCAATATGTAAGGAGCAACAAGAGGAAATTCTTTCTTAACTTTATAATACAAATCATTAGTCTTATCGATAACCTCCTTAAAGTGGTCTTCCTCATTTATCTCCTTTATGGATTGCGGCACAGTAACACCTAACTTCGGATTGTAGTCTTGCACCGTAAGCGTCGTCATACGGTGCCGCTTAAGCTGTCCAAAACAAGCACTCGATATTATAATATCGAACGTTAAATTGGCATACTCGAACTCCCGGAGCATAGAATCGTAAAACTGCATATTCTCCCACGCCTTCTTAAATATCTCTTCTTTCTTGTCTGGCGATAAATTTTTAACAATAGATTTACACCTTTTATAAGGTAATCCCGAAGACGTATGCAACAAAGAGGCAGCTATGACATCATCACCATCAGGGGTACACTCAACCAGATTAACAACCTCCCCATCATTTTTCTCCTCCCAGCAACCTATAATATTAGAGGCTAATTCTCTCAAGTGGGGATATGTGTCTTTATCGCGCTCGTTAGCTTCATGAAATATTACAATCGAAGGAGCAACTTCATAAATCTCGTTGTATATAGCCCTTCCTAACTGTCTAACTTCATCTAAAGCATGCGAAGCAAAACGCCTTAACATAAGCTCTAAATTACGTGCGTTAATAGTAAGACCCACTTGTGATTCTGTTGCCAAGGAGGTAATATAACGGGCATCTTCTTTCGCCCACCCCTCAAGAAGACTATGATTCTTCGGCTCAGCTGCTAAGGTAACGTATTTTTTAAAGACATAATCCTTTAGTTTCTCAAAAAAATACTTATAGGCAGATATCTGTTCGCCGAGTAGATCTAAGAAATGGCTCTTAAAGCGAGTATTCTCGATTTCTTTAGGAATTACAAAGCCTTTATCAAGAGTAATATAACGTTGTGATTTCTCTGTATAAGAACAAAGCCTGAATTTCTCAACTTCTTCCATAGCTAAACGCGACACTCCAATAATATCTAGATTAAAAACAGCGTGTTCTGCTACCGAGTGATGTCCCATTTTAAAGATAATAGTGCGGTTAGATTTCCGGGCACGTTCTACTTCCTCTCGCGCGTCCTTTCTTATCTCATTAACAGGGCGAGGATCTCTGCTTATACGAGCATAAGCAGCAGAAATAACCTCTGGAGTAACATCTTCGCGTTTGCCTGCTTTCTTCTGCAACTCTTCTAAAACAGTGGTATCAACATTATATCCTGCCAGATACACTCTCATAAGATTTATACAATTATATCAGGGAATTACAAAAACAAGTATAAAATTTTATCTTTCCTAAGAAGCCAAGATCACAATAACACATTTACAATGTGTAAAATAAAATTGGCATATACCCCTGCAACTATATCGTCACCTACAACACCTAAAGTACCTTTACATTTCTCTATTCTGTCAGCAGGAGGAACCTTAAGCATATCAAAAGCGCGAAAAAGAAAAAAACCTACAATGATAAACCTTATATCATAGGGAATAAGAATATAAGTTATCAACATTCCACTGAAATCATCAATGACTATTTCTTTCGCGTCTTTCTTACCCAAAATATTCTCTGCACGCCCTGAGAAACAAAGCGCAAGCACAATAGACAATATAGTAACAACTATAAACCACACCTGACTTCTAATCAGAATAGTAATAATAAGAGCAACTAAACAAGCGGCAGTGCCGGGCATTAATGGCGTATACCCTACCCCAAAAAGAGTAGCTATCGCCAATACGCACTTATTCTTAATTGAAATATTCCTGCCTGTGTTCATCTTATATCACAGATTAACGCAGATTTCTTATAAACTCAAAATTAGCCATGCAAAGTTAGTAATTAAAGATATAACAGAAAACATCTGTGCTATCAAAAGTTTTTAATAATCCTGCGGTTAGCCCATAAATAATGCACTCCGCTAAAAGCAGTAACAACAACGACGTACCACATAAGCAAAGGTATTCCTTTTTCATATAAAAAACCCACTATAGCGTTATCTTTAAGTATCTTACTTAAGATAACTACAATAAAAATATAGTTTATACCCACCATCTGGGAGAATGTTTTATGTTTACCAAATCTTTTAGCTTCTAAAACACGCCCTCTGCTTAACACAAATAATCTTACTCCTGTGATAATAAACTCTCTCATCATAATTACAATCACCATCCATATATTGACTATATCTAATACCAAAAAAGCAAGAAAAACCCCTAAAACAAGAATTTTATCTGCAATGGGGTCAAGCAACTTTCCTAAATCAGAAACCTTACCATACTTACGCGCGATGAAACCATCAAAAAAATCAGTTAAAGAAGCGCATATGAACATCATAAAAGCCAAACAAAAAGACAACAAATCAAACCTCAAAATAAAAATAACACAGAGAAAAGAAAGTACTATTCTTAAAATTGTTAAGTAGTTAGGTAGATTCATATTATTAATTTTTACGTGTACCTACTTTATTTTACTTAGCGACCAAATCATACTCTAGGGCATCAACTATGTTAAGTGTATAGAAATTTCCTGGTCTTGTGCCTTTCCTCTCTATATACACAAGTCCATCTATATCATAAGCACTAAATTGACTTCTTCCCAGCACAACACCATTATCTCTCTGATCTGCTAAGATTTCAATTCTTCTGCCTACAAAAGTCTTGTTATATTCATAAGAAATCTTTCTTTGCAGCTCCATAATCTCTTTATATCTTTTCCTCTTAACTGCATGATGAACCTGAGGTTTGAGACTATAAGCTTTTGTTTTTTCTTCTCTTGAATAGATAAACGCTCCTAAACGTTCAAATCTAGCCTCTTTAATAAAGTTATACAACTCTTTAAACTCCCTCTCTGTCTCGCCAGGGAAACCAACAATAACCGAAGTCCTTAAGGCAACCCCTTTTATTTTCTTACGTATTTTTCTAATAAGAGACATTATCTCTTTTTTTGTTATACAACGGTTCATTAGTTTTAAAATCCTGTTATTGATATGCTGAATAGGAATATCTATGTATTTACATATCCTTTCTTCTTTTGCTATCAAATCAATCAAACGACTGGTAAAATGACGAGGGTGGGTATAAATAATTCTAATCCATCGTATACGCCTAGTTTCTTTTAATATCTTTTTCACCAAAACTGTTAAGTCAATCTCTTTATATAAATCTTTCCCCCAGCTTGTTACATCCTGGCCAATAATATTAAGCTCTTTCACTCCATCGTTCTCCAATATTTTGGCTTCCTCTACTATACTATCTAAATCTTTACTTACCAACGTCCCCTTTATAAGAGGAATTGCACAATAACTACAATTGTTAATACACCCTTCGGAAATCTTTAAAAACCCAATATGACGAGGTAAACCTATCCTAAAAGGCAACTCTCTAGGAGGAAACTCTTCTACACCTCTATACTCATCAACTAAAGGGAAAAAACACCTGAGTTCCTTCTCATATCTCTCTACAAGACAACCTGCCACAACTACCCTGCTAACCTTGCCTTCTTTTTTTAAGCTAACTGCTTTCTTAATCCACTCTAACGATTCTTCCTTGGCCTCTTTAATAAAACCGCAGGTATTTACAACAAGTGTATCTACTCTATCTGCTTTCTCCTTAAAGACGTACCCTTCTTCTATGAACCTTCTTATAATAACTCCCGAATCATAAGTATTACGGAAACAACCTAAGGAAATCAGGGAAACCGTTTTTTTCATATGTTTAAACTTATAATAAAATTTAAGAAACTTAGGCTACGAGTCACACTACTTTATTATAGAGATGCCTTTTGCGGTAATTTTCAGGCTCTTTATGGGCTTATGAATCTTAGTTAAAGGAGGAAGGCGTCTACCATTTACCTCTACTTCCACACTTGAACCATCGTTTATCTTAAACTCTAACTCTTTATTAGCTTGCCACGTCTCAATCACTCCTCTCTTTAATATCCCCTCAAAAACCACCTTCCCATCACGCTTAACCACAATGAAACAATCCCGCTTAATCTTAAAAGAAACAAGGATCTCCTCTGCGTTAACTTTCAACTCTGTTGCTGTCTTTGTATGCTCTTTAACCACAGGCTTAGACTCTAAAGAAGTTCCCTTATCGTGAACCAAACGTAGAATGGAAAAAATGAGTATAAAGATTATAACAAAAGAAACAGCTATAACCGCTGCAAAGACGACATTTTTCTTAAAATAAGAACCTGTACCAACGATAGGCAAGTCTCTCTTCTTGGGAGAAACCTTTCTTGGTTCAGAAACTGGCATAGAAGACGCTTTGGTCGGTATAACTCTCTCCAGCTCATCACTTATATCTACTCCGAGAAACTCAGCATATATTTTAATAAATCCTTTTAAATACACATGACTTATCTTATGAAACTGTCCTGTTTCCAAGGCTCTAATAACAGAAGGATGAAGTTTTGTTTTCTCTACTACATCTTCTAAATCATACCCTAACTCTTTACGCCTTTCTCTTAATTTCTTAGAAAGTTCTTCCATATTTATAAATTCTATTAACTATATTATATTAACTTATTTTCCTTCAAATAATTGTCAGGGTCAACTAAAATCTCCCTTGCTTTGCTCCCGCAGAAAGGACCTATGATGCCTTGACTTTCCATCAAATCAAGTAGTCTTGCTGCCCGCGTATAGCCTACTCTTAGACGTCTCTGTAATAAAGAAGCAGAAGCCTGGCGGGTAGTAAGAACGACCTTAATAGCCTCATCTAAAAGTTCATCGCTTTCAAGCCTTGCTTGCGTCTTCTTCTGAGCCTCTAATATCCCCTGTTCATAAATAGGACCTCCTTGGGATCTTAGGAAAGAGGTTAAATTGTTTGTATCCTCATCATCGATAAAAGAACCTTGGACACGAATAAGTTTAGTCATCCCTGGCTTTATAAAAAGCAGATCTCCTCTGCCCAAAAGTTTCTCTGCTCCCATCATATCAAGAACTGTACGGGAATCAACCTTAGAAGATACTTTGAAGGAGATACGCGCAGGGAAATTTGCTTTGATAACTCCAGTCACAACATCAACGCTGGGCCGCTGCGTAGCAAGAATAAGATGAATGCCTACTGCACGGGATAACTGAGCAAGACGCTGTATTGCTGTCTCGATTTTATCGCGTGCCACCACCATTAAATCCGCAAGCTCATCCACAATGATAACAATATAAGGCATACGGAAAGAACTTCTATTATAAACATCAATGTTACGCGCCCCTTCTTCGGCTAACAATTTATAACGGTTTTCCATCTCTTCCACTGCCCAGTTCAACGCAGAAAATGCCTTTTTAGCATCAGAAATAATGGGATGTAAAAGGTGTGGTATGCCCCGGTAAGGAGCAAGCTCAACTTTTTTAGGATCTATGAGAATAAATTTTACTTCATTTGGTTTAGATTTAAAAACTATAGAAGATATTAGGGAGTTAACACAGACAGTTTTACCTGAACCTGTGGTTCCAGCAATCAGAAGATGAGGCATTTCTTTTAAATCAGCCACCACAGGATCTCCCTTAACATCTTTACCTATAGCAAGTGCCAATTTAGATGAAAAATTCTTAAAAGCCTTTTCCTCCAAAACCTCCCTTAAAAAAACAAAATGCTTCTTTACATTGGGAATCTCAACGCCCACTGTGCCCCTTCCAGGAATTGGAGCTACTATCCTTACGCCGGAGGATTTCATCGCTAGAGCAATGTCATCAGCTAAAGTAGTAATGTGTTGTATTTTAACCCCCGAATCGGGTTGAAGCTCATACATTGTCACTACCGGCCCCCGTTGTACACTTACTACCTTTGCCCTCACCCCAAAATCAGACAAAGCTGCCTCTAAATTATGAATACTCTCTTCTATATCCTCAGTTATCTGGCGAGCGTCAATAGAAGGAGGAATTTTCAACAGGTCTATAGAGGGTAAACGATAACTAGCAGGATCATACACCTTAGTTATCTTTTCCTCTTTATCATCATTCAATTTTTGCTCTGTATCTACATCTTTTTTCTGCTTAAAGTTAGAGACAGCAGAAGCTGGCTTAGGAGTATATACGCGTATTTCTGGTTTAACTTTTAAAGGCGTCTTAGAAGGCATACTTACAGATTCTCTATCCATATGTAGTGGCCTCGTTTTTACAATAACCCTCTCCTTCCTCCTAGTCTTCTTTTTTCTCATCTCAAGAAAACTTTTTACTTTCTTCTTTAAAATACTTAATACATTTAAAAAGCCATGAAAAATATCTACCAATAAATAACCTACAAGCATCCAGAACAAAACCACAATACTACTAGCCAGTATAATAAAAGACCCCCATAACCCTAAATATCTCTGCAGAAAGCTGGCTAATAAGTAACCTGTAAGGCCGGAGTGAGAATATATTTCTTCTTTTCCTTGAGAAAATATACCAACAAAAGCACACAAAAACACAAGAAGAAACAAAAAGGATATTGCTCTTACAATTCTACCTTTAGCTATGCCGCAAATATCTATATAAAACATCCCCGAGACCCCCATGATAAGAAGATAAAGGACAATAAAGTAACTGCCATAGCCAAAAAGAAAAGAAAGAACAAAACCTATATAGGCACCACTAATACCAATAAGATTGCGGGGAGGGTAGTTAAAGGGGGAGCTTAAAATACTTAAGTCTTTAGGATCATACGAAATAAGACTTAGAAGAACCAATAAAGCTGCGGCAATAGATAGAAAACCTAATACTGCGCACGGTACCCTTCTCATTCTGCCTGTTTTTTGCTAAGCGTAATCTTACCTTGAGCATCAACGTTTATTACTTTAACTCTTACTACATCTCCTTCTTTTAGAAACTCTCTTACATCTTTAACAAACTTATCAGAGAGTTCAGAAATATGCAGAAGGCCTGTTTTACCTGGAGCAAGCTCACAGAATGCTCCAAAATTGGTTATCCGCACTACTTTTGCATCGTATATTTCACCTATGGAGATATCCTTAGTAAGTATTGTTATTTCTTCCACTGCCCTATTCAAATCATCCTCCGTTTCAGCAACAACAGAAACTCTTCCTGTCTCATCATCAATATCAATAGTTACATTATGATCGCGTGTGAGCTTCCTTATAATCCTCCCCCCCGGACCAATTACATCACCAATTTTATCTAAATCTATCTTAAAAGACTTTATCTTGGGAGCATACTTAGAGACTCCTTCTCTTGGCAATGATAAAGCATCGTTCATTTTATCAAGAATAAACAATCTTGCCTTCTTTGCTTTCCCTAAAGCCTCCTCTACAAGCCTGAAACTAAGGCCATCGTTTTTAACATCGAGCTGAACCGCGGTTATTCCTTTCTTTGTTCCTGCTACTTTAAAGTCCATATCGCCGTAGCGGTCTTCAACGCCAGCTATATCTGTAAGAATTATACTCCTCTCCCCTTCACTAACCAAACCTAAAGCAACACCCGCCACCTGCTCTTTAATAGGGACTCCCGCGTCCATTAGAGCTAAAGAAGCAGCACATACTGTAGCCATGCTCGAAGAACCATTTGACTCTAAGATTTCTGATACTACCCTTATAGTATAAGGAAACTCCTCTCTTGTAGGAATTATAGGACTGAGGGCTTTCTCTGCTAACGCACCGTGTCCTATCTCCCTTCGGGAAGGACCTCTTAATGGCCTTACCTCACCAACACTAAAAGGAGGAAAAGAATA
>CAYXBX010000013.1:0-15591 GCA_964463445.1 uncultured Planctomycetia bacterium
ATAGTTATCAAATATATTGTGGTATATTTTTTTTGCCTCTATATGTTGGGGAGAAAATATGTCCTCTGAAAGCTTTAACTGGATATTTTTAAAGACCAAAAATAAGAATGTGTTATAAAAGAACTTAACTCTATACGGCGGGGATTAAGAATATAAGAAAAAATTAATAGTTGACTGTAATTCTTACTTCGTCTGTGCCAGAGACACCTGCCCCTGAATTTACCTGGATATTAACACCTAAGCCGCCGGCAGGATACCCATAAATGCCACTACCGATGCTTAAAGCTGGAGAACCTGAAGGGTTAATACCCTGTCTTAACTGGTCAAAAGCATAGGCTACACCTGACATTGCGGCATAATAAGCACGCATTCTTTTAATTTTATGCTCTGTCATTCTAGCCTGTTGAGACATTAAATAAAGAACGCCCCAACAAAGGAAAAAAATTGATAGCATTACTCCAATAACCATAACCAAAGCTACCCCTTTATTTCTAACGCAGACAAACCTTATAATCATTCTCTTCTCTTTTTAATACAATATGTCCTTCTCTTGCCAACCACCCTATACTCATAAGAATAAGTTCACGAGGTTTATCAATCATTTTCACAACATTTTTTAAAAGTACCTCTCCCTTTTTCTCCAACAAACTCCATATTTCTCCTGCAACAATACCAATTTCTGTAATCATCTCTATAACAATTTTACCACTAAATACCGTACTTTGTCCATATTTTTAATAATAAACTAGCCTCCTGATACTGTAGCAATGCCAATCTTATTAATTCCCAACTGCTTACATATATCCCATATTTCTACCACTACTCCAAGAGTAGAATCTCTATCTGCCTTTATGAATATAGAATGGGGTTTCAGCTTCTTTAAATACCGTTCTAACTCACCACGTGTAAATATCTTACCATCTAGATAGATAATATCCTCCGAAGAAATGGTAATCGTAACAACTCTGGTTTTGACTACTTCCTGAACAGAAGCTCGCGGGAGCTTTATATTAATGCCTCTTCGAACCACAAAGTTGGAAGTAAGCATAAAAAATATTAAAAGAAGAAACACGCAATCTATCAATGGAGTAATTTCTAATTGTTTAAGACCGGACTCAATATTTATATGCCTCTTAAATCTCATAACTTATTTCTCCAATACAACCTCCAATAATGCTGTAGAGGCCTTTTCTGCTTCCAAAACATAGGTATTTACCTTATGAACAAAATAATTGTATGCAATATAGCTTACAATTGCTATACATAACCCTGCGACAGTAGTAAGAAGCGCCTCCCAAATACCCCCTGCGATATCTGAAGGATTAACCATACCAGCAGTTGACGCCTTCTGTTCAATAACATAAAAACTCCTAACCAACCCTGTCACTGTCCCTAAAAGTCCAATGAGAGGAGAAACATGAGCTAAGGTACTCAAGAAATTCAAGTTCTTTTCTAACTTAGGTATCTCATATAAAGAAGCATTCTCCATTGCCTCTTTTATAATCTCCTTCGAGTGATTATAGCGGTATATACCAGCTTTAATAATATTTGTTAAATAGTATGGAGTTTTATTGCATAAATCTATTGCTTCTTTTACCTTCCCCTGCGAGAAAGTATCTATAATGATTTTTGCTATCTTATGATTGTTATATCTTTTAAGCCTGATAAAAAACAGAAACCTCTCAATGATGATAGCTAAAGATATAACGGAACATAGAAGTAATGGCCACATAAGCCATCCACCCCTGGTGATAAAATGCAAACTCTTCACCATTAAACCAGCCATTGCTCCTCCTTTAATACCTAATGGTGTTATTGTTTATATTATCAAGCCTGTCTTTGGCAACTTTTGCCTCAGGACATCCCGTAGCAATTATGTTCCTATAAATTTCTTCTGCTTTATGAAACATTTTCTTACGCTCATATATTCTTGCTAATCGAAAATACGCTTTTATTTTATCTCTATCTGCAGTAGAATTATAAACCACTTTTCTATATTCTTCAATAGCCTCATCTAATTCATCAAGTTTCTCTAAACAAAACCCTAAGGCAAGCCTTACCTTTGGAGAACCATACCCCATGTTTATTATTTTTCTAAAAACCTCTTTTGCCTCCCAGTATTCTTTCATATCCTTAAGAAGGAATGCCTCCCTAAGTAACGCTTCCTTATTGAGCTTCTCTTTCTTAGATAAATCCCTATAAATCTCTAAGGCCTTTTCTTTTTCCCCTTTGAGGACGAGAATATCCCCCAAATATAATCTTGCTTTATCGGCTAATAAAGAACTTTGTTCTCTAACTGCACTGAGGTAATACTGCGCTTTGTTTAAATACCCTCTATTTAAATAAAGTACCCCTAAAGAAAATAAGGCATCATTCGCCACATTACTCTCAGGATACTTTTCTTTTACAAGCTCATAAAAATACTCCGCTTTAGAGAAGTCACTCTCTGCCTCATAAATCTTTCCTAAATATAAATACACAAAAGGCGTTTTAGGACTACCGGGAAAAGAACGCAAGAACTGTTTTGCTTCTTTCTTGCTATTCTCAAAATCAGAAAGCTCAAAATATGATTGGATAATACCGACCGACGCTAATTCTTTTATTTCCTTATCTTCTGTTCTCTCTTTAATCTTATTAAAAGTAGCTATAGCTTTCTGGTGCAATCCCATCTCTAAGAAAGATTCTCCATACATATAATAAACTTTCCACAATAATTTATGATTATGGTAATTTTGAATAAAGCGCAAGAAAGCCTCTTGCGCCTTCTTAAAATTACCCTTCGAGAAATAGACAAAACCTATGTAATATTCCACATCTGAAAGTAACTTAGACGAGGGAAACTCCTCTTTAACTACGGAAAACATTCTTAAAGCTTCGTCCCAGTTATGTTTCTCTACCATAATTACCCCTATCTGGAAATAAATATAGTCGGCGTAGATATTATCGGGGTATTCATTTAATAAACCTTTGTATTGCATTACTGCTTCGTCAAGTTTACCTTTATTTTTGTAAGAATCGGCTATTTGTATACGGGAACTTATTTGTATAATAGGGTTATCTGTCTTATTCATTGCATACTTAAAAGAATCTATTGCGCCTCTAAAATCACCCTCTTTAAGGCGACACCATCCTAAGCCATAATAAGCATCTCCTACTACGTCTTTGTAATAATTTGTATTTTTATTATCTATAATCTGCTGGTATATAAAGGAGGCGTCTTTTATCCGCCCCATGCGATAAAGAATATCCGCCTTATACAGAAAAGCTAAGACTGAGTATTTACTATAAGGAAACTCATGTAATAGCTTATTAAAATTCTCCAAACTCAGATTGAGCTGATTATTTTTAAAATAATATACACCGTAAGAAAAAAGCTTGTATTCTCGAGAAGAAATACCAGAAAAATCTTTCAACGCTTTATCCAAATCTCCTTTAGCAACAAAGGACAAACCTTTTTTTTGACGAATCAAATCTTTCAGTTCGCTGTCAGTGGTAATATTAAAAGCAATGGAATATTCCTTTATCGCTTTATCATACTCTTTTCTCCTGTAATAGCTCTCTGCAAGGTAAAAATGTATTCTGCCATCCAGCTTTCCTCTTTGGTAACTGTTTAAATATTTACTTATAAATATACCGAGATTCTTATAATCTTCATTCTTGTAATACAAATCTAATAAGTCTAAATAGGCGTTATCAACAATTTCCCTTTCAGGACTCATCTCAATAATATTCTTGAGAGTACTCTCTGCCTCCTCATTCTTATTACATCTTAAGTAAATCTGCGCAAGAAGATATTTGCTCTGCCATATAAAATATGATTGAGGATAATCCTTTATGACTTTTTTTATACAATTAAGCGCGTTCGCATAATCCCTATTGGCATAGTAAGTCTTCGCCAACCAATAATACGCTTCGTCATAAACATTCTGGTAATGTTTATTCTTAATAATTGTCTTTATAATTCTTATTGCCTCCTGATAGTTGTTTTGAGAATACAACGATTTAGCAATATACAGCTTGGCCAAAGGAACCTTAAAAGAATATGGATAATCATCTATAAAATTATAAAAACGCTTTATGCTTTTTTTATAATCTCTCTGAGAATATAATTCAACTGCTTTATAAAAAACATCATCTTCTCTATCTAATGCAAACGCACAGATACACAAAAAGCATAAAAAAAATACCCCTGCAGCAGTGCTTAACTTGTACCTCATAAGAACTGATTAAGTTTTTTTCGAATAAATCTTCCTGTCAAAGATGCTTTTGTTTTTGCCACCTCCTCTGGTGAACCTTTAGCAACAATATACCCTCCTTCATCTCCTCCGCCCGGTCCCAAGTCAATTATATAATCGGAACATTTTATAACATCAAGGTTGTGTTCGATAACCAGAACAGTGTTTTTCTTATCCACTAATCGCTGCAGGCAGGAAAGTAGTTTCTTTACATCATCAAAATGAAGGCCGGTTGTAGGTTCATCGAGAATATAAAGAGTCTTACCCGTGGAACGCTTGTGCAGCTGAGAAGCAAGCTTTATCCGTTGTGCCTCTCCTCCTGAAAGAGTTGTGGCAGCCTGCCCTAAAGAAATATAACCTAATCCCACATCTTTGAGAGTCTTAAGCACTCTTTTTATATGAGGAAAGTTCTCAAACAACTCATAAGCTTTATCTACTGTCATATCCAGAACGTCAGCTATAGATGCCCCTTTAAATTTTATCTCCAAGGTCTGTTCGTTAAATCTTTTACCTTTACATACCTGACAAGGGACATATACATCAGGCAAAAAGTGCATCTCAATTCTCTTTGTCCCCTCTCCCTTGCAAGCCTCGCATCTTCCACCAGAAACATTGAAGCTAAATCTTGATGGACTATAGCCCCGCGCTCGCGCTTCTGGCAATTTACTAAAAACTTCCCTTATATATGTAAACACTCCTGTATAGGTAGCAGGGTTTGAACGAGGCGTCCGTCCAATAGGTGACTGGTCAACAATAATAACCTTATCAATGTAACTTATGTTTTCTACCTTCAGATGCGCCCCTGGTTTCTGGCGGGATGAGTAAAATTGACGCGCAAGGGCACGATAAAGTATATCGTTAACCAATGTGGATTTTCCTGAGCCAGAAACTCCTGTTACGCACACAAACACCCCCAGAGGAATCTCAACATCGATATTCTTTAAATTATGTTCTTTTGCTCCTCGAATAATCAGTCTGGGAGAACAACGCCAGTTACGCCGTCTCCTGGGTAATTCAATTCTCTCTTCGCCTTTAATATATTTGCCTGTAAGAGAATCTGTATTTAAAATTCCTTCTTTCGGCCCTGAATAGACCACTCTGCCGCCATAGTTTCCTGCACCCGGGCCCAAATCCACAATCCAATCACTGTTCTCAATCACGTACTCATCATGCTCCACCACTACCACTGTATTATCCAGATCTCTCAACCTCTTTAGAGTATCAACTAGTTTTGTATCGTCGTACGGATGAAGACCGACGGTAGGTTCATCAAGAATATAGATAACTCCGCTTAAAGAAGAACCCACCTGGGTAGCAAGCCGTATACGCTGAGCTTCTCCCCCCGAAAGAGTAGAACTCAATCGGTCAAGAGTAAGATAAGAAATGCCCACGCTTATACAAAAAGAAAGGCGCTTTTTTATCTCCTTTAATATATGATGGGCAATTTTCTCTTCATATGGGTTGAGTTTAATCGAAGAAAAGAACCCATACGCATCTACAATACTCATTTTAACTACATCCCATATTGACTTTTTATTTATATACACAGACAAACTCTCTTTTCTTAGACGTGACCCACCACATTCCGGGCAAGGAAGTTTTGACATAAAGCGGGTAATCTCCTCCTTTACATAAGAACTATCTGTTTGGTGAAACAGACGCATAAGATGAGGGATAACTCCCTCAAAAGGCTTATCCCAAACCCACACTTTGCTGTTGCCATAAAGAATTGTATTCTGGACATAACGTGGCAGCTTCTTAAAGGGAATATCCATGCTGAACCCCATCTCGTCTGCCAAAGCACGCAGGAGGCTACGATAGTACATTATGTAACCTCGACTTCCTCTACGCCACGGCTCAATTGCTCCCTCACGAAGAGTCTTGTTTCTATCCCAAACCACAAGGTCAGGGTCAAACTCTAACTTTGTCCCCAGCCCATTGCAGGCAGGACATGCTCCATAAGGAGAATTAAAAGAGAACATACGTGGTTCTAATTCCTCAAGAGAAACTCCGCAAGAAACACACCTGAAAGCGGTATTAAATACCTTATCCTCCCCTTTATCTTCATTTCTTACAACAACTATTCCATCAGCATAACGCAAGGCCACTTCTACAGAATCAGCAATTCTACGTGCATGCTTTTTACTCACTACCACTCTGTCCACAAGAATATCAATGTCGTGTCGCTTATGCTTATTGAGCTTAATATCCTCTTCAAGGCCGTAAATTTTTCCGTCCACTCTCACTCTCACAAATCCTTCTTGAGAAAGACGGCTAAATAATGCAGAGTACTCCCCTTTCTTGCCCCGCACCACAGGAGATAAAATAAAAATCCTAGTATCTTTAGGTAAGCTCATTATTTCCTTAATAATTTCCTGGGAAGTAATTTTCTCTACTTTTCTGCCACACTTATAACAATGAGGCTTGCCAATACGAGCAAAAAGAAGACGTAAGTAATCATAAATCTCAGTCTGCGTAGCTACAATAGAGCGAGGCGAACCGCCCGCAGTTCTCTGTTCAATAGCAATAGCAGGAGAGAGCCCTTCGATATGTTCAACGTTTGGCTTCTGAAGTTGCTCCAAGAACTGACGGGCATAACTGGAGAGACTTTCTACATAGCGACGCTGACCTTCTGCGTAAAGCGTATCAAACGCAAGAGACGATTTCCCCGAGCCCGAAACTCCTGTAACAACAATAAGTTTATTTTTGGGCAGCTTAAGAGAAATATTTTTTAGATTGTGCTCTTTTGCCCCCTGAATGAGAATGTAATCCATGCCTAACTGCCTACCTTTATGCTGCTTGTAATTTTTTTAAGAAGGTTTTTTGTTGAAAGTATTGCCATCCTGCTAGTCCTGGGGTTAAGAGAAGAAGGGAAGTTTTCTATCTCAACGTACAATCTACCCCCCACAGCATTAACTTCAATTCGGTGCGTATTTCTTTTAAGAAAAGGGTCAACCTTTATTACAACTTTTATTTTCCTAAAACGTGAGGCAAGAAAAATAATTGCAGCAACATTGATATTCTTGGGAAAATACTTTATTGCTTTTTTAATATTACCCTCAAACACTTTTGTAGGCCTTCTTATACGCGACACATCTATTCTTTTCCTTTTTAAGAATGGGATATCTCTTAAAGAAGATGGCGGCTTAGAAGTCAGAAGCGTAATGCTCTTAATCTCCTCTAGAGCCAAAGAAGAGATACCGTCCACCCCAGCAATTGCACCGGAAGGAACATATAAAGTAAGACCACCTTTGTTAATAGAAGAAAGAAGACGAGGGTATTTAACAAAAACTCCTACACTCAAGATAACTAACCTTTTTCTTACTTTCGCCATGCGGGTTATTAAATCATGCGCAGCACTAATAGAAGCACTCTCTATCACCATATCGCAACTTTTAATCAATTTTTCTATTGATAAGATTTGTACCGAAGAAGATAGAGAAGACAAAAGATGCTCCGCCTTCTTTACATCTCTGTCGCAAAGCGCTGTGAGATAATACGAGTGTTTAAGTTCTTTTAAAATATAGTGGGCAAGCTCTGAACCGATAGCCCCACAGCCAACAATACCAACTTTAATTCTCCTGCCTATCATTCATCTTCCTTTTTCTTGCAGAAACCAGCATATTATCAATTAGGCGCGCCCGGCCAATATATACCGCTAAAGCAAGTAATACTTTTCCTTTAACAACCTTCACATCTACCAACTTTTTATGGTCCACCACGCTTACATAATCTATGCGAGCTGAGCGACACTTCTTCTTTATATGTTCTACCATCTTCTCTTTTATGAAAGAGGCGTCTTTATGACCTTCTTTTATAAGTCTTTTCCCCAGCGATAAAGCCTCAAAAAGCACAGGGGCTACTTTCCGTTCATTACTAGCAAGGTACTGATTACGTGAACTCATCGCCAAACCATCCTTGTGGCGTACAATAGGCATAACTTTTATGCGTATAGGAAAATTAAGGTCAGCTACCATACGTTTAATAATCTGTGCCTGCTGATAATCCTTCTGACCAAAATATGCAACATCCGGCTGGATAATGTTAAAAAGCTTGGCTACTACTGTACATACACCCCTGAAATGCCCTGGGCGTGATTTCCCGCAGAGATATTTGCTTAAAGAAATCTCCTCTACGTATGTGGAAAAATCCTCTGTATACATTGTTTTTACGTCAGGATAAAAAAGCAGATTCACTCGTTCTTTTTCTAACAGCTCCTTGTCATAAGAAAATGTACGGGGATACTTACGAAAATCCTCACCAGAACCGAACTGGGTAGGATTAACAAAAATACTCACTACTACATAATCTGTTTGTTTTCTTGCTGCCCTAACAAGAGAAAGATGTCCCTCGTGAAGCGCCCCCATGGTAGGGACAAATCCTATAACTTGCCCCTTTTTCTTCACTGCCTGAATAATACGACGTATACCTCTAATACTGCGGGAAACTATCATAAATATATATTTTAATCTTTCCTTTTTAATTTATCAAATTTAGCCTCTAGATACGGCGCTATCTCTAGAAGCGGTTTAATTACAAACTCTCTTTTCCACATGCGAGGATGAGGAATTTTAAGTGTAGGTGTGTCAATCTCTTTGTCTTCATATAAAAGTATATCTAAATCAATCGTCCGCGGGGCAAACCTTACAGTTCTTGTTCGTCCCAGTTTTTTCTCTACCTCCTGCAGAAACTCAAGCAACTCCTCAGGAGAAAGGGTTGTCGTTAATTGTGCTGTCGCGTTAAGATAATTGCCTTGAGGAGGTCCTCCTACAGGCTCAGTTTCGATAAAAGAAGAAACTTTATTTATTTCTATTTCTGGATGTTGATGAATATACTCAAGGGCTTTCTTTAAATTACCCTCTCTATCTCCTAGATTGGAACCTAATCCTATAAATGCCTCAACCATCTCCACAAAACAAACCACAAACTCACGTGTTTATATACACAGATGACCGCAGATACAAAAAGTCACCAGGTCACCACGTCACCAGGTCACAGAGTCAGACGTAAGAACGTAAGGACGTGGGACGTATCGCCTTCGGCCGTTATACAGTTGTCATATGCTCGCTTCGCTCGCGTCATACATTGTCATACAATAGTCAATAGTTTATAGCTCTTAATCTTTTTATCCAAGATCCAGAATCTAGTATCCACATTTACTTCTTGATTCTTGATACTTGATACTCGATATTCACTACACCCTCCACCCTACACCCTAATTCTATCCGTTAACCGCTATACGCTTAAGTAGCTTAAGTGCTTTTTTGAGTTTGTCAATATCTACAGTTAGTGCAAAGCGAACGAATCCCTCGCCGTAGCGACCAAATCCTACACCAGCAGTAGCCACAACACCTCTTTTCAAAAGTTCCTTACAAAAAAAGATGGAAGAAGTGCCGCCGGGCAGCTTGCTCCATACATAAAAAGTACTTTCTGCATATATTCTTTTAAAACCAGCATCAACAAGTCCATCAACAAATATATCTCTTCGTATTTTTATTTGTTGACGTAACCGTTTTATATACTCACCCTCCTTAAGAAGCACATATTCTCCAACATCCTGAAGAGCGCCAAAAATACCTGAGTCTATGTTAGTCTTGACTTTCAGAAGCCCCTTTATCAGATTTTCATTTCCACATGCCCATCCAATACGAAAGCCAGTCATACAAAATGTTTTCGAAAAAGAATGAAACTCTATTGCCACTTCTTTTGCCCCTTTAAGTTCAAGAATACTTAAAGGCTTTTTATCAAAATATATCTCTGAATAGGCGTTATCATAAGCTACAATGATACCGTATTTAGCACAAAACCTTATAAGTTCAAGAAGAAACTCCCCAGTTGCTAAAGAAGTGGTAGGGTTATTAGGATAATTTAAATAAATCAATTTTGCTTTATTCCTCACATTAAGAGGTATTTTCTCTAACTGAGGGAGAAACTTATTCTTTTCCCTTAAAGGAAGTTCATAAATACGTGCGCCTGCAAAAATGGCTGCCCCCCGATAACCAGGATACCCTGGAGAAGGAATAATTACGTACTCTCCAGGGTTAACAAAACCCAGGGGGAAATGCACAAGCCCTTCTTTTGACCCTATAAGAGGTAAAATCTCTTTATTCACATCCAACTTAACCTTAAATCTTCTATACATCCACTGTTTTATTGCCTTTCTTAAAGACAATTTTCCTGCATCAAGAGCGTATTTCTGATTCTCTTTTAGCTTTGTAGCGCTATACAATATGTTACTTACTTTTGTAGGAGCAGGTATATCTGGGTCACCTATACTTAAATCAACAAACTCTACCCCTTTTTTACGTAACATCTGCTTGGTTCTATCTATATCAGCGAAAAGGTAGGGTGGTAACCTCTTTAAACGCTTAGAGTAATCAAAAACCATCAAGCACCTCCTGAATATTTATTTATCATTGCTCCCAAAAAGTACCTCATTCATAGAATAAAGCCCTGCGCTTTTTCCCACTACCCACTTTGCAGCTCGCAGCGCTCCTTGAGCAAAAATATCACGTGTCTTTGCAGAATGAGAAAGTTCAATCTCATCAACATCACTTTTGAAAATAACGCTGTGGTCACCAATAATTTCATCTTCACGGATAGATACAATATCCTCATAACGTATCCTGAATCCTTCCTGATTAAGAATATCAGCAATTTTCTTCGCCGTTCCGCTAGGAGCATCTTTTTTATGGACGTGATGTGCTTCTTCCATGTATATATTGTAACCCTTAAGGATGCATGCAGCTTCTTTTATCAACTTAAAAAGAAGATTCACTCCTACACTCATATTAGGAGAAAAAACGATGGGTATTCTTACCGCTGCTTCTTTAATCTTCTCTACTTCGCTATCGCTAAATCCTGTCGTCCCTATCACCATACTCTTGCTAAACTGGACTGCGCACTTAAGATAAGATATAGTAGCGGAAGGAGTACTAAAATCAACAAGACAATCACACTCACTTATTTTATCCGCTCTGGACTCTACCTTCACGCCTTCTGCGTCAGAACCCACACACTCATGCCCTTCTTTCTCCAGACCAAAAATCACATTAAACTCATCATCTTCTCTTGCCAAACGCAAAATCCTGCGTCCCATTTTCCCACAAATACCACTTATCGCAAGCTTTATCATAACTACCCCCTCTGTATTCTTCTAAATACAAACTTTTTTATAAAGCAATCATAGTAGCATATATAAAATTCCCTGTGCGGATAGAAATTCATTAAATCCTTATTATGTTCTCCTAAATCCCTCGCAAAAATAACATCAGAATCTAACAGAGGACTATTCCACATAAATGCAGCACCCCACAGATTTTCTTCTCTTGTTTTATAGTGAGGTATACAACGTGCTCCATGATAGTTAAAAAACACCACAGCGTTGTGAATGTTATTCTTCTTAGTAGCCTCATGAACTTCCCTGTTAACACCCCAGTAACTATGCTTATAATACTCTAAATATAGAGGTAAGTTTATCCTAAAGTAAAAAAAACATAGCAAACCAATTATTATTGCTTTAGTCTTTTTCCAATAAAAGTTGTGAGATATCCTCTCAATACCTAATGCGGAAATAATTACTATAAAAACCAATGTTGAATAAATAAGACGGGGTCCATAACATATCTCATAGTAATGGTAAAAGGAAAATCCTACAAAAACAGTAATAATCTCAAAGACCATCATCAACAAATATTTATTTTCTTTAATTTTCCTACCGATTAATGCAATTAAAATAAAAATTAAAGAAGGAACTGGCAAAATAAAAAGGTAGTAATTAAGCTCTCTCAATCTTGATAGCGTAAATAACAACCCTCTCAATGGTGTATGCCCAAGAATAAATCCTAACTTAGCATAATAAGGATCCCACACATAATACCCAAAGTTAAATATGTTTCCATTGGTAAAGTAATTATAAATAAAAATAATAGAAGCAGAAGGGAAAAAGGAAAAAATAAAGAAAGTTAGATTTTTCCAGTTTCTATATTTAAAACTGTTAAAAACAAGATACACCAATATAGGCATACCTATTAAAAAAGCATCGTAAGGACGAGAGGAAAACAATAGCCCTAAGGTAATTCCTGAAAAAGAAAAATATTTATAATTATCTTTTTTATCTGCCAATATAAAGAGAAAAAAGAATGAAGATGTTAGAAGAAGAGAAAGTGGATGAACCATCATAGAAGCATTCATGAAGTAGAAAAAAGGAGAAAATACTAACAAAATAGCAGCAATAATTCCTACTCTCCTATTAAATAGAACTTCTCCTATTTTATATACAATAAGTACTGTTATTCCTCCCAATAGCGGGTTAACGATGCCTGGTGTATGTAACACATATCCCAGCATTACCAAGAAAGGAAAAACAGGAGGGTATAAGGAATACCATTTATTCCCTTTATCGATAATATGAAGAAATGAAAAGAATTCTTTTAAGGGGTGGGGTTCTACATACAACTTACCCAGCGAAAATATTTTAACCTGAAATAGTTGAGCGATAGCATCTTGAACATGGGGAATTCCTTCAAAGATAAATTGAAAGATGAGAAACGATGCTGCCACACTCAATAAAGAAAGTATTGCAACTGATACATACGCGTTATCAACAATGATATTGAAAAATAAATCTACTGTATTGTTTCCACGCTTAACAATTCTATGGGATAAATCATATCTCAATAGCAAACAAAACAATAAAAATAGAAATAAAAGAAACATAAACTCCTTAGATAAAGAAAAAATACATACAGTAAAAGACATAGACCTTATCGGTAACAATGTTACTGCTAAGAATACCCCTGAAGCCAAAACACTTCTTAAGTATTTACTAATTTTATCCTTTTCCACCAGCTCTTTAATCATATACAATGATACTTATGGATAACTCCTCTATAAAATCAGCCGCCATGATTAAAGATAAAAAGGTACGCCCAGAAAGTTAATCGCTCTTCTCAGCAATACATAAAAGAGAGAGCCCAAAAGGAAACTTAATAAATCTTTCAATTAAAGCAATACAAGGGATAAATTTATCAAAGGTTTGGATTATAAATTTTGACATCCGCTTTCTTCTTATAATCTTAAAACTCATAAACCACCCAATTGCACCTAGAAAATTCATAAATTCTATTTTCTCTATATGAAACCCTGCGTTTATAAGCTTGTTTTCTAACTCTTTTTTTGAATACCTGCGGTAATGACCCAACCTACTATCTAAAACACTAAACAATAATTTATGGGCAGGAACTAACAATACAAGTCTACCTTTCTTGGTAAGAAGTCCTTTTAATTTTCTTAGCAGAACCTCATCATTTTTTATATGCTCTAAGACATTTATTCCCACAATAGTGCTAAACTTTTCTTCTGAAAAGTCCGCATCTATGTTTAAGACATCTAAATGCCTAATTTCCACCCACAGATTACCAATGAACTTTCTTTTTAAAACACCTACATATCTTTCATTTATCTCTGTAAGAACCACTCTTCTGTTACTCCTAACTAAATACTTAGAAATCGTTCCTATACCCGAACCTATCTCTAATACATCGTTGCCCAAGAAAGGACTTATCTTACTGTAAACCCAATAATTATTATGCTTCATAACCATCATCTTCAATAATGTATCCTCGCCTACATCAATTCCTCTTACTAAAGACCTAAAAAGCCAAAACAAACAAACAAAGAAATCTGTCCACTTTATTTTCTTTCCCTCTTCATATGTTCTCCCATTGTAAGATATGGGCACCTCATACACTCTATATCTCCTTCTAAAAACTTCACAGGTAATCTCTGTCTCTATCCCAAACCTATTTGCTTCTAGTTTCAAACTTTTAGCCACATCACTTCTGAAAGCTTTATAACAAGTCATCAAATCGGTAAGATTGGCATTCAAAAATACATTGGCAATTATATTAATAACTAAATTCCCTAAGTAATGGTAAAAATTAAATACTCTGTGGGCACCTATAAATCGACTTCCGTAAACAACATCTGCTTTATCCTGGATAATCTTTTCTATCAATATACTGTACTCATCAGGATAATACTCAAGGTCAGCATCCTGAATGATTACTATATCTCCTGTAATATACTCAAGAGCCCTTCTTATTCCGTACCCCTTTCCTCTATTAACATCATTGAATATAACCTTAATGTTATCCTCTTTTATGTTTTTTAATAATTCTCTGGTTCCGTCGGTAGAACAATCATCAACAATAATGATTTCTTTCTTATGTTTCTCTTCCTTTACCAACCTTATCATTTCTAAAATAGTATTTACCTCATTGTAAACCGGTATTATCACAGATAATTTGATATTTTCTCTATCCATTAAAACCTCATATAGATTTAAATTATCTAAATAAGGGAATAACTCTTCAAAACGCTTTTAAGTTTGTTAAGATTATCTTCCCTCATCTTATAGAGTGGAAGCCTTAAGTTTGGTTCAATCAAACCCATAAACCCCAAAGCAGTCTTTACTGGAATAGGGTTTGTTTCTATAAAAAGAGCCTTTATCAAAGAATAAAGATAGAGCTGCAGCTTCTTCGCTTTCTCAACATTGCCATCTAAAAAGCTGGAAACAAGCTGGTGTGTCTTTTTTGGCATTATATTAGCAACAACAGATATAACGCCTACACCCCCCACTGACATAATAGGTAAAGTTATCTCATCGCTGCCCGAAAGAAGAACGAATCTTCTGTCAACAAGACTCATAAGACGGGTTATCTGGTCCAGCGAACCGCTTGCCTCTTTAATTCCTATAACAGTCCTGCAATCTTTATAGATACGCGCTACTGTCTGTGGCAGTATACTTGTTCCTGTACGGGAAGGCACATTATAAATAATAAGAGGTATCTTGACATTATGAGAAATAGTCCTATAGTGCTGATAGAGACCTTCTTGAGTAGGTTTATTGTAATAAGGGGTTATAACAAGAATGGCATCTGCCTTAACTTTTTTTGCAAATTGCGCCAGGTCCAGAGCTTCTCTTGTTGAATTTGAACCTGCACCGGCAATAATAGGAATTTTACCTTTAGATTCTTCCACAGCTATTTTTACTACATGTTTATGCTCGTCGTGAGATAAAGTAGCACTCTCTCCAGTTGTTCCACAAACTAAAATAGCATCACTCTTATTTCTTATATGCCAATTAATCAAAAACCGAAGGCGTTCTTCATCAATTACTCCGTCCTTTTTGAACGGCGTCACAAGTGCAGGAATACTTCCTGAAAACATAAATTACCTCCTCTTTTAACACACAAAGGTATTAGTCTATACTAATCTGTGTTAATCTCTCCGATATATACAAAATAAGCTCTACCCTTAAGCCAAACATCATTTATTCTGCCATTGCATCTGG
>CAYXBX010000013.1:15691-16820 GCA_964463445.1 uncultured Planctomycetia bacterium
ACAAAATAAGCTCTACCCTTAAGCCAAACATCATTTATTCTGCCATTGCATCTGGTAAAATAAACACCCAAAGTATCTCCGCTTCTCGTCAAAACTTTAAATTTAAAATGTAGACCTTCCAAGCCAAAATGATAACTGCTAATAACAGCTGAAGCTACAACTCCTGTACCGCAGGCAAGAGTTTCGGCCTCCACGCCTCTTTCGTATGTACGGATTTTTATCATTTTCCTATCCACAACCTCAACAAAATCAACATTTGCCCCAGAAGGCATAAATTTTCTATGATATCTTATCTTCTTCCCTATTCCTTCTACATCTATTTTCTCAAGCCCCTCCACAAACACAACTGTATGAGGAACGCCCGTATTTATGTAGTTTACTTTTATTTTCTTACCCCCAATATTTATAGGAAACCCAAGAGATACCCCAGAAGGATTACCCATTTTTATCATTACATTACCATACCGGGAGAGTTTATTAATATCTCCTTCTATCTTCGATTCAATAGCACCTGCTTTTGTAGAAAACCTCACATAATTTTTCTTCTTAAACACAGCTGCCCACAACGCAGTGCAACGCGCTCCGTTCCCACACATTTCTGCTTCTGAACCATCGGGATTAAATATACGCATTGAAAAATCATCTCTCTTTGATGGTTCAATTACTAAAAGACCATCGGCACCTACACCGAATTTACGCTGACATAACTTCTTAGATAACATCTTTAACTTTTGAGTTCTAAATTCCAACCTTCGATTATCTATTAAAATAAAATCGTTGCCTGAAGCCTGTAATTTGAAAAAGTGCAATTTCTTTTGCATAATCTTTCCCGTATTAGACGGTACAAACAATGTTTAAGGAGTGCTATTCTTTAACGCCAATCGCCAGTTTTTCTCTCTTTCCTTACTAAATCTCTATACGTCTCTCTTTCTCTAATAAGATAAACTTTATTCCCCTTCACCAAAACTTCAGCAGCTCTCCTTCTGGAGTTGTAATTTGAGCTCATACTAAACCCATAAGCCCCCGCACCTAAAATTGCAAGATAATCTCCTTCCCTAACAGCAAGTTTACGTCCTTTACCCAAGAAATCCCCGCTCTCACATACAGGCCCAACCACATCTACTAACTT
>CAYXBX010000014.1:0-15907 GCA_964463445.1 uncultured Planctomycetia bacterium
AGAATGCCTGTTCATTCTCAAAATTGTCCAGTACTTCAAAATGGCTGTATATACTGATAGTAAGTTCATAGAGAGAAAGGAAGCCTGTATTTTTGAAGAAAACCTCTATGTGTTTTTCCCAAATCAATGGATATTTTTTCCTAAAGTAGCGGTATAGAGATAAATCGGCGCAGTTATTCTTTTCTTTGTTTACAGTAAATAGAAATTCAGTTATTTCTTTAAAAGAAATATTTGTTTTTTTTCTGAATATTTCTCCCATAACGAAGGAGGCGAAGCTTATGTCATCAATAGGAGAATGCAGAAAATTCAAAAAGGAGATAATTTCCTTTATAAGAGGATTTTCTGCAATACTTAATGTTTTTTCTGATTCTACAGGTATATCGTTTTCCAGTAATTTAGCTGTCACCTCTTCTAGTTCATTGTTGTTTCTGCAAAGAATAGCGATATCACGGTAGGTAAAGCGTTTCTTTAGCTCTATGATGGTGTTTATAAGTTTTGGGTATATTATTTCCTTTGTTTCTTTGGAGTTTGCCTTTTCTATTTTTTCTACCCTAACATAACCATATTTATTGTTGGGCTCATATTCCTGATAGGAATCTTTGAATATATCAAGTATTTTATTTATAGCTTGGGGGTCTTCTTTAAATAAATCTATATTAAGAAGAGCCCTTTCTAAATTCCGGGGAGAGAAGAGTTCATTGTTGAATTCTACGATTTCTTTTTGGCTTCTCCAGTTTTTCTTAAGGAAGCGTATCTTTGGGTTAAAGTGTTTAAATTCCTGTTTTATCTCGTCAAATAGTCTTGCTTCTCCTCCCCTGAAACGGTATATAGCCTGCTTTCTATCTCCCACATAAAATAAAGTTCCTCCAGAAGATAAGGAATCTTCAATCATGGGTTTCAGGTTAAGCCATTGTAGTAGGCTGGTGTCCTGGAATTCATCAATAAGGTAGTGGTAAAACCGCATAGACATACGATAATAGAGCTCTGGCATACCTATCTCTTTATTAATTAGCATGTACGTCTTTTTATTCAATTCCTCTAAGAAGAGTACATCTTCTTTCTGGGCAATCTTATACAATTCCTTAAGTACTATCAGAAACAATCTTATATAAGGGCTGAATGTCTTATAAGCCTCCATTTCTGCCAGTTTTCTTATCAAATTGCTTACCTTTTTCTTCTCTTTGTCAGCAATACAGTTTCCCCTTAGTAATGAGGAGGGTAGGTTTTTGATGTTAAAGTTCCTGTCGTTTTCCTCTATGAATTTTAATATGCTTTTGCTTAGTTTTTTATTGGCAGCATCAGTTAATTTCTTTATTATATTGTATAGTTTAAATTTGGTTTCTAATATCTCAGAGTTAGGTATATCATGGATAACAAAATCATAACCGTTATAGTTGTTTAGAGAGAAAAGGAATTTAATAGTGTTAAGTATATTTTGACGAGGGAACCATGATGATTGGTTCTCTATGAACAGGTAATACTCAATAAATTCTTCAAAAATTTTTAGCAATCTTTTATCTTTCTTGGCCTCGTCTATTGTTGTATCGAGAGAGTAAGAAAGATACTTGGTGTATTCTTTTTTTATTTTAAAATTTGCTGAGCGGTCTATTTTTAATGCCGAGCTTAAAAGAATAGTATTGATAAAACTATCTATTGTTTGTACCTGAAAAAGGCTGTAGTTTTTTATTAATTCATCTATTATTTTAGATGCTTTTTTCCTGATTTTTTCTTTGTCCGTATTTAAAAAAGGTAGAATAGTTTTCTCTTCTTGTGGTGAAAGACAGTTTAGGGCCATTCTTTTCAACAGCTCTAAGATTCTTTCTTTCATTTCTTTTGTAGCTTTGTTAGTGAAGGTTATAGCGAGTATGTTATCTGTGGATATTTGATTTCGGGAAGGAGTGTTGAGAATAAGCTGAATATACCGTTTAGCCAGTTCATAAGTTTTACCTGTCCCTGCAGAAGCCTCTACAATAACAACTTCTGGAAAGCTTAAGTGGTAATCTTGATATTTCTGCATGCTTTTATCGAGATGAATTTTCTGGTTGTGAAGGAAAGCTAATTAAAGTCTATAATTTTATAATCCGGGTCCCCTAATCCTATTTTTTTTGCATATGCAAACTGGTGATTGTAATCAGTATTAGGGTGTTGTTTTTCTATTATATCGTTTCCTTCCTGCTGAATTAGAAGGTCAACGCTGGCTTTATCTACAGCAACGGGGTCGTATCCAAAAAGAATTCCTAAATCGTTGACGAAACCTTTATTTTCCTTGTTCATACAGTCGCATTCCTTTGTAATAAACACACAGAAGTTCATATAAGCGCAGCGTTTTCCGCTGGTAGCAGCATAAGCATACTCTACCATTCTTTCCTGAAGAAGCCTGTTCTTTTCAGACCAGTTTATTTTTACTGCCCCTTGAGGGCAGGCGCTTATGCACTGGGCACATCCCACACAGAGGTTATCTATTATTTTATAATGGGAGTCTTCTTTTACTATAGCAGAACTGGGGCATATTTTTGCACAGTTGCCACAGAGTATACAATCCTTCGTGTTTATCCGAGGAGACATTTCGCAATGCTGAGCCAGTTTTCCTCTGCGAGAAGCCAGACCCATCCCCATGTTTTTTATAGATGCACCAAATCCTGTAAGCATATGCATTGTAAAGTGTGAGGCAGAAAATATAAAATCAGTATCTTTCCAGATAGCCCCTAAAAAGCATTTATTATAATGGTGTTTATTGATTGTTACCTCAATGTAATCGTTTCCTTTTATACCATCACCTATTAAAAGAGGTATGTTAAGACTTAAGAAGCCATGATTCCTGGCTAAGTTTATATGATCAATGGCATTGGTCCGTTCTCCTCTGTAGAGGGTATTAGTGTCAAAGAAAAAAGGTTTGGCAGGTATATCTTTTAAGGTTTTTACGAGGGGTTTTAATATTTTTGGGTTAATGAAAGATTTGTTTCCTTTCTCGCCGAAATGAATCTTTATCCCCACAAAATCATTTTTTTTGATATTGTTGTATAGCTTAGCGTATTTAAGTATATCGACTATAATCTGAGGGTCTTCTGTTAATTGGGACAAGGTGATTTTTTTAAAGAATACGTCCTTCATGTCGTTGGTTTTTAAGAGTTTTTACAGGAATTAAAGAGAATCAAAAGAACTTTTCTTTTAGCTTCTGAAAATAATAGTTTACAAATTTACTTTCCTTATCTTCTTCAATATCAATGAGTTGTGTGCCTGTGATATATCCCTCTTTATCTCCTATGAGTTCTGACCACACCACAACTACTTTTAGTCTTACAGAATCGAGTTCTTCGGGAATAAAATAGTCAATCATAAGAACTTGTCCTGTTTTCCATTCTATTTCAGAAGAAAAACATATTCCCATAAGGCTGAAGTTGGAAACTTTTCCTTTTGCATATCGTGCTGTCTCATTTAGAGGTCTGATTTCTAAGAAATCCCCCGTTTCAAATCGTAAAAATCGCCTTCTATTTTCCATAAACTTATCCTTCCCTGTCTACTCTGACTCCTACCTTCTCTGTGCCTTGAGGATAGACAATATGAATTTCCGCATTAATTCTTCCCATAGGCTTTAGGGTTGCGTCATTCTTTTTTAGCAGATCAACTTTGTCACTGCCTAAAAGTTCTCCTTCTTTGGAGTAGTAGTCAATTATTATAGGAAAATAACTTACCGCTTTGTTATTGTTATTTATTCCATAGACTCTTATCAGTGCCTTGTTATCCCCCAGTTTAGTAAAGATATAGTTCTCTATACCTAAGGAAGATGTATTTATTTCTGTCTCTTTTTGCATTTTCTTACGGTATTTACGTTTTGTGCTGTAAAAAGCCAACGCCAATACAGTTATTATGATAACAGCAATAACTACAACTATTCTTCTTGGCATTTTTTTATTATATCATAAATCAGAGAAAATATTTAGAAAAATCCATTCAGAAATGTAAAGTCACCCCCCATTTGCACCATCTGCCTTCGCCATTTACTTCTTTTAGGGGTTCATAATCGGTGTTTAAGATGTTGTTTACAGTTAAGAAGATGCTAATGTTATTGCCCAGAGGCCTGGATATTTTTATGTCAGTAACACAGTATTTTTTCCTATCTACAGGATTAAGGAAAGAAAAAGCCCAGTTGATGGAGAAGCCTTTAATCTCTATCGCAAAAATACCGTTTACCTTATGCTTTGCGTAGCTAAAGGCATATTTTGATGCATAACAAGGATTTTTTTTATCGATATCCAGATATGTATAGCTTAAAGTAAGTCTTTTTATTGAATGGCTTTTGAAATTAATGTTTACCGCACTACTTATTCCTTTAAGGTTGATTTTGCCGATATTGGTTGCTTGCCATATAGATGTGCTATTTTCTTTTGTCCAGTCAATAGTGTTAGATTGTCTTCTAAAAAAGATTCCTGCTTTTACATCGAAGTTGTTAGATATCTTATAGTCAAAATTGATTTCGCAGGCTTTAGATTTCTGAACTTTTAGCTTGTTGTTTCCCTTGTTGGCGGGCGATTGATAATATAGTTCGGTGAATGACGGAGGCCGCCACGAATTAACAAGAATAAGATGGATAGACGTCTTATCGTTTAATGCATAATCGGTAGCAACATTTGTTGTGTTTAGCCAGCTAAAGCTGCCATAATAGCTTTGGGTTGAGCTTATAGTATAATGTATTTCTCCTGAAGAATGTTTTAATATTACTTTTAGGTCTTTTTTATAGCGGGTATGATTGCCAAGATTAGTGCTGGTAATTTTTTCTTTGTTGATTCCGAAAGAAAAAGTTATGTTTTCAAATGACACGAGGGATTCATATCCACACCTATAAGTAGTGTGGTAGTTTGTATAGAATGAAGGGTCGTGTCTTTCAAGGATAAATTTATCCTCATGTCTTCTTAGAAATATTTTGTTTTTGAGAGAAAAATAGTCTTTGTCATTTTCGGTTTCCAAAATAAACAATTTCTGGTTTATATGTTCTTCTTCTTGTGGAAATGTAGAACTGTAGAAGCTGTCTGCTCCAAAGTCACGTTGAGTGGCGGCAAAAATAAGGTTTACCCTATTATCTTCTTTCTCCCAGAAAGAGAAAAAAGACATATTGTGAATATCAAAATCATTATCTTGCCTTGCCCCTTTGGATATTTTATGTTCGTAAGACAGTCTATTTCTTGTATTCCTGAAGGTAAAATTCAATGATATAATGTCGTTGAATAAAGCATGTTCTCCACATATATGCTCAAAATATATTCCTCTGTTTGAAGGTTTCCTTATATTTAAGTTGACTGTGTTTGTATTGGGTTCAATATTTATTGTTTCTATGTCGTATTTCGTAAAAGGGATTTCTAAACTATAATGGCCTGTTTGAGGGTCACTTATGTCTACTCCATTTATATTCACTCTGTTGTCCTGGAAGGTAGAGCCCCTTATAGATATGTCTTGTTGTAGCCCGTTACTGGCACGTTTTCTCAAGCTTATATCACTAAAAAACCCTAAATACTCCTCTACAGATGTAGAGTAGTCGTATTCCGGGTTATCGATATCGATGGCGTTGGATTTATAACTTTTGCTTTTATCTATAACAATAGGGGTAAAGGCTATTGGCTTTGCGTCAAGATAGAAGTTGCTTAGAAAAAACAAGGCAAGATAACTCTTAAGCAAGTTTTTTATCATGCCAGGCAAAGAGCCTCTTTCAAATCTATGCGGTTTTCATAGATGGCTTTCCCAATAATTATCCCTTTTATGAAAGGTGTGTGTTTCTTTATTGCAATTATATCATTAATTGAATTTATTCCTCCGGACACAATGAAGTTTGCGTTCTTATATTTTGCCAGTTGTTTAATCGCTTTGATGTTTATTCCTTTTAAGGTACCATCTCTGCTGATATCTGTGTAAATTATCCATTTAATTTTTTGTTTTATGACATAGGTAATGATTTCTTCTGCAGAGTAGCCTGAGGAGTTTTGCCATCCTGAAACCATAAATTTACCTCTAAGGATATCTATGCTTGCAGCTATTTTTGTAGAGAAACGTTTTGTTATGATGGATAAGAATTCTTTGTCTATTATTTTTGAGCCAATAACTATTCTTTTTGCTCCTAGTTTTATAAGTTTTTCTGCTTTATCTGGAGTATGTATGCCTCCCCCTATCTGGACATCGACGCCTTCTTTTATAATCCTGCTTATTATAATCAAATTATTACCAGAGGCAAAAGCAGCATTTAAGTCTACAACATGAATTAATTTTACACCGTACTTTTTCCACTTTTTTACTATTTTTATAGGGTTGTTCTCATAAATTTTACAGTTTTCTCTCTTCCCTTTGTATAGTCTTACTACCTTTCCGTCTAAAAGGTCAATGGCTGGTATTATAAGCATAACCGTTAGAGATTATTAACACAGTTTTATAAAGTTTTTTAGTAGTTTTAACCCCAGGGCCTGGCTTTTTTCTGGGTGAAACTGAACCGCCCAGATATTTTCTCTATGAAGAGAAGAGGTAAATTTTAGCCCATAGTAAGTTGTTGTAAGAATGTCATTTTTATTCTTTGGTGCACAGTAATAAGAGTGAGCAAAATAGAAGAAATTATTACCAGGAATAGATTTAAAGAGACAGGCTTCATTATGTTTAGGGTTTATAGCCACTCTATTCCATCCCATATGGGGGATAGTTAGATTTTTTTTTCTAAATCTTTTCACTTCTCCTTCTATGATGTTTAAGCCGTGGACATGAAGGGCTTCTTCGCTGTGTTTAAACAAAAGTTGCATTCCAAGGCATATTCCCAAGAATGGTATTTTATCATCAGATATTTTTTTCTTAATGACATCTATTAGATTCCTTTTCTTTAGTTCTAACATTGCCTGACCGAAATGTCCTACTCCAGGCAGGATTATTCTTTTTGCCTGTTTTACTTTCTTAGGAGATTCGGTTATTATGACTTTTTCCCCCAAAGCCATTACTGCTTTTGCTATGCTTCTTATGTTTCCCATACCATAGTTTATGATTGTAGTCATATCCTTACTATTTTAGTTATTGAAAGGAGTAATTATTCTAATCAATTTTTCCTTTGGTAGTGGGGACGCTTTTTCGTCTGGGCTCAATCTTTACTGCCTCTTTAAGAGCTGATGCCAGTGCTTTAAAGGAAGCTTCAGCTATGTGGTGAAAGTCCTCTCCCTCTAAAACATCCATATGCAGATTTATTTTGAAATGGTCAATAAATCCTTTTAAGAATTGTTTAAAGTATGAATAGGTGTATACTTTATCTTTTTTGTAGATATTCATTATTGTTCTGGATGATGATGCCGGCAGCCTGGAAGGTGCAATCTTTAGATAAGGCCTTCCGCTTATGTCAAGCACACACCTTACAAGCGCTTCATCCATGCATATAATGCTATTGCCGAATCTCTTTATTCCAACTTTCTTGCCAAGGGCCTTTAAGAAAGCTTCTCCCAAACTTATTCCTATGTCCTCGTTGGTATGATGGATGTCTACATCCAGGTCTCCCCTTGCTTTTATTTCAATATCAAACAAGCCATGTTTTGCTAAGAGAGACAGCATATGGTTAAGGAAGTTTATTTTAGTGTCAATCTTATATTCCCCTTTTCCATCAATATTAAGCTTAATTATAATATTTACTTCCTTTGTTTTTCTTTTTATTATGGCTTTACGCATCTTTCTCCTTTCTTTTTATTAAGAGAGCCTTTTCTTTACGCTTTCAATGTGTTTTTGCATACCTTCTAGTGTAGCAATCTTTTCTAATGCAGGTAATTCATCTATCAGAGCTTTTTTTGTGTAATTTATAATATGAATTTCCCTTAAGAAATCTTTAACCGACAGGGAAGAAAAGAATCTTGCTGTGCTATTAGTAGGCAATATATGGCTTGGGCCTGCCGTATAATCTCCCAGTGCAACAGGAGAGTAATCTCCTAAGAATATAGCTCCACTGTGATTTATTTTCTTTAGCAGAAGCGATGGTCTGCGTGTTAGTATTTCTAAGTGTTCAGGAGCTATTCTGTTAACTATGGATGCAGCTTCTTCTAAATTTTTAACTCTCATTGCAAATCCTTCTGTTTTTGATTTCCTTAATTCCTTCATAATTCTTTTTGAGTTGGTTATTACTATTCCCAGTCCTCCTCGGTGTTCAATCTGGGCTTCTAAATCAGCAATTATAAGGTCAACGTTAGTCCTCTTCCCCGCTATTATAACTATTTCCGAAGGACCGGCAAGCATATCAATATCCACCTTCCCAAACACCTGGCGTTTTGCCTCTGTAACAAACTCGTTTCCTGGTCCTACTATTTTATCTACCGGGGGTATAGTCTTTGTTCCATACGCTAAGGCGGCGATTGCCTGTGCTCCTCCTATCTTGTATATATTTTTTATCTTAAGCATACTCGCTACAGCAAGAATAAAAGGGTTAAGAAATTTGTTTTTACCCGGAGGAGAGACCAGTACAATATTATTGACACCTGCTACCAGAGCAGGTATTGCACTCATATAAACTGTAGATACCAGCGGGGCACTGCCAGCAGGAACATATATTCCTAATTTTTCTATAGGTTTATATTTTACTTTTAGTATTTTGCCGTTTTCCTCTCTGATGGTTATTGGTTTAGGAATTTGCGGTTTGTAGAATTTATACAGATTATCTATACTTAGTTTTATTGCAGATATAAGGTCAGAATTCAACTCATTAAATGCAGAGCTTATTTCAGATTCGGTAACCTTTAATTCACGTGCAGATAGCTTAACCTTGTCGAATCTTTTGGTAAATTCTACAAGGGCATCATCTCCTCGCTCTTTAACGTTCTTTATGATTTTATATACCCTTTCAGCGATTCTTTTTTTGCAATTTCTCCTTTTCTCCAGGAGTTTATCAAGGCTGTTTATGTTACGGATAACTTTCATTCCCTGTTTTTCTCTATAAATTCACTTATCGCTTTTTTAAGAGCCTCTTTCTCTATTTTACCTGTTATCTTTCCCTGGGAGACGAGAGTTTTTCCTCCGCCTTTTAAATTGAATTTAGTTGCATAGTTCTGTAGAAATTTGTTTGCTGATAGCCCTTTGCTGGATAACTCTGCAGTTGTTGCTAATACAAATATATCTTGTTCTTTTAAAGAAGATGAAATAAATACAAAAGAATTATGGTATTCCTTTCTTATTAAATCTGCCAGATGTAGAAGATGGGGGTATCCTTTGTTTTTTAGCTCTATTATAAAAAGTTTTATACCATCTATCTCTATAGGATTAGCTGTAATTTCATTGAGCTTCAAAGTCAATATCTCTTTTTCTGCATAATCTAGACGCATTTTGTATTCTTTAGAGGTTTTCTGGAGATTGTAGATTTCTTCTGGTATGTTTTCCTCTCTTGCCTTTAATGTTTTAGAGATGGTTTTTATGATACTTTTGTAAGAAAGTGCTTTGCTGGTGGCTTCTTTTCCTACCACCGCTTCTATTCTTCGGATACCGCTGCTTACGGAAGATTCGCTTATGATGTAAAATAACCCTACCTGGGCGGTATTATCTAGATGGGTGCCTCCACACAACTCTTTACTGTAGTTAGATATAGAAACTACCCTCACAGTATCTTTGTATTTTTCTTTGAAGAATGCCAAGGCGCCTTCCTCTTTTGCTTTCTGTAAGCTTACAGTCTTTTTTATTACCTCATCCCCTCTTAAAATAAAATCATTTACTTTTTTCTCTACACGTTGTATTTCTTCGTCAGTTAATGCTTTAAAATGAGAGAAGTCAAATCTTAATCTATCTGTATCGACCAATGAACCTTGTTGTGTTATGTGTTCGCCAAGAATGTTTCTTAAAGCTGCCTGCAGAAGGTGAGTGGCAGTGTGAGCGCGCATAAGAGCACTTCTTCTTTCTTTATCAACCACAGCTTCACAATTTTCTTTAATTATTTTTCCTTTATTAACCTTACCTATGTGGAGAATGACATCGTTTTTCTTTTGGACATCTTCTACAATAAACTCCCCCTCGCTAGTTTTAATATATCCTTTATCAGCAAGTTGACCTCCGGATTCAGGGTAAAATGGTGTTTTGTCAAGGATGACGATACCTTCTTCTTTTTCTTTTAACACCTCTGTATTTTCTCCATTTGCAAGAATATTTGTAATTGTGGCCTGTTCTTTAATCGTCTCGTAGCCCTTAAATTCACTTTTTCCTTCGAGATTGTAACTATCTTCTGTAAAAATAGAGTCTACGAACATACTTTTCTTACGGGAGGATTCTTTTTGTTTCTTTAGCAGCTCATAAAAACCATTCTCATCAACCTCTAGGTTAGTTTCTTGCGCCATTTCTTTTGTTAATTCCAGAGGCAGACCGTAAGTGTCATAAAGACGGAAAGCAGTTGAAGCATCGAGCACTTTTAGAGAGTTTTCTTTTAAACTTTCAGTAATGGCGTTAAATTGTATTTTCGCTCCTTCGATGTTTGAGAGAAACCTTTCCTCTTCGTTAAGTATTACTTCTGATATCTTATCGCTGTTTTTCAGGACTTCTGGATATGGTGTTTGCATTGTTTTTGCACACTCTTTAACTAACTTATGGACAAAAGACTTTTTATAACCTAAGCTATAGCCATTCCAGAGAGCTTTTCTTATTAATTTTCTTATAACATATCCTCTTTCTTCGTTAGAGGGGAATACTCCGTCTGATATTGCAAAAGTAACAGCACGGGCATGGTCAACAATCGCATTTATTAGGCTGATAGATTCTTTGCTATCTTTCTTTATTTTTAGCAGGTCTTTTGTATAAATAATAATGGGCTCAAAGATATCTATCTCAAAGTTAGAATTTTTGCTTTGCAATACTGATGCCATTCTTTCCAAACCCATTCCTGTGTCTATATTCTTTTGCGGAAGAGGTTCTAATTCATTTTTTCCAATTCTGTTAAACTGAGTAAATACCAGGTTCCATATTTCTACAAATCTACCACAGCTACATGAAGGATTGCAGGTTTCTTTTAGGCATCCCTTATCTTTGCCGCGGTCAAAAAATATTTCTGAGCACGGCCCACAGGGGCCATTTGGGCCTGAAAGAGGTGCATTTGATGGCCAGAAGTTGTCCTCTGCTCCTAAGCGAATAATTTTGTCCTGGGGCACGCCAATATATGTTTTCCAAATATTGTAGGCTTCTTCGTCTTCTTCATAAACGGATATCCACAAATCCTTTTCTTTTATATTCAGGACAGAAGTGAGGAATTCCCATGCGAACTCTATAGCCTCCTTTTTAAAGTAATCTCCAAAGGAAAAATTTCCCAGCATCTCAAAAAAAGTATGATGATAGGGCGTTTTTCCAACTTTCTCTAAGTCACCAGTTCGCAAGCACTTCTGACAGGATGTAGCACGTTTTAACCCTTTTCTTTCTCCTAAGAAATAGGGTTTGAATTGGTTCATCCCTGCAGGAGTGAAAAGCACAGTAGGGTCAATCGACACTAAAGAATCAGATGGAAAAATTGTATGTCCTTTATTCTTAAAGAATGTAAGGTATTCTTCTCTTAGTTTATTTGTATTCATTGAGAGCGTCTTCTATTTCTTCCCTTGTGAAACCTCTGGAGTATAAATAACGTATAATCTTTCCTCTCTTATTTTTTGAATCTTTGTAACGGCTGTATCTTTTATCAATGATTTTCTGAATTATGTCTTTGTATATATCTGGGTTGATACTTTCTATTTCTTTTTTTATAAGGCTGCTATTGATTCCCAACCGTTTTAATTCAAAATATATCCTTCTTTTTCCACATCCTTTATTGAGTTTTTCTTTTACAAATACCGAGGCAAATAAATCGTCATCTATATATCCGCTACTTTTAAGAAAGTCTAGTGTTTTCTTTATTATGTGCGGCGAAAATTTTTTTCTTCTTAGTCTGTCGTATATTTCTTTCTTCGATCTTATTCTATATTTTAACAGTAAAAAAGAGTAATTTAATGCTTTCCTGAATTCTTCCAATTAATCTTTAATCTTCTTTCAACACAAAATACCCACGATTAGTTTTTACCAAACATTTGCCCTTTATCCCCAGAATAGCCTTCTCAAAATCATCTTTATTTCTTACTTTCTTATCTCCTATTTTTAGAATTACATCGCCTACTTCAAGCCCTGCTCTTTGAGCTGGTGAATTATCTTCTATGCTTACAATAATTACTCCTTCGTCTTCTCTTACTCTGAATCTTTGTTTTAAATATGGAGTAATGTTTTCTACCTCCATCCCTCTAAATGTGGTGATTTCTACTGTCTCTATTTTTTCGATTTCCTGAGGCCTTGCTCCAATCTTTATATTTAGCTGGATGGTTTTCCCTCCTCTTAATATTTCTACAGGAACTACTTTACCTACTTCTGACTCGGTAACGAGATTAACTAAATCTCGACTGTCATTAACTGGTTGCGAGTTAAAACTTATAATTAAATCCCCTTCTTTAATTCCTGCTTTATCTGCAGGAGAGTCTTTAAATACCCTTACAACAATAACACCCCTTTTCTCTTTTATTACAAAATAGCTTCTTAAATCCTCGTTTAAATTTTGAATGCTTACTCCCAGCCAGCCGTAAAGCACCTTTTCTCCTTTTATAAGGTGGCCTAATATTCTTTTTGCTTTATTGATTGGTATTGCAAAACCTATTCCTTCATATCCCCCAGAGCGTGTTATTATAGCAGCATTTACCCCCACGACTTCTCCTTTAAGATTAACTAGAGGCCCACCGCTGTTGCCCGGATTGATAGCAGCGTCGGTTTGAATTAAGTCTTCAAAACTTGCTCTTCCTGAGGCAGCAGGAAGATGCCTGTGAAGGGCACTTACGACTCCCAGAGTTACAGTTGGTTCGGGATTTTCATATTCTGTAGAAATACCAAAGGGATTGCCCAATGCCATAACGAACTGCCCAATTTTTAGATTATTAGAGTCCCCCAGTTTTGCTACTGGAAGGTTATTTGCTTCTATTTTTATGACAGCTAAATCAGTACGTAAATCTTTGCCCTTAAGAGTAGCATTGAATTCTCTTCCGTCAGAGAGAGTAACTCGTATTTCTTTTGCTCCACTTACGACGTGGGCATTAGTGAGAATATATCCGTCCTTATCGATAATAAACCCACTTCCCAGGACGATTCTTCCGTATTCATTGGGTATATTACCAAAAAAATCCTCGAAGAACCTTCTTAATATTTCTTCTTCTTGGTTTCCATAAGGAGAGCCGAAATAGAATTGAGGCCCTATTATTTCTTTTGCAACAGCAGTGATAGAGACCACTGCTTTACCAGCTTCTTCGGCTACTTTTATAGTGTCGTTTTCCAAGCCTTTATAATCCTGAGGGTAAACGATTTTTAAGGGTAAAGATAGGAGTGTAATAAGAATGTATAGAGCAAAACGTTTCATGTTAGCCTCCCTTATTTATAAATAACTTTTTTTACCTCTTCTTCTATTTTTAATTGCAACTCTGTATCCTCTTTAAGTATTTTTCTTAACTGTTCTCTGCCTTGGGCAAGATTTCTATTTTCGTAAGAAAACCAGCTTCCTGATTTCTTTATCAATCCACATTCTTGAGCAGCATCAATAAGAGCTCCTACTTTTGATACGCCTTCGCTGTATATAATCTCAAATTCTGCACTTTTAAAAGGAGGAGCTACTTTATTCTTTACAACTTTAGCTTTTACACGTGAGCCAATAACTGTTCCCTGGTTAGATATAGTAGCAATCCTCCGCAGGTCTATCCTTACCGAAGAATAGAACTTAAGCGCCCTTCCTCCCGGTGTAGTCTCAGGTGAGCCAAACATAACACCTATCTTTTCTCTTATCTGATTTATAAATACCACACAGGTGTTGGATTTGCTTATTGCTGCTGTTAGTTTACGAAGAGCCTGGCTCATTAAACGGGCCTGTAGGCCAATTTGTGATTCTCCCATTTCCCCTTCTATTTCTGCGCGAGGCGTTAAGGCAGCAACAGAGTCTACCACTATTAAATCTACAGCATTAGAACGTACCAGTGCTTCTACTATTTCTAAAGCTTGTTCTCCTGTATCTGGCTGAGATATAAGAAGGTCATCAAGATTAACCCCAATTATCTTAGCGTATGCTGGGTCAAAAGCATGCTCAGCGTCTACAAATGCGGCTATTCCTTTGTTCTTTTGAGTTTGAGCGATAATACTTAGAGTAAGCGTAGTTTTGCCTGAAGCTTCGGGCCCATAAATCTCAACGACTCTTCCTCGAGGAAGGCCTCCTACTCCCAATGCTTTATCCAGAGAGATAATCCCTGTAGAAAGTACTTCCACATCTAACCTGGTATCTTCACCTAAACGCATAATTGCTCCCTTGCCAAATTGTTTTTCTATCTGAGTAAGCGCAAGTTCTAAAGCCTTTTTCTTATTATCGAGAGTTTCTTTTTTATTCATTTTTCCTCCTTCTATATTGGGTTAAAAATGATTCCTGTCCAGTTATAATTTACAAAAAAGAAGCAGGGTCTTTATTATACTCTCTTTTAACACCCCTGTCAAATTGCTCTACTCTTCGTATTTTACGGCCTGCGCTTTTCTAAATATTTCTTCTCTTAGAATGGTTTCTAAGTTTATTTTTTTAAAGGAAGCTATCTCTGTAAGAAGCAATAATATCTGTACTATGTTGTTTTTGCTTATATTGTTTAAACCAAGATTATTAGAACGTTTTTTGAAGTTTTTTATGCTTTCTTTTATGCTGGTGGTTCTTTTTAAGTGTCTTTTTTCCTTATGCAGAAGGTAGGCTAACAGTAAGGATGGGGCAGCTTTGGGGAGACGTTCTTTTAGTGTTTTTCTTTTATTGGTTCGTGCCTTCTCCTTAATCCAGTATTTTACTATATCATCTTTATTTTTAAGGAGGTTATTCTTCTTGAACTCTGGAGAGAAAATATGAGGATGGCGGCTTACCATCTTTTTATTTATACAGGTTAGGACTTCTTTGACAGTAAATTTATTTTTTTCTTTGTATAACTGGCAGATGAAAACAAGAAGAAGAAAGATATCTCCTAACTCCTCTTTTATCTTCGCATAGTTAGTATTATCAATAATGTCCAGTAATTCGTAGATTTCTTCGAGGAGATACTTCTTTAAGTCTTTTATCTTTTGCGCTCTGTCCCACTGGCATCCATTTTTTGAACGCAGTTTAGCTACAATATTTACTAAAGAGTTGAATTCCTTCATTTTTTGTTTTCTAAGCGATTATAGTGGAAAATTTTTTTAAGAGGCCGTTTTGGTATGTGAAGACGGTTTTTATTATCCAACCAGTATCTTATAGTATCATTTCTTTCTTCTAATAGAGGTGTTTCACCGGGGAAACCACAGGCAATTACTGAATCGATGATATAGTTTCTTGGTATATCAAGGAATTTTCTTATTTTCTTCCTGTTTAAAGAAGCAATCCAGCAACACCCTAGATTAAAACACATAGAGGAAAGAAGAATATTTTGGGCAGCAGCTCCCACATCTCTTAAGTCGGGTTTTTTGCTTTTATCTTTATTGATAAGTATTATGATATAAAAGTAAGGTCTTTTTTCTCTTGGCGGTACTCTTTTGGGATACACGTAACCGCCCCATTTGGTACATAAGAACAGTTTCTCTTTGAGGGGTTCTTTGTCAACTACAAGATATTCAATAAACTGTAAGTTTGCCGCTGATGGTGCAAGGCGTGCAGCATTTATTATCTTCTTTATTGTGCCTATAGGAACCTTTTTCTTTTTAAATAAACGGACAGTCCTGCGTTTTAGTATTAATTTATATAGAGTATTCATTTGATTCATCTAAATACAGGATATCCTTTAAAGAGGAAATCACCGCCAATCTTTACAATTTTAATACCGTTTATTAGAATGGGTTTGTTTAGAGAATCTATTCCTTTTGACCCTACAGAAGAAAGGGATTTCTCTCCGCCGAT
>CAYXBX010000015.1:0-15638 GCA_964463445.1 uncultured Planctomycetia bacterium
AATTGAAGCCCTTAATTAACCAAATGTGTAAACGCTACTTGAAACGGTTACAGTTTATTTTCTTTCCCCCGCCGGCGTCAATAAAAGATTTTCCTATTATATAAAATTTTTGTTTTTCCCTAAAAGCCCGACGAAAGCGGATGCCTGAGGAAGGGTATCAAAGGGAGATTTTATATATTGTAAAACCTGTATAGAAGGTCAGCCGAATGTTTTAATATAGATTTTACCCATATCCATATATAGGGACGAGATTTATCGCATCCTCTATTATAACAAAAAAGCGGGATTTGGTAAGGAACTTTGATTGGTTATTCACCGATTGAGCGGCGTAGATTCTGATTGCGTATAAAACCTTGTTTGATTTTATTATGCAGATTCATATAATCGTCTTTCTCCTGTGCTGACTTCGCTATATTAATAACCGCGTACGACAAGGCGTCCAAGGCTTCTGTTATATTTGTCTCAGTGAATCCTACGAGAAAACCCTTAGGGTGAGGACGCGCGGTTTCAGTAACATCCTGCAGGCCCGGTTCAAGGAACAAAACCTTCTCCAGCAATCCCAACTCCGCCTCGCTTAATATAAGGTATATCTTATCTGACACAATACTGTTTCAAACAATAATGATTCATTGACACAATACTGATTCAAACAATAATGTGTCAATGGTTATCTTTTGCCTACAGGCATAATATAGAGAGGGGTATCATTTACCCCCAGAACATTCTTAACTTTTTCATCCTCAAAGGCTCCTATGGCTACTGTGGCAAGATTCAGAGCTTCTGCCTGAAGGTAAATATTTTGCGATACATGGCCTGCTTCAATAAAAACATACCTCTTGCCTCTCGGTCCGTACCTTTCAGTTGTAACCTGAAAATCAGCGCAAATGACAAAACTTAGAGGCGCACTTTTTATGGAAGACTGATTAAGAGCTGAAGAAAAAAAGGCAAGCCTTTTATCTTTATCCGATATTTTAACCAGAAAATGCCCATCAGGCTCATACTTATATATGCCAGGAGAAAGACCATCAACCTCTCCTGCAACAATATATATCCTTAACGGATACAGCGCTCCTGCAGAAGGAGCCGTTTTTGCCCCCCACTCTGCTGTAACTCCATAGCCTGCCCAGAGAAGCTGGGACAACTCTTTTAAAGTAAGAACGCCAGAGGTATAATTTCTCCTTGATCTTCTCTTCTTTAAAGCCTCTCCTAAAGACACCTTTCCTTTAAATGAAGGAGGCAAAAGATTAACTTTATTTTCGGCTAACATATTCTTCTGGAAAAATAAACTAAAGCTTAATAACAATACAAAAAGCAGAATATTTTTTATAGAACAGGCGTATTTTATTTTAGGGTGGTCTCTTAAGAAAATACTCACTTATCCTTCTGCCCTAAAGGCAAAATGTTCTTAATGGTATCAGCCGTCTTCTCTATCCCTTCCTTTAATACATCTTTTGTAGTATTACCTATTTTAACGCCTGCATCGAGAGTCTTATCAATAACATTTGTGGCTATTCCCGTAGTTGTCTTTATCGTACCGCTTATTCCCTCTTTTATAATGTTTAAGTCAAAGCCGGTAAGGCTTGTAATGGTAGTATTAACTATGGCTTTAGCCATTATAAGTTTAGCAAGAGAATTAGGGTCTGTTATGTTATTATAGGTCTCATCAATGTTTATATTAAATTCTTTTGTCTGGGGCTTATCGCCTTGAGAATAGTCTTTAAACACTACCTTGCCTATCTTCAGCTTAAGAACATCTATTTTAAACTGCGGCATTTCTTCCTGTTTTTTTTCTCTGGCTGGCTTTTCTTCTTTTTCTTCCCTAACAACTTTTAAGGAATCAAGATTAAGATTGCCCTTCTTATCTTTTACCACTAAAAATTCTTTTAAGTTAAGTTCTATATGCTTAAAATGCACTTTTTTCTTAAAGAACGCCGGCAAATCAAAGTCTATATATATTCTTGGCATATCAACCATAAGTTTATCAGGAAAATTAGAAGGGTTATACAGCTTAAGGCCTTTTATGTCAATTGAACCGCCAAAGCCTATATTTACACTCTTTATTCCTAACTCCAGACTCGTTAAACCTCTAACCCCTGCTGTTATAATATTTTTAACAATAAAATTTTTAGACAAAAGGATAGTTGCAACAAAAGCTAATAAAATAATACATGCAATAATAAATAGTTTCTTCATATTCTGCCCTCCTTTCCGGGAAGAACCATCTTATTTAACAAAAGCATCCTCTTTAAAATAATCATATATCTTTAATGAGTTTGTTGGAAGGAGATTCTTCTATAAGTTTCTCAAAATCACTGATATATCTGGTAATTGCTTCAAGCTCCTTCTTTTTTGCAACAGGGATGCTGTTTGCTCCTTTTTTTTCAAGAGAATCTAAAACATTTTTTATGGTAAGGCGGTTGATATCAAAAGCAGGCTGATAAGAGGGGTCTTTTGCATCACCAGATTTTACTTCGTTTACAATGCCGCTTTCGGTAAGCTCAAAAAGAATTTCTCTTACAAGCCTGATAGGCATATCAAGCTCAGAAGAAATCTCTTCTGAAGTAAAAGGCTTCTTAGCTTCTTTGAAATTCTTAACTATAAAGTTAACAACAAAAAGGGCAAGAATTTTTTTATAGTAAGGGCTTATCATCAGGCAATCCGGCTCAAATTCGTAGGTATGCACATTTTGATAAGCAAAGGAAATTTCAGCTCCCCAGAAGAGAATTAGCCAGCTAATCTGAAGCCATACAAGAAATAAGGGCAAAGCGGCAAAACTTCCGTAAATGGCATTATATTTTGTAGCGCCAATCTGAAAGGTTATATAAAGCCACTGAACTATTTGGTATAAAGTTCCTGCAAGAATTCCCGCAATAACCCCTGACTGAAAATTTACTTTTGTGTTGGGCATAAATATATAAACAAAACTAAATACTACCCAAATTGCAACGTAAGGCAGAAACTTAAGCAACCCTAAAATAACAGGGCTTACCGCTCCCAAGAAGGATATTCTTTCTATCAGCATTTTTGCCTGAGAAGCAATAAAAACTGTTGCGCTGCTTGATACTATAACAAGAAAAGGGCATATAAGCATTATTGAAAGATAATCGCTTATTTTTCTGCCAATACTGCGGCCTTTTTTTATCCCCCAGATATCATTGAAAGAATTCTCAATATTACCTAAGACTTTTATTACCGACCAGAAAAGAACAATTACCCCTATTCCGGCAACCACCCCTCCCCTGGTATTTTCAAGCAAAGTCTGGGAAAAAGTAATAATTCTCTGAATAACTTCTTGCTGACCGCTGAAGCGTTCTGTTAACTGCTCTACCAGAATCCTCTCAAAGCCAAACCCCTTAGCAATACCAAATACAAGAGCAAAGACGGGAACAATAGAAAGAAGGGAATAGAAAGTAAGAGCTGATGCCCTTAACTGACATTTATCTTCATAAAATCTACGAAAAGCAAGGATAAGAATACGCAATTGGTTTATGATAAAAGAACGCGGACGGGGAAGGTCTTTCGCGCGAATACGCCAGATATCAACAGAAAAAAAATTAACAATTTTACCTAACACGGAATGTAAAAATTTCTTTTTCGTAGCAATTGTGAAATCTTGGAAGTAAATATACACTGTTTTGACAAAACTGTCAATAGAATAAATAACTGAAGAAAATTTGAATATCATATTGAATTATGGTATCATAAGGTCATGTTTATCAAACTAAAAGAAAAACTGGACAAAGAGCTGATAAAATATATTGATTACATAGATAAAAGATATAGACTTTCCCGTATATCCGAGTCTCTTTTTCGCAATATAAAGGATTTTACCTTGCGTAAGGGCAAAAGAATTCGCCCTATTATGTTTATATGCGGATATAAAGGATTTTCTAATAAAACCCCTAAAAATCTTTTCCGATGTGCTCTTTCTATGGAATTTCTCCATGACTTTTTGCTTGTACACGATGATATAGTTGACCGTTCTGATACTCGACGAGGTAAACCCACAATGCACATAATGCTCACAAAAGAGATAAAACGGAAAAATAAAGCTAAATTTACAGGTGAAGACTTAGCAATTGTGATTGGCGATGTGATGTACGCTATTGCCATTGAATCGTTCCTCTCTATAAAAGAAGACCCTTCCCGGAAGGAAAAGGCTCTTATAGAATTCATTGAGGCTGCTTTTTATACCGGATGCGGGGAGTATATCGAACTTCTTTTAACCACAAATAAATTGGAAGATATTAAAAAGAGTGAAATATATAAGGTTTATGATTATAAAACCGCATATTATACTTTTGTTGCCCCTTTAGTTGCAGGGGCAACACTTGCTGGTGCATCTAAGGGAGAAATCAGAAAATTACGTGAATTTGGCATAAATACTGGCAGAGCATTCCAGATAAAAGATGATATACTAGGGGTATTTGGTGATGAGAAAATCACAGGTAAATCTTCCCTTACAGACCTGGAAGAAAATAAGAAAACTATTCTTCTATGGTACGCTTATCGTAAAGCAACACATAAAGAAAGGATAATACTGGATAGGATAGTCAACAAAGGTAAACTTACCCACAAAGACCTTATAACTGCCCAAAATGTTATTAAGCGAACTGGCAGCTTAAATTACGCTATAAATGAAACGAAAATCCTCTATGACCGTTCCATAACAGTACTGGCAAAATCAAGGATGAAGAAAAAGTACAAAAATGAGCTCTTGTGTTATGCAAAAAAAATACTAACCAGCTGAATACAATTTCTAAAATCAGCCAACTATAATTAAAAGATATAAGATGCCCGCAAAGAAAAAAACAATTGTCACTTTAGCAAAATCTGCTGGCTTCTGCTTTGGGGTTAGAAGAGCACTGGATATTGCAAAGAAAGTTGCAAAGTCTAAGTATCGGATTGAAATGCTTCACGATATTGTCCATAATGAAGAAGTCATAAAAGACATAAAGAAATCGGGCATAAAGAAAGTAAACTGTCTAAAAGAAGGAAGCAATAAAGCGCTTCTTATCCAGGCGCATGGCATGCCTAAAAATATAGTCAAGAAAGCGAAAAGGTTAGGATACAGAATAATGGATGCTACCTGTCCTATGGTGTATGAGATACACAAGATTGCCTCCTCAATGGAAAAAGAAGGAAGAACAATCATTATAATTGGAGACAAAAATCATATTGAAGTAAAAGGAATTGCGGATAATCTCAGAAAGCGCCCTTTAATAATAGCAAATAAAAAAGACATACGCGCACAAAGAATACGTAACATAAAAAAGGGAGGGGTTGTAGTTCAATCGACTCAGAATGTTATAAAAACAGAAAAAATCATCGATGCCTTAAGAAAAAGCATAAAAGATCTTAAAGTCTTTAATACTATTTGCGGAATTACCAAAAAAAAGCAGAAAGAAATCAGAACGATGCCCTTGGAGAATGACGTAATGATTATTATTGGCTCCAGAAATAGTGGCAATACAAAACGACTATATGAAATCTCAAAGTCATTGAACAAAAGAAGTTATTGGGTAGAGACAGAAAAAAGCCTAAAGAAAGTATGGTTTAAGGATGCAAGAAAAATAGGCGTAACCGCTGGTGCTTCTACCCCTGATTATACAATAAAAAGCGTATTAGACCGGATAGTAGAGCTTACCGAATCTAAATAACCCCTTTATGTTGTAAAGCAAAACTATAATTACTTCTCAAACCTCTCAAACACTTCAAGCACTTCTTCGCTGCTATGAGCAGACATAAGTTGTTCCCTAAACGAAAAACTCATCAAAAGCTTGGAAAGTTCAGCTAAAAGCCGTAAATATAAATTGAGTTCTTTGGTGCTGGCACCCATAAGAAAAATAATATGCACCTTCTCCCCATCAATAGAATTGAAATCTATTCCTTTCTCCGACCGCCCCATCCCAATAACAAACCCTTCTACCACATCAGTACGAGCATGAGGAATAGCAACATTATGGCCTATACCCGTTGAACCTAACTGCTCCCTCTCTAAGATATCCTCAATAAATTTATCCTTGTCTCTAATCTTTCCCGGGCCATCCAATACTGAAACAATCTCCCGAATTGCTTCCTCCTTTGTTTCAGACCTCAAATTCATTATGCAAGAATCCTTTTTTAAATACTGCGATATCTTCATATCTTATACCCCCTTTTACCTACAAAAAATTGCTTGCGAAGCTAAAGTATAAGAAGTGGACAGCCTATTCTTGCAAGCAAAGATTCAACAAATTTACTAAAATTTGCTATACCTTTATGCTCTTCTCTGCTTATTACAACCATACCAGCAGAAAACCTCTCTGCTGCCTTTATAAGCTCGCGCTCCAGGACACCTTCTTCCTGAATGATGTTTATTTTTACTCCTCTGTCCTTAGCCTTTTCTTCAAGGTAATAAAGATACATCCACCCTTCTTCTTCTAAATCTACGCTTATTTCTGCCTGACGTTTTCCCAATTTCAAAGCAAGGTGTCTCATCACTTCAAAATCAATAACATTTAGGGCAATAATCTTTGCTTTCAGCATTTGGGCTATATCTAGAACGCGCTTTATCAAATCATCTTTTGCCTTTATGCTAAAGACAAGAAATAGTATTTTTTTATCCATATCCTCCTCCGATTTTTGATTTTATTTTCTTGTTTCTGAAAAGCTCCTCTCGCTCTGTCTCTTCCAATACAGCCTCAATATCCGAAATTACACGGTTGTATTGCGGAATATGAAAGTTTTCTAAGGCTTTAAGTCGTTTTTGGGTTTTCACCAACTCTTGCCCTATTCTGAAAAGAGAAAAGCTCACCTCTACATATCTTAAAAGTAAAGGCACTAATTCTCCAAGAGAAACTAAAAATTCATCAAATTCCTTACAAGATAAAGAAGGGGCTTGAAAATTGACCCTAAACTCTTCTTCTAACCTTAAAATCGGAATATGAACCCCCATAACACTTTTTTCTATGGATTTCACCGAGGGAAATTGCGGTTTCAGTATAGAAAGAAATCTTAACTTTTCCTCGCCCATTTTCTTTTTGCTCTGCAAAAACTTATCGTAAGTATTTCTCAGGGCTTCATCGAGCTTATCTTTTAAATCTTTTATCTCAAACCCCATTCTTAAAAGTTCCCTTATTAAAACTTCACGCTTGTGATCAAGAAGGTTATATCCATCCTTTATAACCTCAAATTCTTGTTTAAGCTTCAACAAATTTGCTTTTGTGGGAAGAAAACCAAAAGCACTCATTCTTCAGGGTAAAACTCTTCAATTTCTTCTCTTGTTAGCCGGTTAAGTTCCTTTTGTGGTAAAACCTTAAGCGTATGCCACCCCAAATCCAATGTTTCCTCTATGGAGCGTGTTTGATTAAAATCTTGATTTATAAACTTTTCTTCAAAGATACGTCCGAAATCAAGAAAACTTTTATCAGTATGTGAAAGCTCTTCTTCTCCAATAATAGAAACAAGACTTTCTGTTTCTTTGGATCTGGCATAAGCAGAGTACAACTGGGAAGACAAGTTAACATGGTCACGCCTTGTCTTGCCCTCACCAACCCCGTCTTTCATAAGACGCGAAAGAGAAGGTAAAATATTTACCGGAGGATAAATACTTTTCTGGTGCAAAGCTAAAGATAAAACAATCTGTCCTTCTGTAATATACCCTGTTAAATCAGGAATAGGATGCGTAATATCCATATTAGGCATAGTTAGTACTGGTATTTGAGTGATTGAACCTTTTTTCCCCGCTATTCTTCCTGTCCGTTCATATATAGAAGCTAAATCTGTGTACATATAACCGGGATAACCTTTCCGGGAAGGCAATTCCTGACGGAAACTGGAAATTTCCCTTAACGCCTGACAGTAATTGGTCATATCTGTTAATATAACCAGAACATGCATCTCCTTATTAAAAGCAAGATATTCTGCAAGAGTTAAGGCAAGACGAGGAGTAAGGATTCTTTCTTCAGGAGGGTCCTCTGCTAAATTTATAAACATTGTACTTCTTAACACTTGCTCAGAAGAACGGAAGCTGTCCATAAAAAAGTGTGCCTCTTCTTTCTTAAGGCCTAAACCAGCAAGAATAACAGCAAAAGGTTCAGATGTCTGAATAATCTTTGACTGCCTTAATATCTGGGCAGCAATTTTATTATGAGGCAGGCCTGCTCCGGAAAATACAGCTATCTTCTGTCCTCGTATAATTGAATTCAAACCATCTATCGCACTTATCCCCGTCTGAATAAACTCCCGAGGATACTCTCTTGCCAAAGGGTTTATAGCTGCACCGTTTACATTAAGACGTTCTCCTCTGTATATACGCGGGCCTCCATCGATAGGATTACCCTGACCGTCAAAGATTCTGCCCAGCATATCTTCAGAAACAGTAAATAAAAACGGCTTCCCTAAGAACCTCAAACCTGTTTTTTCACAAGAAAGCCCCCGTGTTCCTCCGAAAACCTGGACAAAACAAAATCGATGGGTTAATTTCAACACTTTTCCCAATCTTATACCTTCAGGTACGAGGACTTCCACCATCTCTCCTAAACCTATGCCTCTGGATACCTCTGTAACTACAATAGGCCCATCCACACTATGAACACCTGAAATTTCTCTTTCACTCATACTCTCTCCTTACATAATCGAGCTGTTTATCTATACTTGTCCTTATTGCCTCAAACTCTTCTACTTTATCATTAGCTATTTCAAACTTCGCTCGTAAAATATCCTGAGCCACAGAGAGTTCTGTAATCTTTGCTACAGGAATTTTTTTAGAAATTAACTCCTTAGCTCTTCTATAAAAATAAAGAATGGTATCCATTAAAAGAAGCTGCTTTCTGGCTATACAGAAAGAATCGTTTTTATCAAAAGCAAACTGCTGTAAGAACCCTTCTTTGATAAGACGTGCACAGAAAAGAGTAAGTTTCTGACTGTCAGGGAGAGGGTCTTCTCCTATAAGACGGACAATCTTTTGGAGATTTTCATCTTCATGCAATACAAGCATTGCCTCTTTTCTCAAAGTACTCCATTTTATCTTTTCGTCTTGAGAGTCCCACCATTTACAAATATCATCTAAGAACTCGGAATAGCTTTGAATCCAGTTTATTGCAGGAAAATGCCGCTTTGAGGACAACTCCTTATCCAACGCCCAGAATACACTGACAAATCTTTTAGAATGAACAGTAACAGGCTCGGAAAAGTCTCCTCCAGGAGGAGAAACTGCCCCAACTATAGATATAGAACCTTCTCGTTCTTCCGTAATTTTACACCTCCCCGCACGCTCATAAAATCCTGCAAGCATAGAGGAAAGATAGGCGGGAAACCCTTCCTCTGCTGGCAATTCCTCTAAACGCCCTGATATTTCCCTTAAAGCCTCTGCCCAGCGGGAGGTAGAATCTGCCATTAAAGCTACATTGTATCCCATATCCCGGAAGTATTCTGCAATTGTAATTCCTGTATATATGGAAGCTTCCCGTGCAGTAACAGGCATATTGGAAGTATTTGCAATCAAGACCGTTCTTTCCATTAGAGGACGGCCGCTACGGGGATCAAGAAGCTGAGGAAATTCTTTTAAAACCTGGGTCATTTCATTCCCTCTTTCTCCACACCCAATGTAAATTATTACATCAGCATCTGACCATTTTGCTAACTGATGCTGAAGAACAGTCTTACCAGCACCGAATCCTCCAGGAATTATTGCCGAACCTCCTTTTGCCAAAGGGAAAAAGAAATCAAGTACACGCTGACCTGTTATAAGAGGATCGCTGGGTTTAAGGTAAGAAAGAGGCGGACGTTTCTTTCTTACAGGCCAGATTTGAGACATCCTGATTTCTGCTTCCTGCCCATTGTTGCTTACACGGCATATAATTTCATCTATGTTATATTCCCCGCTTGATGCAATAAAAGCTACTCTCCCTTTTACTCCATGTGGACATAAAATCTTGTGCTCAACGAGCATTGTTTCCTGAACTTTACCCAGAATATCCAATGATTTGACTTCATCACCCACTTTTATAGACGGCACAAATTTCCATTTTCTTTCCCCTTCAAGCGTACGAACTCTTTTACCTCTTTCAATAAAAAAAGAAGTTTCCTGTAGCTTTTTAAGTGGACGCCCCAAACCGTCAAAGACTTCTCCAATTAGCCCTGGCCCAAGCTCTATAGAAAGGGGTATGCCCTGCGGTTCTACCATTTCAGTAATTTTAAGCCCTTCGGTATCTTCATACACTTGAACGGTAGCAATATCACTCTTTAGCCTTATAATTTCTCCGAGAAGTTTAATCTCTCCAACGTAAACTATTTCCCCTATGAACGAACTGCCCATAGGCGAAGCTTTTATTACAGGACCATTTATCTCTATAATGCGAGGAACGTTATTTTTCATATTTCTTAAGTGTGTTTAATATTCTTTCTCTAAAATTTTCATCAAACCTTTTAAACCTTCTTTCAAAAGTATTGTTAAAGGATTCTCTTTTGTCAAGAGAACTCACTACTACTCCATAAGAATTAAGCGAATCATCTATATCGAAAGATTCAAATTCAGGAAACTGCTCTCTTATAAAACCAACCACATTTTCGTATTGGCTTTTAATTAAGAAAGAAACTTTTTTGTTCACCTTAATATGTACTTTCTTAAACCCAAGGATTACTACTGCTTCCTTAATAAGATTCTTATGTGCCGCCAAGAGAGTATTGTCATCAAGGTCATTAACTGCCTTTTTTGTTTCATTTAAAAGTAGCGAAGAGAGCTCCTCTTTGAATTTTTCTTCCTTCAGCCGATATTCAAGTTTTAATTGTGCTTTTAAAGAATTTCTCTGTGCGTTTATTACTTCGTCTATTTTGCTTTTGGCTTCTGATACAATCTCTTCCTTATTTCTTTTAGCAAGAATAAGCTCCCTTTCTCTTATTTTCTCTGCTCGTGAAATAACTTTTTCAATTGTTGATTGCGTACGTCTTCTTATTTCTTCCTCTATATGCTTCATATCTTTACTCCTGACAAAGCTTGAAGCATCTTCTTAACATCAAACTCTTCTTCCGGCCTATATGAAAGGGAAGGTAATTCTAAGATTACCGCTCGGGAGGATTTAAGTTTCGCTTCTTCTATCTTTTCTTTTGCTTCTCTATAAAAAGTATAAGAAATGAGGATAAGATAATCCTTATCCATATATTCTTCAATTAAAGAGGTAATTTCCTCTTTGCTGTTAATTTCAACAGTATCTACCCCCATAAAAGAAAATACTTCACAAAACTCTTTTTCTCCCAAAGCAAGTATTTTCATCTTATACTCTTTTGCTAAATCTTTCCTAAAATCATAATAGAAACAATCAGACCATAGATAGCAATTCCTTCGGCAAGCCCCACATAGATTAAAGACTTGCCCATAAGCTCTGGCCGCTCACTTACTGCACCCATTGCTGCACTTCCCACAGCAGATACAGCAACACCAGCACCAATAGAAGAAAAACCCACAGCTAATGCTGAAGCTATAAAACCCCACCCTGCATGAGTTTCTGATGTCTTAGTAGAAATATCCTGGGCAGATGCGTTTACGGAAAAAATAACAATTACCCCCACAACAAACAAACCCAAAGCATACCAGCACAAAAACATATTGGATTTTTGAAATATCTTTAACAGCCGCATTTCTTACCCCCTTTCTTTTAACGGTTTAAATTCTCTTCCCTGTAACATAAAGAATTTTGAGAAAAATTCATAAAACTCTAATCTTAGTGCCTGGATAAATACTATTAACCCTTCAAAAATTATTATGCCAATATTGCCTTCTATAATAAGACTTTCCTTTAGTGAAGTAATATTACCCATACTATAAGCAATAAGATATACACAACTGCCTAATGCGGCATGGGCTAAACCAAAAGCTGCAACCCTTACAAAAGAAATGGTATTGGTAAGCAGGTTCATCACAATCTCTACGGGAGTAAAAATTATATCTGCAATGTCCCTATTGCTGTTCCACAACAGATTGCCAATGACAATCATAAACAAAGGAACAAAAAAAACAGCCATAAGCCATACCCCAGGAATATTAAGATGGTAGCGCACAGACGCTGCCGTCACATATAAAATCAGCCAGTAAAAAACTATACTCACAATCCCCCATTGGGAAAGAACCGCTTCTTTTATATGTTTGTTTGTTATATTTTGAATAATATTTAATATTATTCCCAATGTAATCATAACTACGCCAAACCCAATACCAATAGCAAGAAACTTACTGGGATTAAGGGAAGGATTAAACCATAAAGGAGAAACTATATCGTCTCTGCCAAAAAAAGAACCGAAGAGAAAACCAAAAACCATTCCTGAGAAGCCACACAACATAAGGATATTTCCGGCATCACGTAAGGCTTTAGAGAAAATTAAAGCTATACCAAGCACCAACAGGCCTAATCCATGACCTATATCGCCAAACATCATTCCAAACATAACAACAAAGCTGACGGCCATAATAAATGTAGGGTCAATATGGCGGTAAGCGGGCATACCATAGAACTTAAGCAGTTTTTCAAAAGGCCGAAGAAACCGATGCCCAAGATAAGAAGGAATATCTTTGATATGAAAACCTCTATTTATAAAATATTCGGCTGGCTTCTTGTCTATACAAAGCACTCCTTTAAAGTCACTTAGTTTATTCTCCAAGACCATCATCTTAGCCTGAGGAATCCAGCCGGTTACAACATGACCACGGGAAGAAGCAAGAAACTTATCCATTACACGGTAGACTTTCTCGTTTTCTTCAATAATCCATAATGCACGTGCTAACTTCACCGAATATTTCTGCTTTATGTTATTCAGCTGCTTCTGGCAGCTTGCCGATTCTTCTCTCAGTTTCCACACCTCAATCTCCAATGAACTAATGCTCTCATCTATATCGGCAGTGCCCAAATCTAAAGACATATCTTTAAACTTAATATTTTTCAGAATCCGCCTCAGCTTTTCTTCTTTTTCCTTCAAAGCAAGACATAACAAGAAGACATTACCAATAAATTCCTCGACTATTTCTATAACAATTCCTTCTTCATGAATAGCCTTAACATCTTTTAAATGTTCTTTAGGAATTATTCCTGCCTTAGCAACAATATTCTCACTCTTCTGAAAAGTGCCCAGAGTAAGCCCTCGTTCTCCAATAGCATTTAAGATAGTAGCGTATACAGTAAGCTCTCCTATCTTTTTGTTATTATCCTTTATCCGTTGAGTTAAACTATTCACCTGAGATATTACCTCAGCATAATCATTCCTTAATTCTTCCACTACTCCCGTCGATATCTTTATCAAGAAATCATTTTTCTTAAGTGGTGAAATATCAAGCAATTCCATCGTTTTCCTAATATTCACCTTCAGCTCTTCACATTCTTTAATCAAGTTACTGTTATCAAGAAGATGTGTGCCGTTTTTATAAGAGATAAAGCGGCTGGCACGTTTGATTTCGATGAACCCAAATTCATATAACATTTCACAAAGCTTATCCAGGAATTCATCAATCACAAATATTCTAACCATATACATTTTCTGCGGAAAAAACATAATTTTATTTGAACTGTTCGTTTACAATAAACACTAATTTCTCAATGAGATACCTTTGACTTAAATAAAACGTCAGATAAGGGTAAGGGCTGAAAAAGTTAACTCCCCTTTTTTCCAGAAACTGTTTATAAAAAATATTACCTAAATCATCTTCAAAATTAAGAGAGAGCCCTGCATTGAGCTTAGAAAATAAAGGGTCTTTCTCGATGATAGCAATAGCCTCCCCCACCGAAGAAACAGCCATAATCCGGGACAAGAAATCTTTGTTAAGAAACCTACGCCGGCCTAAAAGCACCTTTATCTCATCAGAGTCTCTGCCCTGAAAGAATTTTAATCTTAAAGCATACGTTAATACACGAATACTAACAAAATTTTCCATGAGGTTACGGGAATTATAATCTAAGTTGGAAGATATATATCTTAATAGGTCTAAATACTCCCCATCAAGGAAAAAGTCAAAATAGAAAATATCTCTGTGAAATTTAAAATTCTCAAAAGATTTGTTGAATATCTGACATAGGATAGGTTTTTTTCTTAAATACGATTTGAGTTCTTCAATATTTTTAATACTGCACGGATCTCTATCCTTAAAAGCAAGATGAGTAAATCCCCAGTAAAACATATCAGCACCATCATCTGTATTAAGCTGTATCCTTCTGATTAACAATTTTAGATTAAAAATATCAAACTCAGAAACCAGTATTTTAATAACCTCTTTTGTCTTAGCATCTAAGAACTTTAGAAGCTTACCCGCCTTTCTAATAAGAGACACATAAAGCGCTCTCTCAATATAGTTAACCTTTTCCTCACGAGGATAATCAGACTTAAGATATTCCTTTAACAATATACGTACAGCCTCAGGAGTCTGACTCTCTATATCAGTCACCTCTTTGCCTTTAAAAGAGTTTCTCCTTAATCCCCCTAAAAGCCCACAGACAGCGGAATACTTATACATCATATCCTAATATTTTTTTCATAATATATTCTTTTAACTTTCCCTTAGAGGAATCAAACACCTTTGTAATCTCATCTTTTTTCTTTTCGAATATATGAGCATACTCTTTCTTAAGCTTCTCCATTTCTATATTAAGCTCTTTCTCTTTCTCGCTTCGATAAGCAATAATTTCCTCATTAGCAGACTCAATTATCTTATCCGCTTCTTTCTGGGCGGAAACAATAATCTGTTTTGCCTGTTCCTTTGCTTCCTTTATTTTTTTGGAAAGGTCGCTATCCAGTTTTAATATATCTTCTATTTTATCCATTTTTCTTACGTGCCTTTCTTATTTCATACACACAATAATAAATAATTGCCACAATTATCAATATCCTGAACACCAAATATATTATGCCAATCCACAGATTTTCCTTCATACATCTATCAACATTCTGTAATCCATACACAACAACATAAACGTTACGCCAAATCCCTTAAGTACGGACTCAAAAAATGGTGCAGTAACGAAAGAGTAACTACACCCGCTATTACCGCAATTATTGTGTGCAAAGACGGCCCCGCTATGGCAATTCCTAAAGCTGTCCCCGATGCGGGAGGATGTTCGGTGTCCGTAACTACCATAAGAAAAATAGAAGCTCCGACGGCAAAAGAGTAAACAAAAAGCGAAGACAATAATGAAGAATGCGGTATTAATACAGACAAAGAGCCGCAAAGAAGCCCTACAAGATGGCTCCCCACAACTCTTCTTGGCTTGGCTGTTAAGTTCTTAGGCAGAGCAAATACAATGAAAGCAGTTGACCCCATAGAAGCAATTATTATCGGCCTCCTGTGTATATTAAAGAAAAAAAGGATTACAAATATAGCAACAGCAGCAAAAAAACTTTGAAATACATAGTTTTTCCAATATCGTCTAAATTTCTTATCAATTCTAAACATTGATTTTTATAGACAATGTTAATCTCAAAAACTACGCCTTTGCTTTAGTATATATCTGCAGTGATTAAAAATCAATCCTAAATTATCCTGAAGTTTCCCCAAAATTTTTAAGTTAGTAAGGGGAAGAGATATAATTGTTTTTCCCCTGCTGGCTGTTTTCTCTTGCTCCACGGCCATCTCCATCTTGTATTAAATAGAATTCTAAATATCCCTCAGGCTAAGCAAT
>CAYXBX010000016.1:0-14621 GCA_964463445.1 uncultured Planctomycetia bacterium
CCTCTTTTATTACAGACAATCCCATCTCTGTAAATAGCCCTACTTTCTTTCCCTCATCTTTAGGCTTATAGCACATATCTACTAACTTGAATGCGCTTTTTTCTTCCAGGAGAAAGATAATTTTTCCTTCTATGCTACTAAGTATTTGTGCTTGCATGGTTAACACCATACCTTCAACATGAATAGTTTTTGACAGCTGTTCACTTGGAAGCATATCCACTGAAGGCAAGCGTAACATTATCTTTCTTCCTAATATTTCTGATAGGGCTATGCTTCCATGAGCAGCAGCAGTAGTCCCCACCTCTTTTAGGATATCCATCTCGTCTTTCATTCTTTCCTCCTTAAGGTTATATAAAATAATATCATTTAATCACACTGTGTGCAAGAGCTTTTTATGGTCTCTTTTAAGTAAATTATTTTTATAATATAGAGATAGCTTGACAAATACCCGATTATAGGATAAATTTTTGGCATGGGTAATCTTTATCTTGTAGGGTTTATGGGCACAGGTAAAACCACGGTAGGTGAGATTTTATCTAGACGGTTAAGAAGGGAATTTGTAGAGACTGACAGGCTTATTGAGGAGAAAGAGGGTTTAGATATTCCTGCTATCTTCTCTATTAAAGGAGAGGCGTATTTTCGTAAGGTAGAGAGGGAAGTCTTAAGAGAGGTGGCCTCTAGAGATAATCTTGTAGTAAGCTGTGGGGGGGGGATAGTAATAAATAAAGAGAATGTAATACTTCTAAAGAAAACAGGAGTTATGGTTTGTCTTAAGGCATCGCCTTCAGTAATTTATGAGCGGACAAAATCTTATAAACACCGCCCCCTTCTTAATGTAGAGGACCCTTTAAAGAGGATAAGAGAGCTTTTAAAAGAAAGAGAGCGTTTTTATAGAGAGGCTCATCTTTTTGTTGATACCTCAGGAATCTCTCCTCAGGAGGTTGCAGAAGAGATAATGCGCAAGTTAAGAAATGCATAGGAAATCGTTAGTCCTTTTAAATAAAATTAAATTCATTACCCATAAAGAGTTGCTTTCTATATTCAATTATTTTCCCCGCTCTGAGTATATATTTAAGGCAACAAGAAATGATTTGTTAGCAGCAGGGTTAAAGGAAAGGACAGCCGATTATATTATATCTTTGCGGAGAACCTTAGATGTTGATAAAGAAATTGAGCTTATAGAAAAAAAGAATATATTTATTATTGACTGGTTTAGCCCAGAATATCCACCTCTGTTGAAAGAGATAGCTGACCCTCCTTTTTTATTGTATGTGAAGGGGAAGAAAGAGGCTCTGAGCAAAATGTGCTTTGCTATTGTAGGCTCGCGACTGGCAAGTGTGTATGGAATGCAGATGGCAGAGAGATTTGCTTATGGTTTAGCCAATTTGGGAATTGTTATAGTTTCTGGTCTGGCTAGAGGCATTGATACCTCTGCTCACCGAGCGGCTTTAAAAAGAGGCTTAACAGTTGCTGTGCTGGGAAGCGGTTTTCTTAATGTTTATCCGTGCCAGAACAGAAAGCTTTTAGAGGAAATATGTGAAAGCGGTGCAGCAGTGTCAGAGTTTCCTCTTGATGAGCCTTCTTTAAAAGAGAATTTTCCCCGTAGAAATAGGATAATAAGTGGATTATCAAAAGGAGTTTTAGTAGTAGAAGCATCTTATAGAAGCGGTGCTTTGATAACGGCACGTTTTGCTTTGGAGCAAAATAGGGAGGTTTTTGCTATACCTGGTAAAGCAGATTCTCCGTTAAGTAAAGGGCCCCATGTTTTGATTAAAGATGGGGCAAAACTGGTGGATTCTTTAGGGGATATACTTGAAGAGCTGAATATAAAATGGGAAGAGAAAGAAAGCTTTGTAAAACTAAGTTCTGAGGAAAAGTGTATTTTTGATATAATTGGTAGAGAAGGAATGTTTTTAGAGGAAATTATCGTAAGGAGCAGATTGGATTATAAAAATGCACATAATACTATTCTTGAGTTGCAGCTTAAGGGGCTAATCGAAGAGAAGAAACCTCTCTATTTTGTGAGGAAGGTATATGGCTAAATATTTAGTGGTGGTGGAGTCACCTACGAAAGCAAAGACAATTTCTGGATTCTTGGGGAAGGTATATGAAGTAGTGTCTTCTATGGGGCACGTTGTAGATTTGCCCTCCCGATCACTGGGGGTAAAGATAAAGGATGATTTTGAGCCAACTTATCATATTATTCCTGGGAAAGAGAAGATTGTGAAACAGATAAAAAAGAAGGCAAAAAATAAAAATGTTATCTATTTAGCCACTGACCCTGATAGAGAAGGGGAAGCAATAGGATGGCATATAAAGAATCTTCTTTCTTCAGATAAAAAGGAATTTTTACGCGTTGTGTTTCATGAGATAACTGAGTCAGCCATTAAAGAAGCTTTTGACAAAGCAGGAGATTTAGATATTAATAAGGTCAATGCCCAAAAGGTACGTCGCATTCTCGATAGAATTGTAGGATATTATCTGTCTCCTCTTTTGTGGAAGAAAGTTCTTCGGGGGCTTTCTGCAGGGAGAGTCCAGTCGATAGCACTTAAATTTATCGTAGAGAGAGAAAAAGAAATAGAAAAGTTTATTCCCACAACTACTTATGAGATAGAGGGTATTTTTAGAAAAGACAAATCTTTATTCAAAGGAAGATTAAAAAAGATTAAGGGAGAGAAAGCGGTTTTTCACTTAAAAGATAAGGCAAAAGATTTTATTAATGAGATAAAAGATAATAGATTTTTTGTTAAGGAGGTTGTTAAAAAAGAGATTAGACGTAAACCACCTGCTCCTTTCATTACATCTTTACTTCAACAGGAAGCTTTCAATAAACTAAATTTCTCCTCTAAGAAGACGATGCTGGTTGCTCAGCATCTATATGAGGGTGTTGATGTAGGGGGGAAAATGAAAGGGTTGATAACTTATATGAGGACTGATTCTTTTCATATTGCAGAGAAGGCCAGGAAAGAAGGGAAATCTTTTGTGAGAGAAAGATGGGGCAAAGATTACGTGTGCACGAAGGATTATAGGTACAAAGAGAAGAAAACATCACAACTTGCTCATGAGGCAATAAGACCCACTGATATTACTCTTACTCCCCATGATGTTGAAGAATACCTAAAGCCAGATGAGCTTAAACTTTACAGGCTTATATGGGAAAGGACAGTTGCTCTGTTTATGAAGGAGGCAGTCATTGAAAGCACCAGGGTTTTAATTAGTGATGGAAGAAACAGATTAGAGTTTGTGAGTGATGGTAAAAGAATTGTATTTGACGGCTTTCTTAAAATAGGCAAGAGAGAAGAGGAGAAAGTTCTGCCTTCTTTAAGTAAAAATGATACAGTAGTTTTGGAGGAACTAGAGGTATTGGAAAAAACCACTCGTCCACCTGCCCGCTTTAATGATGCCTCTTTGGTAAAGATAATGGAAGAAAAGGGGATCGGACGTCCCTCCACATATGCCCCCACTATATCCACTTTGATTGCGAGGAATTATGTTAGAAGAGAAAAGGGATGTTTTATTCCTACTGATTTGGGAGTTAGAGTGTGTGAGCTTCTGGTGAAGTATTTTGGTGATATTATGAATGAAAATTTTACTGCTAAGATAGAAAGTAAGCTTGATGAGGTGGAAGAAGGTAATATAGATGGTAGAGATGTTTTAAACGAGTTTTATCCCCCTTTTAAGGAGAAGGTCGACTCTGCAGGCAAGCTTATAAAAAAACATATAGAGCTTGTGGACAAGAAGTGTCCTAAATGTGGAAGGCAGCTTATGATTAAGTGGTCTCGTAGAGGCAGGTTTTTAAGTTGCTCAGGATTTCCTGACTGTCGGTATGCCGAGAGTATTACTACAGGTATAAAGTGTCCTCAGTGTAGTGAGGGTGAGCTTATAGAGAGAAGAAACAAGAGGGGACAGCTTTTTTACGGCTGTAGCAAGTTTCCTAACTGCCGTTATACCACAAGGACACTTCCTGAATCATCATCAGAAGGAGAAAATTAAGCGGATAGCGTATAGCGATTAGAAGATAGTCACATGCTCACTATGCTCGCGTCATACGATAGTCATAAGTTCCGCCTGACGTCACAACGTCATACAGTTGTAAGAAAGAGGAAATTTGCTAATGGTAAAAGATTTTGATGAGTTAGATGTATATAAGTTGTTGTTAGGATTATCCGAATGGATATACGATATAACAAGTGAATTTCCTAAGGAAGAGAAATACAATATTATTTCTCAATTAAGGAGAGCAGTCACATCCATAGGAGCTAATTTAGCAGAAGGCTATGGTCGTTTTCATTATAAAGAGAACGTTCAATTTTGTCGTAACGCGAGAGGTTCTTTATCAGAAACAAAGCACTTTATGATTTTCAGTAAAAACCGAGGGTATATTACACAAGACATATTGAATGAATTTCTTAAGAGATACAGGGAGTTACAAGTAAAAATTAACAACTATATCAAATCCATTGGTAAACATAGCGTATGACCAACGCATGACTACTGTATGACTACTGTATGACTATTGTATGACTATTGTATGACTATTGTATGACAATGTATGACGCGAGGCGAAGCCGAGCATATGACCATGTATGACGTGGAGCGAAGCGACACATATGACAATCGTAAGGCCATACGTCCCACGTCCCAGTGGGCGCAGCGAAGTCTTGAGTTCGTCGAAGGGCGAGCGGATGTCCTTACGTGTGACGTGGTGACCTGGTGACCTTTATGTTAGGGTGTAGGGTGTAGTGAATATCGAATATCTAGAATCTAACATCTAGTATCTTGTATCTAGCATTTAGCTTTCATTGACTATAAACTATTAACTGATATAACCAATGATACCTTTTAATTATTATATTGATAAATATCTTGACTATTTAAGGCTGGAAAAGAATTATTCTCCACACACTATTACTAATTACGCTGTTGACCTTAGAGATTTTTATGACTACCTCGTTGAGGATAATAAGAAGGGGATTGATATAAACAATATTGACTACTTCATCTTAAGAAAATTCTTAAGTTTGCTTGTAGCCAAAAGCCTTAACAAACGTAGTATTTCCAGAAAGATTTCTACCCTTAAGAGCTTTTTTAAGTTTCTCCTGCGGGAAGGGAATATAAAAAGTAATCCCGCAGCTTCTCTTATTTACCCCAAAATAGATAAAAAGCTGCCTGCTTTCTTAACAGAAGAGCAGGTGGTTAAGATTCTGGATGCTGTAGATAAGAGAGATTTGTACTCCTTAAGAGATAAGGCTATCTTGGAGTTTCTGTATTCTACGGGAGCAAGGGTATCAGAAGTTACAAGCTTAAAGATAGACGATATCGATTTTATCGGAGGGGTTGCCAAGGTAAAAGGGAAAGGCAGAAAAGAGAGGCTTCTTCCTTTGGGTGAGCCTGCTTTGCGTGCGTTAAAGGGGTATCTTGATAAAAGGAATGATATTTGCCCATATCTTTTTATTAATAGAAGAAGAACACGCCTGAGCGAGCGGGGACTAAGAAATATTATCAATAAATACATAACCAAAGTCTCTATAAAGTTTAATGTTTCTCCTCATACTTTCAGGCATTCATTTGCTACACATCTTCTTAATAGGGGGGCAGATTTAAGAAGCGTACAAGAACTTTTGGGTCATACTAGTATTTCAACTACACAGGTATATACGCATCTTACCATTGACTCTTTAAAAAAGATTTATAATAAAGCCCATCCGCGCGCATGAAATCATTGTTTTTTGTAATTTATGATATTATCTGGTTATTTCTTATTGGGTTTTCTGTGCCTTTTTATGTCTTTAAGAAGAAGTTCAAGCTTAGCGTCTTTCTTGGTAGATTGTCCTTAGCAGTTTCTTTGAGGGGTAATAGGGAAGGAGCTATATGGATTCAAGCAGTAAGTGTAGGAGAAGTTTTGGCTGTAAGGTCTTTAGTTGAAGAGCTTAAGAAAAAATTTCCCTATCGGGTAGTGGTTTCTACAACTACTGTTACAGGAAAAGAGGTAGCTGATAGAGTGTATAGAGGTAAAGCATATGTTATATCGTTTCCTTTTGACATAACGCTATCTGTTAGGCGCACCATAGATATAATAAGACCTAAAATATTTATTGCTGTAGAAACAGAATTCTGGCCCAATCTTTTTTACCACTTATACAAAAAGAGAATTCCCATAGTTGTATTAAATGGGAGAATTTCTGATAAAGCTTATAGCAGGTACAGAAAAGTTAAATTCATTACAAAGAGAATGCTTTCCCTATGTTCATATATAGGAGTGCAAAATGATTTGTATCTTAAGCGTTTTATAATGCTGGGGGCTAATTCAGATACGATTACTATAAGCGGTAATATAAAGTTTGCTAATCTCTCTGTGGATAAGATACGTATTAAAGAATTTCAAAGGAAGTACGCTCATCTTTTAAGGCCTAAAGACAAATTTCTTTTTATCGCTGCATCTACCCATAGTAAAGAGGAGAAGATTATACTGGATGTTTATGAATCGTTGAGAAGTAAGATTCCTCTTAATCTTTTACTTGCCCCGCGTCATCCTGAAAGAGTAGAGGAAGTAGAGAGAGAGGTTAGGCGGAAGGGGATTGTTCCGGTAAGGATAAGTGCTGTAGCAGAGGATAGAAACATTATTGATACATCTGTTTTTATTCTGGATACGGTGGGAGAATTATTCTATTTTTATCATATAGCAGATATCTGTTTTGTGGGAGGAAGTCTATTCAATTACGGCGGTCATAATATTTTAGAACCCCTTTATTTTTCAAAGCCTACGCTTTTTGGTCCTCATATGAGTAATTTCAAGGAGATAGAAGAGGTTGTTCTTAAAAACAAAGCAGCATTAAAAGTGTACAACCAAAGGGAATTAGAGTGTTATGTAGAAAGAATAATTTTTGATGATAACCTGAGAAATGAATTGGTCAAAAATGCCATGAGTATCTTTAAGAAGCAGGGGGAGTTGATGAAGAGAAATATAGAGATAATAAGCCGTTATCTGTCGTAGAGATGGATACCAACTATACATATAAGAATTGGTTTAGGGGCGTAAAGATAAGATATATTACTTTTTTAGATTATGACAGGAAGACTTTATTGTCTAAGATGATATATTTCTTTCTTGTTCTTTTATCTTACATATACGGCATAATAGTATTTCTAAGGAATAAAGGGTATGACTATGGTATTTTTCCCATTTATTCTTCCTCTAGAACAATAATAAGTATTGGCAATATCTCCTGGGGTGGCAGTGGTAAGACGAGTCTTGTCAGCTATCTTCATAAGAATTTGTCTTCTTGCTTACGCGTAGCCACTATTACAAAAGGATATGCTAAAGATGAGTTCCTTTTACTTAAAGAGAGACTGACAGATGTATTTGATGCAAAAAAAAGATTGCCACTTATTAAAAGTTTAGAGAGTAAGTTTGATTTGTTCATTCTCGATGATGGTTTTCAATATAGGAGGTTAAAGAGAGATTTAGATATTGTTGTTATGGGGCCTAAAGAATGCAGCAAGAATCACCATCTTTTACCTGCATATATATTACGTGAGCCTCTTTGTAGTATAAAGAGAGCGCAAATTGCAGTTATAAATTACAGCCATTTGATAGATGATTTAGACCTTTTTAAAAAGAAATTGCTTTATATAAATCCTCGTCTTAGAATATACACTTCTCGATATGTATATAGAAGGTTTCTTGACAGGAATAAAAAAGAAGTGGGAGAGGATTATTTTAGAGATAAACGCATTGCAGTATTAACGGCAGTTGGTTACCCCCAAGGATTTATCGATATATTAAGTAGGCTGCCTCTTAATGTAACGGAGAAATTGATATATCCCGACCATTATGAGTTTGAGAAGGAAGAATTAATGATTGTGGAAGATAGATTAAGAGCCAGTAATATCAAGGATATAATTATAACTTATAAGGATTTTTATCATCTGGATTTAAGCAATGCCTGCCTTAACTATTTTATCTTGGATGTTGATTTAAAGATAGATAACGAAGAAGATTTTTTAAGCGAGGTGAAGAAGAATATTGGGGTACCAGATATTAGTTTATAGGTATGTATTTTGTTATTAGGCTGTTCCACAAAGTATTAAACGTTTTGCCATTAAACTGGGTTTTTGTCTTAGGCAAGATAGTAGGAGCAGGGTTTTACTATTTTAGTAAGAGTAAAAGAAGAGTAGGGTTCATAAATCTTAAGTTGGTTTTCCCCTATAAAAGCAATAGAGAGATTTTTTATATTTTGAGAAAAAGTTTTATAAATTTTGGGCTTAGTGTCGTAGAAAGTTTTGTTATGGGAAGAATTATAAAATACGGTTGGTTTGATTTTTCTGCTTTTAGAGATGTTGATTCCCAGGACAATAATATAGTGGTTGGGATTCATGCTGGAAGCTGGGAGTTATACAATGCTATATTTGCGACGAGATTTAATTTTGCAGTCCTTGTCCAGAGGCAAAAGAATCGGAAGTTCGATCGTTTTATAAACGAGCAGAGAGAAAAGTATAACATAAAAGTTTGTTTTTCCTTAAGGCGCCTTGCGGAGTATCTTAGCAGTGGCTATTGGGCAGGTTTGGTGGTTGACCATGGCGCAGAAAAGAATGCCTTATATATAGAGTTTTTTGGGAATAGTGTTCCTACGCCAAGAGGCGCAGTATATTTAGCTCGGAAATTCAACAAAAAAATATATCCTGTTTTTGTTTACAGGAGAAAAGATAATATTCATGTTTTCATGAGGGGTGATGTTATTGATTGCCGTAATATAAGCGATAAGGAAGCTCTACGGCAGTTAAATAAAACTTACGAAAAGTTTTTATCCATATATCCTCAGGAGTACATCTGGTGGTATAAGCGGTTTAAGCGCAAGAGGGAAATTCATATTTTAATATTAAGTGATGGTAAAGCAGGACATCTTAAGCAGTCACTTATCTTTTGTTCCTTTATGGAGGAAAAAGGATATAGGATAGTAAAGAAGGTGATAGAAATTGGCAAGATTGGCCGGGCAAAACGATTCATTATAGAGTTATGTTCATTCTTTTCTCATAGGGGTTCATTGGGAAGGTTATGGCCTCTGAGATGGCTGATTAATAAGAACCTCTTTTATAAAATAAGCAGAACTTTTGCAGATTTTGTTGTAAGTACAGGTAGTTCCATGGCAGGGATAAACCTTATTGCGGCTCATTCTTTAGGGGCAAAGTGTGTAGTTATTCTTAAACCCAACCTTCCTATAGAGAAGTTTGATCTTGCTATTGTGCCGGAGCACGATAATCTAAAGGCTCCCAATGTGGTTAACATAAAAGGTGCGTTAAGCTATCCTCCCGATGCTTATAATGACGGTGTGAGTTTGTCGCGTCAGTTTAAATTAAACAACAAGGAGAAAATAGCCATTTTTATAGGCGGTCCGTTGGGGGACGAAAGAGTATTTTATAGTAATATAAAATTATTTCTTGATAAGATTAAAGATTTTTGCTTAAGGCGAGATTACAGCATATTAATTACCACTTCTCGTAGAACACCGAGGAGAGTGGAACGCCTTATAGAGAAAAATTTAGGGAGTTTCAAGAATGCAGAGGTTATAATAATTGCCAACAGGAAAAATTATTCTTTTATCGCAGGAGGATTTCTTAATTTTGCTTCTGTGGTTTTTGTGAGCACCGATAGCATTTCTATGATTTCTGAGAGTTTAAGTATGAAGAAAGCTACAGTAGGGGTGGAGTTAGAGGAGATTTTAGATCACCGTCATGTAAACTTTATAGCTTCTGTAGAGAGCTTGATAAGCTTGCTGCGCCCGCCTTATGATAAGATAGAATATTTCTATGAGCCTGCGTATTCTCTTTTTGAATACAATCAGCGTGTTATAGGAGATGCTATAGGAAAGCTTTTTTGATTAAAGGTTTGGTTATGAAGATAATGCAAATAGTGCCTAGGATGGAGGTAGGAGGAGTAGAAAGGGGAGTTATTGATTTTGCAAATTATTTTAAAGATAAAGATGATGAGATTATAGTTGTATCAGGCGGAGGCAGGCTTACTCATGAATTGAAACGTCTGAATACAAAGCATTACAAATTGAATGTTTATAAGAAGTCTCCTTTTACCCTTCTTTCTGTAAGAAAACTACGCAAAATTATTAAAGAAGAAAACATAGATGTTGTGCATGCCAGGTCTCGGGTGCCGGCGTGGATTGCTTTTATGGCTACACGCAAAAGTGATGTGGAGTTTATAACTACCGCTCATGGTTTTTACTCTTCTCATTTCTTAAGTAGTATAATGGGGTGGGGGAAGTTTGTAATATGCCCTTCCAAGGTTATCGCTCGGCACATGCAGGAGTCGTTTTGCGTGGATTACAGTAGAATTAGAATTATTCCCCGCTGGGTAGATTTAGAAAAGTTTAAATTTGCGCCAAAGAGAGATACGACAAGGAACGTTACTTTGTTGAGTATAGGAAGGATTAGCCCTTCGAAAGGGTACGAATACCTTATAAGAGCTATGCGGCGCATAGTTAGGGTGAATCCTTATGTTCGGTTGGACATTGTAGGAGAAGCCACTGGCAAGAAGAAAAGATATCTTAATTATCTTAAGAGTCTTCTGCAGCGTTATTCTTTAAATTACTATGTTAGGTTTTTAGGATATCGTTCTGATGTAGAAGATATGCTTAGAAAGGCTAGTGTATTGGTTGTTCCTTCTGTAGTAGAGGAATCCTTTGGAAGAGTAATTATTGAGGCAATGGCAGTAGGAGTGCCTGTAATTGCTACAAAAGTAGGTGCTTTCCCAGAGATTATTGAACACCGCAAGAATGGTTTTTTGGTTCCTCCTCGTGATGATGAGGCGCTCAAGGATACAATAATGGAATTTTTAGAAAACAGACGCCTCGTAGAAAGGATAGTTATAAATGCAAGAAAAAGGGTAGAAAGGGAGTATGTTCTGGGTGAGTGCGCTGAACGAACAAGAAAAGTGTATATGGAAGCAAAGAATCTTAAGAGGATTCTTGTTATAAAGATTTCTTCCTTGGGAGATATTATTCTCGTCATACCTTCTCTTAAAGCGATTAAAGAAAAATACCCTCAAAGTGAGTTGACTCTTCTTGTATTGAAAAAATATGCTTCTTTATTCCACGGTTGTCCTTTTGTAGATAGAATTATTGGTTTAGATAGCGATTATAAGAAGATTTCGTCGCTGGTAAATATTTCTGGGAGACTGTGCCGATTAAACTTTGATTATATAATTGATTTTCAAAACAATCTTGCCTCCCATGTTATTGCTTTCTTGAGTTTTCCTCGCAGATCCTTCGGGTTTTCCCGCAAATTAGGGTTTCTTCTTACTCACAGGAGGCCTTTTCCAGAGGATAAGTCTGTGGATCCTCTTTCTTCCCAGGAAAGGATTTTAGAACTTGTGGGGATAAAGTTTAAAAAGAAAGAACTTACCTTCTGGAATTTGCCCGACGGCGGGGTTTCTTTGTTAGATGAAACTTATAGGTATGTAGGTATAAATGTTTCTGCGTCAAGAAAATGGGAGACAAAAAACTGGCCCCCGGAATATATAATTAAGCTTATTGAGATGATTTACAATCAACTTCCCTCCTTCCGTGTAGTTCTTCTTGGAGACAGCAGTGCAAAAGAGGTTTCTCGTAAAATTGAGAGTTCAGTTAGAGGGAAGATAGTTAATCTCTGTGGCAGGACAGGTTTACGCGAACTTGTGAGGGTAATAAGGCACCTTGAAGCATTTATAACCCCTGATACTGCTTCTTTGCACCTTGCCCAGTGTTTAGGGGTTCCTACTATTGCCCTTTTTGGGCCAACAAATCCTTCCAGGCATACTGTGGCTAGTAAGAAGCTTGAGGTTATTTATAAAAAAATGGATTGCTCTTTCTGTTACAGGCAAAGATGTCCTTACCGTCACAATAAGTGCATGAGAGAAATTTATCCCCGTGAAGTTTTCTCCCGGATGAAGTATTACTTGCGAGACAGTAAGAATAGAGAATCCAATAAGCGCCGTGATAGAATTAAATGAAAACATCATATAGGAAATAGTGATTGGTGTAGAGAGAGTTATTTTAGCTGTTGTTAACACCTCTTGGTTGATGTGTTTCTTACTGTTTGGTATTCATTCTGATTCTTAATTAGCTAAGATTAATGTAAGTCAAGAAGTATTAACCTGGTATGAAAGTATTACAGCTTCTTACTCATCTTGATATTGGGGGGATTACTACATACACATATACTCTTTCGCGCTATCTTAAAAGAGAAGGGATTTCTGTTGCAGTGGCTTCGAGTGGGGGGAGTCGGCAGGATGATTTTTTAAAGCTGGATATACCTGTTTTTAGGCTAAACATAAGGACAAAGAGTGAAGTTTCCTTTAAGGTTCTCTTAGCGGTGGTTGAACTCTTTTTAATAAGGAAAAAATTTCCCTTCGATATTATTCATGCTCATACACGCGTTACCCATGTAGCAGCACATTTATTTTCTTTCTTTACCGGCACTCCTTATGTTGCAAATTTTCACGGGTTCTACCAAAAGCATTACCGCCGTTGGGCAAGAAGAGTATTGAAGGCACAAGGAAATTTAGCAATAGCAATTACTCCTTATGTGCGTAGTGACCTTATTAAGTTTTTTGGCGCTGACCCCAAGAAGGTGAAAGTTATTCTTTCTGCGATTGATATTGAAGAGCTGGCAGATAACAACTCTGTTTCTGTTAGTCTTAAAGGATATCCTCGTATTGGCGCTTCAGGCCGTCTTTCTTCTGTAAAAGGGTTTGATTACCTTATTAAAAGTATGGAGCGAGTACTTAAACGTTTCCCCGAAGCGCATCTGTATATTTTAGGAGAGGGAAAAGAAGAAAGAGCACTTTTATCTTTAGCAGAGAGTATAGGGGTAGAAGAATCCGTTACCATTTTGAAACAGATTCCTTTATCTTCTTTTTTATCTTCCCTTGATGTCTTTTGTCTTCCTTCCCGGGAGGAGCCTTTAGGGCTATCTGTGCTTGAGGCGCAGTATTTCGGAATTCCCTGTGTAGTATCTGATACAGGAGGATTGCGTATACTGGTTGACCACAAGAACACGGGTTTACGTGTTCCTGTGGGGGATGTTAATGCCATTGCAGATGCAGTTATAACCATTTTAGAAGATGAAAATCTTAAGATGCGTATAAGTCAAAACAGCAGAGAGCAGGTGAAGAATAACTTTGACTTCTCAAAAAGGGTTAAGGAATTCATAGATGTTTATCGAGAAACGTTAGGTGGTTAAAGAATTATGCATATTCTTGTCTTTGCTCCTAACTGGGTGGGGGATGTGGTACTTATAACCCCAATTGCAGAAGCAATAAAACAGGCATACAAAGATAGTTTTCTTTCCTTTATAGTGCCTCGGCGTTGCCATGATGTGCTTATCGGTAACCCTTATGTGGATAAACTAATTATTTTTGATGAGAGGAGCTCTCACCGTAGTATTCGAGAAAAAATCAAATTTGTTTCTGCTCTTCGTAGGGACAGTTATGATATTGTCTTTCTTCTTCACCGTTCTTTTACGCGTACATTTTTGTGTTATCTTGCGGGTATTAAACAACGCGTCGGTTATGCTTATCCGAAGCGGGCCTTTCTTTTGACGCATAGAATTCCTGTGGTTAATAAAGATTCTCTCCATAAGCAGGATTATTACCTGAAGGTGGTGGAAGATTATGGTATTCCCTTCGAGAATAAGAACAGTCGTATCTACATTTGCGATGGTGCAGTCAGACGGGCAGAGGTTTTGTTGAAGGAGTACATAAAAGGAGATGATTTCCGTATTGCCTTAAGCCCTTCTACCAACTGGCCCCCTAAGGATTGGCCTCTTGATTATTTTGAGCGTTTCATCCACCTTGTGCATGATAAATTAAGGATGGTCAAATTTTTTATTACTGGCTCTCATCATAAGATTTATTTTCCACGCTTTGAGAAGGAGGAATTTGTTATTAATCTTTCAGGGAAGACAACCATTTTAGAGCTGGCGGCAGTTTATAGAAAGATGAACGTGGTGGTGTCAGGAGACTCTGGGCCTTTGCATATTGCTGCTTCTGTAGGAACGCCTTATGTAGGAATATATGGAGCTACCAGTCCTTTTCTTACTTCTCCGCGTTCCTCAACAAAAGGGAAAATAATTTTTCGGAATACCACCTGTTCTGTTCCCTGCTATGTTAAGAGTTGCAAGCGGGATTTTATCTGTATGCGTTCAGTTAAACCGGAGGAGGTAGCGGAGACTGTACGGAGTATTCTAGAAAAAAAAGATGATTAAAAAAATTCTTATTAATTTTCCCACAAACATAGGCGACATAATTCTTACTTTTCCTGCGATTGACCTTATACGGGCAAGTTACCCGCAGAGCCAGATGACAGCAATCGCCTCTTCTTACACGCACGACTTTCTATCCCGTTACAGTCCTATTGATGATGTGGTTGTTTATGATAAACACTGGCCGATAAAGGATAAGAGAAAATTCTGTGGGAAGCTAAAAGGGGGGTATGATTTAATGATTGATTTTAAACATTCTTTGTTGCCGTTCATCTTAAGGATTAAAAAACATACTCCTTTAATTCGTTTAGGCAAAATGCCTTTGCATAATAAGGATAAGAACATATCTTTGGTTTCGTCTTTTCTTAAGG